>NZ_AP028067.1:1586698-1904038 GCF_030297155.1 Vibrio sp. FE10 | reverse complement strand
CTCTTCGTTCGTACTTAAAGAGTGTTCTAAAGCTTGCAGGCGTTGTTGATTGAGCCCGACAACTTGGCTGCCAGTTACCGATTCGTTTTCAGCAAGTTGCGCGTCGTCATTGGATGCATTCGAAATGCGTGCAATTTCACCAATCGATGCTTCAAGTTCAGTAATCGTTGTAATCATGTTCTGCAACGATTCGTTCTGCTCATTTAAGCTCGAATTAGTTTGTTCCGCTGCGTCATGGCTTACTTCTGCAGTTTGGTAAAGCGTTTCACAGTTACGAGTCACCAAGCGCACGGAATCTGCTGTTGAATCGACAACGGTATTCAGTTTCGAGGCAATCACTTGTAATTCTAATGGGCCAACCAATGCACTTTGTTTTGAGAAATCATGCTCTGCAAGCAAGCTCAGTTGTTGCGTAATATTTTTCAGGCCTTTGTTGACCCAGCGACGTAACACTAACCATGAAATCACGATGATTACGGCGATCACCAAGCCGCTGATAAACAACACTCGGTCAATATTGGTAATGGTCTGATTAACGACTAGCTCGCTCTCATCAATCAACTGAGAAGCGGTAGAAGATAATTGGTTGAGTGTGTTGATGACGGTGTTCGCTAAAGAAATCACTTCAGCGAGATTTTGCTCTTGTTGTTGAACTAACTCTAATTTCAATAGCAGTTGCTTGATAACACCTTCTTCAGTGAAGCCCTCTTTTACCATTTCATAAGGTGCGGTTAGGCTTGCGAATTCAGCAATGTCTGGGTGCCAATCTGCAAAATCACTGTAAGCCAAATTAAGACCCGCAATTCGATTTCTCAATTGGCGATATTCGTCTTCTGCTTTCTCGATATCAGATTGCATCATCAACATCAAGAAGGTATTTGCCATTGCTGAAGCACTTGAAGTGAAACGATTCGCTGCATCATTGGCTTCTGGATTATCTTCCACCAAAAACGAACTGATACGGTTCATTTCAGGTCCGATAGAACCGACACCGTAACGGAACTCGCCCATTTTGCTGTCGATCAGGTTTTGTTTATTTTGAATCTCAATCTGGGCTAACAGAACCTTGTTGGTCATGGTTTGCAGTTGCGCCATATCGTCGATAAGGTTCTGTTGTTGTTCTAGAGAGATCGCATCAGGAAAAGATTGGGAGATAAAAAGGAGTTCCTCTAGCGTTGCGTTACTCTCGGAAGCAAGTTGATCAATAGATCCTCGTGTTGCATTTAGCGTATCTAAGTCGGTTGATTGGGTACTGTAAGTGAGGAGTTTGACTTGCTCTAATACGCTCTGAGTTAATTCCGCGTTGTGAAGTGCAAGCGGTAAAGCCTGCTCCGATAGCGTATCGAAATATCCGCCTACTCGTTCAACGCCTCTTATGCTGACCATTGATAAAAAACTGACAAGTAAAAGAATGGAAATAAAGACAGCACTAACGGTTTGGATGAGCGAGAATGTATAACGTGAGGGTTTTATTGATAAATTTGTGTCGGGCATGTGAAATCCAGTTTGACTACGAAAAGAGATATCCTTAAGTTAGTTCGTATACTAGAAGTCCTTGATGACGTTTTTATTTCATTTTTTTTTCAGAAGAGTTACATATGAAATTCAGAAAAATGCTTGCAGTTACAATAACTTTCGCAACATTAGCTGCATGTAGCTCGACACCACCTCCCTCTCACTTCAGTCAAACCGCACAGAAACCCTTATCAAAGTCAGAACAATTGACTGTTAATGCTTATATGAGCGTGTATGACCAGTGGAAAGGTGTGCCTTATCATTTTGGTGGCGCGTCATTTAGAGGTGTTGATTGCTCTGCATTCGTTCAAATTGCAGTACAAAATGCGACCCAGCAAGCACTGCCAAGGACGACAAAAGATCAGAGTCAACAAGGAAAAGAAATCGCGTATGAACAAGCGATAAGCGGTGATCTGGTTTTTTTCAAAACCTCACCAAAGGTTCGACATGTAGGTGTTTATCTGGGAAACAAACAGTTCCTACATGCGTCTACGTCTAAAGGCGTGATTATCTCAAGGCTTGATAACCCCTATTGGGCTTCAAAATTCTGGCACTTTAGACGTATATAGTTTGAAGTTTGTCTGACTTTAATTGCATTGATTTAACGTCAGCAACCACTAATCTTAGTCGTATTTAGCAACGGCAGTGTCAAACAAGTTTTTCACTAACGCGATGTATTCATCAAGAAAAACAATCTGCTCGTTTGTCGCTTTCTTAGACCAAACACCAGCCAAAACTTCACCTAAATCAGCCACAACAGCATCGGCCTCTTTCAACAATTGAAAACGAACGCTGGCATGCAATTCTGGGTTTTGCTCGAAAATAGCCATGATGTTGCTTGAAATCATGTCCGTTACAATATCTTCGACACTTTCAGTGCCAGTATCACCAGTACCTTTGGTGAATACATCCAGGTTGAATGATAGGTGCTCGATTAAAGCTAAGTAGCCATCGGTTTCTACAACCACAATAAATCTCCGTTTTAAGCTCAAGAGTAGATTAATACGTACTTGGCTAATACTATGTAAATTAGGTCATTTGTCATCATTTTATTATTAAAAGTCGCATTTAAATGATCCTTGTTAGCATTTAAGCTCAAATTTAAATCAATCGCTCAAGCATCAATCAAACCATCGAACGAGGCATGGTGAAAAGACCAACAGAACGTGATTCGATGCCATGCTGACATCCTACTTAATGTCTAACGAGTACTAACCATCTTATTAGAACCAAATAAGGTAACGTGTAGACGATACCAATCCGCCTCTTCTTTTCCACTTAACCAGCATCTTATCAGGTGCAGATGTGATGCCAGTTCCAAACTGTTGGCGACCTAGCAGAGTATAATTTCTTTCGTTATATCAAAGGCATTGAGACAGTCCGAGTTCACAAATCCAGTAATTGATGCATATTGATATGAATAAGAGCTAAGAACATTGACCAGAACGTCTATAAAATGCTCAGATTTATCCTAAACTATTGCTATTAAACTAATTGTATTTAGTCTTTTAAACTAACAGTTCTGTGAGGATTTCCTATGTGGCAGGCCATTTCTCAACAGCTTTCAGACACCCTTTTATTTAACTTTCAGATAACTGAACGTACTAAGGTGCCTGGTGGTGACATTAACGATTGCTATATGATCAGTGATGGTAATGAACGTTACTTTGTAAAAGTGAATCAGCGGGAATTTCTCCCAAAATTTGAGATTGAAGCTGAGAACCTACGTCTATTAAGAAATACCTCCACCGTCTATGTCCCAGAGCTTGTGCTTATTGGTAAAACCAAGGAGTGCTCGTTCATTATCCTCAATTACCTACCGACTAAGCCTTTAGAAACCGGCAATAATAGCTATGACTTTGGTGTTCAATTGGCACAACTGCACCGATGGGGCGAACAAAAAGAGTTTGGTTGCGATCAAGATAATTATATCGGCAGCACCCTACAGCCCAACCCATGGCATAAAAAATGGGGCCGTTTTTTCTCAGAACAGCGCATCGGTTTTCAACTGCAACTTCTGAAAGAAAAAGGCATTGAGTTTGGTGACATCGACGATATTGTCGACGTGGTGAATATGCGACTTGCAGGCCACAACCCTCGTCCTTCTTTACTTCATGGCGATCTTTGGAATGGCAATGTCGCCAATTCCGCGTTTGGCCCAATTTGTTACGACCCAGCTTGCTACTGGGGTGACCATGAGTGTGATTTGGCGTTAACCGAATTGTTCGAAGGCTTCCCTAAAGAGTTTTATGAAGGTTACCAAAGCGTCATGCCGCTCGACGTTGGCTATACTGATCGGAAAGACATTTACAACTTGTACCATCTTCTTAATCACTGCAACCAATTTGGCGGCGAGTATTTAGCACAAACCGAAGCGTGTATTCAGAAGATTCAGGCTGTTTAATAATAATCACAGTAGTTGACCAAGAACCATACAAGCTAGATCGATAACAACAAGCACGTTCGATATCAGCTACTCGGTTCAATACAAGCTATCTGGTTTGATACAAGATACTAGGTTTGATATAAGCGACTAAGATTGAGAAACGCTACTGCAATTGATAAAAGTTACAGTGAGGAGAATTCGCCATGCATAAATACACCGAGAAACATGTCTCCTGCCCTCATTGTGGGCACGCCATCAGCATAACGCTCGACGCTTCCAATGGTAGCCAAGACTTCTACGACGATTGTCCCGCGTGTTGCAATGCAATCCACCTCGACATGCAGGTAGATGAAGCGAGAGATAGAATTAATCTCTCGATTGATGCAGACGATGAACAGGTTTTCTGACAAATCATTTTTCGGTTCAGCCACGATCAAAAAAGAGCACCTGATGTGCTCTTTTTACTATTTATAACGATATCTTAATTACTCAAGCCATAAACCTTGTCGTTCAGGTTACTTCTGATTTGCAAGTACGCGTTCTACGGTATCAACGATAGCTTGTGTTTGAGGGTCGAATTCGATGTTCACATCATCCCCTACTTCACGGCCACCAAACAGAGTGCGATTCAAAGTTTCTGGGATGAGATGGACAGAGAAACGATTGTCTTCCACTTCACCAATCGTTAATGAACAACCATCGACGCCAATGTAGCCTTTGCTCAGAACATATTTCATCGATGCTTCTGGCAGTTCGAACCAAAGTGTACGGTTGTTTTCCGTTTTAATTACTTCGACTAACTTAGCCATGAGTGCGATGTGCCCAGACATGCTGTGACCGCCAATCTCATCACCAAACTTAGCGGCGCGCTCGACGTTTACTTGGTCACCAACATTGAGTTGACCTAAGTTGGTGAGCCTTAGTGTTGCTTGCATGAGATCAAATGAGATTTGGTTACCTGAGATTTCAGTAACGGTTAAGCAACAACCGTTATGAGCGACTGAAGCACCAATCGCTAATCCTTCAATCATCTCATCGTTTAACTCAATGGTATGAGTTTGAAACAACTCTTTTTTGTTGATGGCAACCAGTGTAGCCATGCCTTGAACGATACCTGTAAACATAAGATTCCTATTTAGTATTCTAGGGCGTGTTGACCTTTCGTGGTTAAATTTTGTTCGAGATAAAAGCGTTTTAATCGCGGCGAGGGGGAAGTAGCCTAGTCATTCTAAGTAAATCTCCCTCAACAAAGAGTAAAACGCTTTTAGCCGAACCCTTCGGGCAGCGTTTGCTGGTCATTTTTACTACGTTATCGGCTTCTCATGTAGGCTAGCTACACATCGACGCCTCTGCCTTGTATAAATGCCCAGCAACTCGCTGCAAAAATCAGCTCGAAAGATCAACACGCCCTAATAACAGTTTTTCATAGCAAGTATTGTGACATTTCTTTATGATTCGTCCAGTGGAAGCTCAAGATCAGTGTCTCTGATTCCTTCAGAATGTCTATTCCTACGCTATTATTCTAATTTTCTCTCTTATTTGGAGTTGTTTGTGCATCGTTACAAAGAAGAAGCCTCTAATTTAATCAAACTTGCGACTCCGGTTTTGATCGCATCAGTTGCACAAACCGGAATGGGTTTTGTTGATACCGTTATGGCCGGTGGCGTAAGCGCTATCGATATGGCGGCGGTTTCGATTGCAGCAAGTATTTGGCTACCATCCATTCTATTTGGTGTTGGCCTATTAATGGCGCTTGTTCCTGTAGTGGCACAACTGAATGGTTCGGGTCGCCAAGTAAAGATCCCATTTGAGATTCAACAAGGTGCGTTTTTAGCGCTAGTCATCTCCCTTCCTATCATTGGTGTGCTTTTTCAAACGCAGCTGATACTGGAATGGATGGACATTGAACAGCTCATGGCAGACAAAACCATCGGCTATATGAATGCTGTGATGTTTGCTGTGCCTGCATTTTTGCTGTTCCAAACGTTAAGAAGTTTTACGGATGGTATGTCTTTAACCAAGCCGGCAATGGTTATCGGTTTTATCGGCTTACTATTAAACATCCCGCTTAACTGGATGTTTGTATACGGAAAACTAGGCGCACCTGCTCTTGGTGGCGTGGGTTGTGGCGTAGCGACGGCAATCGTCTATTGGGTGATGTTCGCTTTATTGTTTGCTTATGTTTTAACATCGAAGCGTTTAGCGAAAATTAATATCTTTGGCACGTTCCATAAACCACAGTTAAAAGCGCAAATCCGTTTGTTCAGACTTGGTTTCCCTGTCGCCGCTGCAATCTTTTTTGAAGTAACCCTATTTGCAGTCGTTTCTTTATTAGTGGCACCGTTAGGCTCACTGATTGTTGCCGCGCACCAAGTCGCGATTAACTTCTCTTCACTCGTGTTCATGATTCCAATGAGTATCGGCGCTGCGGTAAGTATTCGTGTTGGCCATAAATTGGGTCAAAACAACACAGAAGGTGCAAGAATAGCGACACATGTGGGCATTATTGTTGGATTGGTGACGGCGTTTATGACAGCCGCGCTAACCGTACTGTTCAGAGAGCAAGTCTCGTTGCTTTACACTGAAAATACAGCGGTTATTACCGTTGCCATGCAACTACTGTTGTTCGCTGCGGTATATCAATGTACGGATGCAATTCAAGTGATTGCGGCGGGTGCGTTACGCGGATACAAAGACATGCGCTCTATCTTCAACATTACCTTCGTTGCCTACTGGCTACTTGGTCTTCCGATCGGTTACGTCTTAGGAATGAAAGATTGGATAGTTGAACCTATGGGTGCACATGGTTTCTGGATTGGTTTCATTGTTGGTCTTACGTCTGCAGCCATTATGTTGGGTATGCGTCTGCACTGGATGCATAAGCAAGATGATGACGTACAGCTAGAGTTTAGTTCTCGTTAATAATTGGCAGCTAATTGCAAACTAGATCCAGTATAAAAATGAACCTCAAGAGCTCTGAATGATCAGGGCTCTTTTTGTTTCTGTTAATTTTAAACTCTCTAGTTTGAATACAGTTACTGCCCTGATTTATTAATACTCACTCTTTTCTCGAACAAAGCGTGCAAACTTGGGCTTTCCGTTTTGCGTAAAGCCGTTATAGCGGAAGGTAATTCGACTGCCGATTTCTGGTGGTGCCAACCTCATTTTATCGCTAAACCCACTCCCAATATAAAATTCAACGCCCTCTTCCGTGTGCACTAATATCGAGCCCATCATTCCCTTGTATTTCCCAGTTCCTCCCTTGTAACCGATAACGGTCGCTTCAGCGTCATGGTGTCTCTTAAGTTTGAGTAAATCATTGCTTCTTCCTGCTTGATAACGACTGGTGATCTTACGAAGCATGATGCCTTCACCATTCCCTTCATCGATGTTGTCTAATTGCTGGAATAACAGCTCTTCATTGGGTATTGGGAAATGTTCGATGTACCCAATATGCTTTTCATCGATGACACTCGCCCAATGCAGAATGTTGTAATAACGTTTTTGATAATCTCCTGCGGCACCAGGCATATCGAAAAGCATGAAGTCGATTTGTCGCCAGGCCGTGTCGCTGGGCGTATGGTCTAATACGGTTGATTGAACAACATGAAAGTTACCTCGCCCTGCCCATAACTCACCTTCTAGGTGAACTTTAGGCAGTTTTTCGACAAACCACTTAGGGACATAAATTCGATTTCCGTTGCGCGTATATAAATGCTCTCCGTCCCACAACGCTCTAATGCCGTCCAGTTTTTCGCTTTTCCAATATTGAGAGACATCGATACCTTGTTGATAGGTATTAGCGAGTACCAATTGCTCGGGCGGCAAATAAGATGAATGTGCAGGCAGACCACACGCCAACAACGTTGCCATAGCCAGTTTGGTTAACCTCATTGTTCACTCCGTATTTTTCACTCCTTTCATCCTATGTGTTCAACAAAGTTGATATCAGGAATTAAATAAACGATGCGATCCAAACGTCAACATTATTAATAATCTCGACTTACATTCATCAAATTAATACCTGGTAACTCTCAAAAATCCACTCATTATTCGTTCTCATATTGAGAAGTTCTATTTCTCAATATGACATCTAAACCGAAGTTGCGCCTAAGTTATTGAAAATACATAACATAAAAGTTGGCACATTCAGTGCAATCGTAATTTCATACATTAAAGGAGATAAGACTATGGAATTACGCAAAATTGACTTAAACACAACGACACTGACTCTTTCGATTTTTGGTGATTTAGACGCAGCAGGTAGCCGCGACGCACAGACCGATATTGATGATGTGATTTCAAATGACGGCCACCAAGAAATTGAAGTTGATTTCAGTGAAGTTCAATTTCTTGATTCATCAGGCGTGGGTGCAATTGTCTACATGTTTAAGCGATTAACTGAACGCGAACGAAATATGCGCTTAGAAAATGTATCTGGTCAGCCTTTAGAAATCATGAAGCTTCTACGCATTGGCCACGCTATCCCTGTGAATTCAAAAAATCCTACCAATTCATGAGGATCCACTAAGCTAGAAGTAACTAAAAATAATAATAAAAAGAAAAAACAAAGGACGTTGGCATGAAAAAACTCAAAAACTACATAGCCCTTTCTCTGTCTGTCCTAGTTCTGGGTTGCACGAGTTACCCAGAACAAGGCACTGGCGGTTTAGCAGAAAGCTATGACTCACTCAATTATCAAAATTCTGACTTCTCTCCTGTCATGCCCGACGAGCCTCTTGGTCCTGAACATGGACTGCGTTTTGATTGGCAACTGGCAAAACTGCATTTAGATGCGTTGATCCAAGAAGGTGCGCGTTGGTGCTTCCCTGCTGCTGTTGTTCAAGCCATTCAAAAACAAAACCGAATCGCACGAGAACTCCAAGGTGGTCTTCTGTTAGATGCAGCCAACGACCTTGTTATCCAAAGAAAACGTCTTAACGAACTTGAGGTGCAACTCGACTATGTGACCTCTCAGGCGCGCTGTGAACCACCTAAAAACGAAAACCAATTCCGCATGCAGTTATCTGTGATTCAACAACTGTATGAACTGCTCAATGTTGACAACCAATTCGCGCAAAATTCTACCGAAGTGAATCCTAAATACATGGGTAAACTGGCTGAAGCGTCTTACATTTTAAAAGAAAACAAATCTTTAGACCTTATTGTTACAGGACACGCAGATGCGACAGGTTCTGAAGAGTACAACGATAAATTGGCACTAGGACGCGCAAAACAAGTCGAACGCTACCTCACTATCTTTGGCCTAAGCCCACAACGAATCAAAGCCGTATCTGTCGGTGAAACGGTGCCACTTTTTGAGGGTGAATCTGACGGCACCCTACTGACCAACCGTCGAGTGAGTATTGAAGTTATCTCGCCTGAAAACGCAGCGAAGATGGGAGGTGCACTATGAAATCACTAATCACTTTATTCATCACATTCTCATTGTGCTTCGCGAGTTTCGTTCAAGCTAATGATGAGTTTTCTGATGCGGTACAAGTCGGTGACCTTATCCAAGTTAATGTTCCTGGTGAAAGCACTCTCAATACTGGATTCCAAGTTGATAAACGTGGACGAATTACCCTTCCTGAAGTCGGAGCGGTATTCGTGGCAGGTTACAACAATGAGCAACTAAACAAAGTCGTTCTTGAATCTTTAGCATCGGCTTACAAAGACCTATCAAACGCATCCGTGTATGTGAAAGAGCAACAAATCATCATCTCGGTACAAGGTTATGTGAAAGAACCGGGCGAATACACGTTAGCGCTCGGCTCAAGTGTTCAAATGGCACTGTACGCAGCGGGCGGTTTACGTTCAGGTGCGCAGTTAGACAAACTGATCTTAAAACGTGGCTCTGATAAAAAAGAGTTCAACTACAAACGTTTTCTAGATTCTGGGGATGAAGCTAACTTACCGACACTGCAATCACTTGATTCGCTGTTCGTTCCCGCTTCTCCGCTTGTTGGTAATATTGAACAAGAGTTTGATCCAGCCAAACTTGCTAACTCGGGTGACAGTGCCGACTCTCGCAATGCGATTAAGGTATTTGGTGAAGTAAACGCACCAGGGTCATTCACGTACAAAGAAAACACTGACCTTGTTGATGTGCTGATGCGATCGGGCGGTGTGACTCGCTATGCCAGTGTCGAGCAAATCCGTGTCATCTCTAACAACACGCCTACTCTATTCAACCTTAAACGCTACCTAGACTCTGGTGATGAAAGTTTGTTGCCTGTTCTTCGTCCCGGCTCAACCATTTTTGTGCCTAAGCAAGAAGAAGAGATTAAGTCTGGTGCCAATATGGTTTACGTGATGGGTGAAGTTGCTGCGCCCGGCGCTTTTGAAGGAAAAAGAGACGCGACCTTTATGGATATCCTTGCGAATGCTGGCGGTCCGACTCGATTTGCAGAATCACGTCAAATACGTGTGATCAAAGCCGATGGCAGAGTGATTAAATTCGATTTGGCGGCGTACACCGAAGGCCTACCTAACTCTAACCCACCGAGTATTAAAGCCGGTGACGCGATTTTCGTTCCAGAGAAAACCGACATGAACGAGAAGTCTTGGTTGAAGATTGCACCAGACAGAGCGGTTAATGTCATTGGTGAAGTGAACCGACCTGGTCGTATCGAATGGTCAGATGAAATGAACTTCATGGGATTATTAGCTCATGTTGGCGGCCCGACATTACGAGCGGATACGTCAAAAATTGAAGTCGTGACGGGTAGAAAGATGGTTGTGTTTAATCTTGATGACTTCATTCGAAATGGCGCGCCACGCGATCAACTTCCATACATTCGTGCGGGTTCTATCGTGCGTGTTCACGATTTACCACAAGATCCTTCGGACAACAAATCACAATGGGTTCGTCAAAGCTCAGACGCATCAATCTATATCTTCGGACAAGTGAATGCACCCGGCCGTTACCGCTTTACTAAAGACATGCATTTCTTAGACATACTGTCAGCGGCTGATGGTCCAACTAAAGATGCCGACATACACAATGTTCGTGTCACACACCGCGACAAAACTTACTCTAAAGTAAGCAAACTGAACCTATCACTGTACTTTGAAACGGGTGATGAATCATTACTGCCAAACGTAACCACTGGCGACACCATTTATATCCCAGAGAAAGGTAAGAACTGGCTAGATACACCCAAAGAAGAAACCGTTCGAGTGCTTGGGGCTATCAACAATCCCGGTCGTTATGTGTTTAACGACAACATGACCATCTTAGATATCTTGGCAGAAGCGGCAGGCCCTACTGATAACGCTTACGTCGAGAAAATTACGATTGTGAACATGTCTTGCTGCCAAGGCCAAGCGCGCACCTTTGACCTTGTTGAGTTCAGTAAAACCGCGAACATTTACAACCTTCCGGTATTGCGTGCAGGTGATACGATTTATATCCCCGACCGTCGTGAAAGCTTTATCGAGAAAGCACGTGTTGGTTTAGATGACATCCTGCGTATTACGACCACTATCGTGTTAATAGGAGCGTTATAATGACTATTTCAGCAACGCATGCCGAAGTTGAACAGCTGTACTTAGCTTCTGAACTGAATGGACAACGCTCTATTTGTGTCACCGCTTGTCATTCAGGTGACGGCGTAACATCTATTGCTACGGCATTGGCCGAACGTTTCCTATTAGCGGGTCACTCTACGCTGTATGTTGACCTCAACTTGTTCAACTCTGCCTTTAAGAACTTACACATGCTTGAAGAGGATCAATCCGGTCAACTTATTGAGCACGTTGAATCTCATCGTATGTTCATTGGCGTACCTGCTCCACAAGTCGCATCAACTCAACTCGCTTATAAAGATCCTGCGACACTGAAAAAAGCGGTGACTCAATGGTTAGGAAAATACGACCGTGTGATCATTGATACGTCACCACTGCTTAATATCAACAAGGGGAATATTCCTGCTCAATCGGTTGCCAGTGCTTGTGACTGTGCACTGCTTGTTGTCGCCTATGGTGAAACGTCGACTCATCATCTAGAACAAGCGAAGAAACTTCTCGATGCTCAAAGCATTACATTGATGGGTTGCGTGATGAACATGAAGAACAACCCAAGCTTTGCTCAAGAACTGGTTCGACAGGTCAACCGGATGAGATTTCTTCCTTCTAAGCTCCGTGACCGCTTGGCGAACAAGCTATATCAAAATGAGTTTTTGAACCTACCAATGTGATTTTTCGGCGTTGATTTTCGGCTGTCACTCAAAACTTGACGGCCACCTACCCAACTAGGCTCAGAGCTTATTCACCTCAAACCAAATTTGGTATTTTTGGCGAAATTATCATCAAAGATGCGATTTTAAAAACCATTCAACGCATTTCACACATCACGAATATGGTCTTACCACCTTCAAAACCACTCAAAGATCAACAGCCCTGCACCTAACTTTAGCGGTAATGTGACACAGACGGTTAAAGCACCATGCAAATCGCATCAAAGATGGAATTCGTACGAATATTCCCTAAGATTATAAATAGAGGTGGTTTTTGACGAATTTGTAATAGTTTGACAAAGTTATCCGATGGCTGTGAAACACAGTGGATAAATCAAGCAAATCACACTTTATGCTTTGTTGGTTTATCTATTCATATTCCCGCCATCCCTCCTTCTGCTCAAATGGTTCAAATACACGGAAAGGATCACCATCGAGCAATTTAGTTAGTCAACAGACCTTGATTAGCTTGGTTGTATCATTAAAGAGAAAGGAAACTCAATATGAAATACAAGTTAAGCTCCGTATTTTTGTTAGTTGCAGCAGCCAGTGGTCATGCTAACGCTGGTGAATGTGGCAGCGTAACAATCGCAGATATGAACTGGAACTCTGCAACTTTAATCGCCAACATTGACCAATTCATCCTAGAACACGGTTATGGTTGTGATGCCGAACTCATCCCTGGTGACACAATGCCAACTGGCACGTCGATGATTGAAAAAGGCCAACCAGATGTTGCACCAGAACTATGGAGTAACAGCCTCAAAGACGCACTCGATAAAGGTGTCCAAGAGAAACGTCTCCGCTACGCAGGTAAAGCCCTCGTAAACGGTGGTGAAGAAGGTTTTTGGGTTCCCGCTTATTTGGTTAAGCAATACCCAGAAATGGCAACCATTGAAGGCGTCCGCAAAAACGCTAGCTTGTTTAAACACCCAGAAGACCCAGATACATCTGCATTTTATAGCTGTCCAGCAGGTTGGAACTGTCAAATCAGTGCCGGTAACTTGTTTGAAGCTCTTGACCTAGAAGAGAGTGGTTTCACTATTGTGGACCCAGGCTCGAGTGCCGGCTTATCTGGATCTATCGCGAAAGCTTATGAACGTGAAGAAGCTTGGTTTGGTTATTACTGGGCACCAACCGCGGTGCTAGGTAAATACGATATGGTCAAAGTTGACTTTGGTAGTGGCGTCAATGAACAGGAGTTTTTGAACTGTACCACTAAGGAAGACTGTGATTCCCCTAAAGCAACCATGTACCCGCCTTCACCTGTTCACACCGTCACGACAGAAGACTTCGCATCAAGAGCACCAGAGGCTTACGACTACTTCACTAAACGTGGTTTCACCAACGACAAAATGAACTCACTTCTTGCTTGGATGGAAGACAACCAAGCGGACGGAGAAGAAGCGAGTATCCATTTCTTGAGTGAATTCCCAGAAATCTGGCACCCATGGGTATCTCAAGAAGTCGCGAAAAAAGTAGAAGCAGAGCTGTAATCGCTCTTGCTAAATAGATGAAAATAATAGGAATAAATAACGTCGCTATACTTGATGTTATTCAATATTCGGAGTCCTAAGTTTCAGTCACGATGATGTTAAGCGTTATCGCGACTGAAACCGTCTAACTCGCTCGTTATTCAACAGCGACTTAAGACGAACTTAAAGACGCCGAACTATAAGGATATAAAATGGCTGACAGCAATTGGTTATCAAGCTTTCCTGAAATGGAACGCTCTGATTTGCGAGCAATTAAAAAGGCGCTAGATGGCGCTTACCGCGAATTTTCCCGTGAATACGGCGAAATGATTGAATCATTATTTGACCCTCTTCTTTCTTTCCTTGTTTGGTTTGAAAAACTCCTCATTTCCACCCCGTGGATTATCGTTCTTGGCGTGTGCACCGGCTTGGTGTATGCCGCGAGTCGCTCTTGGAAACTGGCACTAGGTTGTGTGGTTTCATTGCTTCTCATTGGTTACTTTGGAATGTGGGAAGATACAATGCGGACACTCAGCATCATTACTGTGTGTACCCTAGTTTCAATATTCCTCGGAATCCCTATTGGTATTGCGATGGCACGTTCTAATCGAGTGCAGTCAATCGTTACCCCGTTACTCGATATCATGCAAACCATGCCTGCGTTCGTATACCTTATCCCTGTGGTTATGCTGCTTGGCATCGGTAAGATCCCTGGCCTTATCGCAGTAGTTATCTATGCAATTCCACCGGTGATCCGCCTAACCAACTTAGGCATTCGTTTGGTCGACAAAGAAGTGTTAGAAGCGGCAACAGCGTTTGGCGCGAGTAAGAAACAACGTTTGTGGGGCGTTCAATTGCCTTTAGCGATGCCAACCATTATGGCGGGTATCAACCAAACTATCATGATGGCGCTCTCTATGGTGGTTATCGCGTCGATGATCGGTGTTAAAGGCTTAGGGCAACCGGTGCTTAAATCGATCACCAACCAATACTTCACATTAGGCTTGATGAACGGCTTTGCCATCGTTGCCCTCGCGATTCTATTTGACCGAGCTTCGCAGGCTTATGCGCGTAGAACGAATGCGCACCTAGGAGGGTTAAAGCATGACTAAACCATTGATTGAAATTAGTGGTCTTTACAAAGTGTTTGGACCAAAGCCGATGTCTGTTATGAACCGTGTGACAAATGGTGAACACAAAGACGACATATTGGCAGATACTGGGCATACCGTCGGTTTGAAAGAGATTAACCTCGAGATCAACCGCGGTGAAATCTTCGTTATCATGGGCCTTTCAGGTTCTGGTAAGTCTACATTAATCCGACACTTCAACCGTCTCATTGACCCGACTCAAGGTAAGATCACGGTTGAAGGCATTGATGTAATGAGCCTCAACACCAAAGAGCTTGAAGAGTTTCGCCGTCACAAAATGTCGATGGTTTTCCAACGCTTTGGCTTAATGCCTCACCGTACTGTGGTTGAAAACGTTGCATACGGATTGGAAGTTCAAGGCATCAAGAAAGAAGACCGTTTAGCCAAGGCTAATGAGTGGCTCGAAACCGTTGGCTTGAAAGGTTACGGTAATCAGTACCCTGCTCAACTTTCTGGTGGTCAGCAACAACGTGTCGGTTTATCACGAGCTTTGTGTACCAACGCTGAAATTCTACTCATGGATGAAGCCTTCTCGGCGCTTGACCCTTTGATTCGAAGCGAAATGCAAGATCAGCTGATCGAACTTCAAGAGAAGCTTCACAAAACCATTATCTTCATTACCCACGATCTCGATGAAGCACTTCGTTTAGGTGACAGAATCGCGATTTTGAAAGATGGTGAATTAGTCCAACAAGGTACGCCTCATGAGATTCTGTTGAACCCTGCAGATGATTATGTAGAAGCGTTCGTAAAAGACGTAAACCGAGCACGCGCACTTACGGTTGAAACTGTTATGCAGCCTCCTCTTTACCGCATTACTTCGGAAACCATTGAAGGTGCTCTGGCTCAGATGAAGATGCTGAAAAACGATTACGCTTATCACGTGACCGATGACGGCTATCAGGGCTTAGTGACCCAAGAAAGTCTTCAAGATGCGGTTGAAGATTCCTCAGTGCATGACTTCAGTGAAGAGATTTACGAAGAAGTGCCAGCGGTGTTGCCTGACGCTGTAATTGAAGAAGTTCTGCCTGACACAATGTCTTGTGATTACTCGCTTCCTGTTGTCGATGAAGAAGGTAACCTGAAAGGCGAACTGGAACGAAGCGCTGTTGCTGAAATCTTTACTGAAAATAGCGAGGAAGAAGTAGAGCCCGCCCCAAAGTTAAAGATTGATAAAGCCTCTTAGCTGAGTGCTGAGTGCTGTTTATCGCGTTGTCATTTAGCGTTGTCGTAAATGGCCTTTAATACAGATAGAAGCTAAGGCCGTTGTGATCACTGAATCGCAACGGCCTTTTTATTTCCACAACTCATCCAGATGCATCAAAGCACATAACCAACCGAACCAACGACACTTAATTCATTAAAATCATTAGCTTAACGATGAGAGCAAACTCACCTTACCCATATTTCACTGTAAAATAATTACTGTATTTATGGGGCAAGCGGTTGAAATTATTCTAAAAAATGTCTAAAACTTAGTAATCACGGTGCAATTTGGTACCAAATTAAGATACTGCGTTTTCTCAAAATAAAAGGAATTGATGTGAAGAACTCAGCCTTAACCACAGAGACACCCACGAATTTAAGTACCCAAGACGACAGCGCCATGATTCAAGAAGTCGAACTTGTTGACGAAAGTATTCTGCAGCAGATGATTAAAGACACCAGTGCTGATGTGATTCCAATTTTGATTGACCATTATGTTCAGGAATCACAAACACGTATTGCAGCCATTAAACAAGCCTCGACCGCAAACGATTCAGAGGCGCTTGAGTTTGAAGTTCATACCCTTGGTAGCACTGCCCTAGCTTTAGGTAATCGACCGCTTTCAACGTTGTCTAGAAAGCTTGAAAAGCAATGCTTAGAACAGAACCACGAATTAGCGTTTAGCCAGATCGACGAGCTTCTAGACTTAGCAGTTCGCTCAATCGATGCCCTTATCGCAAGAAAAGAAGCCGGTTTTAGCTAACACCATATACGACACAAAAACACTCAACATAGACAATATCAACAATCCAATTTCGAATTAGATGCAATCGGAAAGATAAGTAGAACAGTCGGAAAGATTGCATGCGGTAGGTAACAAATACACCTTATTCGCATTGATGCTTACATGCCTCTATGTTATTGATTGGTTAGGATAAAGTTTTAAAAGGAATTATACAATGCGCCCTAAAGTATTGTTGGTTGAAGACTCCACCTCCCTTGCCGTACTTTACAAACAGTACGTCAAAGATGAGCCATACGACATATTTCATGTCGAGACTGGCGCTGAAGCCAAGACATTTATAGAGAGACACGCCCCGCAGCTCGTCATCCTCGATCTAAAACTGCCCGATATGCCGGGCGAAGAAGTCTTGGATTGGATCAGTGACAATGAGATTCCGACCGCGGTCATTATCGCCACAGCACACGGTTCAGTGAATATAGCCGTTGATCTAATTCAACGTGGTGCGGAAGATTTCTTAGAAAAACCCATTCAAGCTGACCGCCTGAAAACGTCGGTTAATCTTCACCTGCGTAGAGCCAAGCTCGAAAACCTTGTTGACGACATTCAAACCAAATTCGATCGTGACCGCTTCCATAACTTCATCGGCTCTTGCTTACCGATGCAAGCTGTTTACAAGATCATTGATTCAGTGGCCCCAACGACTGCCAGTGTCTTCATCAATGGCGAAAGTGGTACCGGTAAAGAAGTCTGTGCCGAAGCGATACATCAAGAAAGTCAGCGCAGCAATAAACCGTTTGTCGCGATTAACTGTGGTGCTATCCCTAGAGATCTAATGGAGAGTGAAATCTTCGGTCATGTTAAAGGCGCTTTTACTGGCGCGACAACAGACCGCAAAGGTTCAGCGATGCAAGCGCATGGCGGTACTTTATTTCTCGATGAGCTTTGTGAGATGGAACTGGAGATGCAGAAAAAGCTCCTCAGATTCTTACAAACAGGTACTTTTACCCCACTCGGCGGTAACCGAGAAATCAAAGTCGACGTTCGAATCATCTGCGCAACCAACCGAGATCCACTGGTTGAAGTTGAAGAAGGTCGATTCCGTGAAGATCTTTATTATCGCGTCCATGTCGTGCCTATCGAGATGCCGCCACTACGAGAAAGAGGAAGTGACATTGTTACACTAGCTAAGCACTTTTTGAAGCTGTACGCGAAGCAAGATAAGAAGAAATTCAAATCTATCGACAAAGAGACACAAGCCCTATTTAAACGTTACGCGTGGCCAGGTAATGTACGTCAGTTGCAAAATGTCATTCGAAACATCGTGGTGTTGAATAATGAAAGCAGCGTGACTAAAGACATGCTTCCCCCACCAATTAATAAAGCAGAGACCACGAAACCGAAGTCTATTACGCCAATACGAAATGTGGCGCCCGTTGCTGTTGCCGCTCCGCCCCCTGTAACAGAAGCTAGGCTACCACCGCTAACGCCAGAAGAGCTTGAGCAAGCATCAGTATCAGCATCAGCATCAACACTTCAGGCACAAAGCGAACCGATGACACCTGCGTTCACAACCACCGAAGGTGCTATTCGTCCAATGTGGCAGATTGAACGTGAAGCCATTCAACATGCGATTAATCATTGCGATGGTAACGTGTTAAACGCAGCTGTGCTTTTGGAGTTAAGTCCATCAACTGTTTATCGTAAGAAGCAGGCTTGGGAATCTGAAGATGAGTACAACCAAGCCTAATATCTCCCCGAATAACGTAGACGAGCCTCTTATCAAAGAGGCTCTCGTTCCTGTACTGGGAGAAATTTGGTTGTTTATCGATAGCCAAACTTTCGGAGGAATAGAAACACACGTTGTAGAGCTAGCAAAAGGCCTGCTTAATCACGGCAACAAGGTACGTGTTGTTTTGTTAACGCAATACACGCCAGAACCCTCGATTATTGGGCGATTAAATGAAAACGCCTTGCCTTACTCTTATCTCCAAGACCTATCAAAAGTCCAAGGTAATCCGATAGCTCAGTTGCGATCAGCGGTAGAACAATATCAGCCACAACTTATTCACGCACATGGTTACAAAGCCAGTATCGTAAGTAAATCCACTAAATTGTTAAGCAGGCCAATCCCCCTTCGCCAAATCACTACGTACCATGCTGGTGAAACGCCAACAGGTCGTGTTTGGATTTATGATCTTCTCGACCGTTACACAAGTTGGATATCAAATCACTCGCTAGTGGTTAGCAGTAAAATAAGCCGTAAACTCCCTACTCGCTCTACATTGCTTAATAACTTTGTGAGTGTTGCTGACGTTTCTCAACCATCGGTTTCAAGCGATATTCAAACAGCACAAAGCAGTCATCACAATCATCTCAGTCATTATCGATTTGGTTTTGTTGGACGTTTAAGCCACGAGAAAGCCGCCGATCGCTTTATAACTTTAGCGAAAGATTTTGAACAACATCAATTCAACCTATTTGGTGATGGGCCTGAACGTTCGCAGCTAGCACAAAATAGCCCAGCAAACTGCCAATTTCATGGTCATCAAAATGATATGGCTTCAGTATGGCCGCAAATCGATGTATTGATTATTTCCTCTCGATACGAAGGTCTGCCAATGGCCGCTCTTGAAGCGATGGTTCGTGGTATTCCGGTAATAGCAACCGCCGTGGGCAACCTACCGCAGTTGATTGACCATGGCAGTAATGGCTACATCGCGCAGTCAGAATCAGAACTAAACACGAACCTCAGCGCATGGTTAGCCCTATCTTCCACGGACAAAGAAATCATGAGCGCAAAAGCTAGGCAGCGCGTCATCGATGATTATTCGCCACAAGCCGTTATCCCGCAGCTGTTGAATTGCTATCGCCTTTAATGCGCGTATTAGCAAACTAGTCCTCGTATTAACTATTTAATGCTCGTGTTAGCCTTCAACCATACTTTCACATTAGACAGTTCAGCCACAAATAAGCTCTTTGAAAACCATGCGAACTCCTTAAAAACTAAGCGAGCGCATTAAAAAGAACCGTCACTTAAACCAATCTGCGTTTAAAGCACTCAGCATCTTAATACAGACTACTTCGTTGATTTGATGGATTACCGTCGTGTAGAACCTCACCGCTCATTCTGATTCTCAATTTGAAAAAACGAATCGACTCTATTTATTAAGACTTAAATAACAGTGAGTTAACCATATAAAACCGATGGCATCACACTTGCAAAGTTAGTCCTAACACTGTTTTCGCTCACGTCATTTAGTTAAAAAGCAATAAAGAAATTTGGCAACCTACGTATGAGACTAAGTATGAAAAATCCAAATAAGGAGCATTGATGATCGCTTCGGCTAGGAAAGCACCCTCTACCATCGGTATTTTTGCGCTCTGCCTAATTGTGGGCGTGGTATGGGTTATGGTGCCTCACCCATTGGTGGCCGTTTGTTTATCATTTGCTCCATTGGCAGCACTATTTATCATCAACAAAACTTTTTGGTTGGTGATTATGTTCGTTGTGTTCTCTTTCTTCCGTATTCACGAGGCTATCCCTCAGCTTTTTGCGTTCAAAATCCCTTTGCTTCTGTCGCTAGGTGCTTTATCTGCATTACTTTGGCACGGCCTTATCAGTCGGGAGCTGAAGCCTTATTGGCATCCTTCTTTGTCATGGTTAATGGTGTTCTGGGTGTTGGTGACCATCGGATTAGTGTTTGCGTCCAACAGAGGTGTCGCGTTGGCTGAATTTAAAGGCATCTACTGGAAAATAATGGTCATGACATTAGCGATTGTTTGGTTAGTAAATACTGCCGAAAAACTCGCGAAGACATCAATGATCATCGTTGGTGCAGGAACATTAGTCGGCGTTATCGCCATTTATAACTCAATTAACGGTATTGGATTAGTGGAAGGATCTCGAGTGACTATTGGTCGGGACTTCGGCTCGATGTTAGGCGATCCAAACGATTTAGCACTCGTATTAATGTTTCCTCTCGCGTTTGCGATAAGCCAAGCTAGCACCCAAGGCATAGCGACTTTCAAACGACTACTTTGTGTTATCGCTGGATGTATTTTGGTTTACGCTGTCATAGCCACACAAAGCCGAGGCGGGTTGTTAGGTTGTGTTGCCGTCGTAGGTATATTCGCTTTAAAAGTGATTCGTTCTAAAATGCTCCTGCTATCACTTGGTGCGATGGGCGCCATCGTCCTGTACTTTGCCGCTGGTATTTCAGATAGATCCTCCGGTGGAGCAGCAGAAGCTGGTATCGATGAGTCGGCAATGGGACGTTTATATGCTTGGGAGGCGGCCTTTAAAATGGCGCTTGATAACCCACTGACTGGTGTTGGGTTAAATAACTTTTTCTCCAATTACTTTTTCTACAGCCCTCACTGGGACGGCCTTAACCATGCAGTGCACAGTACTTGGTTTGGCGTATTGGCCGAAACTGGGTTCCTCGGACTCATTGTGTTCATCACTGTGATTGTTTCATTGCTCCTCACCACTCGACAAACATTAGCGCGTATCAATCAATGTTCCCACAATGTAACGCCAGCGCTTCATTCTGCGGCCTACGCAGTCTATGCGGGATTAATCGGTACGATTGTCTCGGGTACTTTCCTTACCCAAGGTTTCAATTGGCCAATTTATATCTTGGCGGCACTCACAGTCTGCGTATCTCACGTATCCCAAACTGAATGTCAGAATGAGAACCTAGAAAACGAAAATTCATAACTCATTGAAACTATTACCAATCAATATGTGGCATATAAAATGAAAGTTATCCATTAAAGATAAAAATGGAGATTCTCATTATGACGTCAGTATCAGCGCATCAATTCAAACATTGGCTTAAGTTTCATCCTAATTCTCATATTAGAAATGTATTTTTCATTTTGAAAAACATCAGAACAATGGAATTTCCAAGCCCTCAGATTTTCAACAAGTGCCTATACCATGTCCATAAATTGGTAACCAACTTCATCTCTGGATTAGCACGCTTTGTTTATTGGACTCCAGCCTTCAAAGGCCGAGTTAATCAATGCGGTAAACGTCTTTACCTTTATGGTGGCCTGCCATTCGTTAGTGGCCCACTCATGATTAAACTTGGTAATGATTGTCGTATCTCTGGGCAAACTACATTTTCGGGATGTACTCAACCAACACCAGACGGTTCCCAGCCATTGCTAAGCATTGGTAACAACGTTGATGTTGGATGGCAATCCACTATCGCCGTCGGCCACAAAGTCGTTCTTTCCGACAATGTGCGTATTGCAGGCGGTGCATTTCTGTTTGGTTACTCTGGGCATCCACTAGACGCTAAGCGCAGAGCAGCAGGCGAAGGCGACGATCCTGAACAGATTGGAAGCATCATCCTTGAGAGAGATGTATGGCTAGGCACGAATGTTACGGTAAAAGGTGGAGTCACTATCGGCGAAGGCACCGTGGTTGCAGCTGGCAGTGTTGTCACGAAGTCTATCCCTCCTTTTTCTATTGCAGCAGGTAACCCTGCACGTGTGGTCGGACAGATTCCAAACGAACAACACGTTGAGACTGAATCTGATGTATTCGATTCTCTTGAAACTCATGGAGGTCGTCATGCGTGATTTAATCGTGTTCGGTGAAGATTTCGGAGGTCTACCTTCGTCTACTCAGCATTTGGTTCGCCATCTCGCAGAGCAACACAAAGTTTTGTGGGTTAACTCCATTGGTTTAAGACAGCCAAAATGGTGTGTCAAAGATATTCAAAGAGCGTCTAACAAACTGTTTGGCAAAACCAAAGCCGTGACTCAGAACATGCTTGATTCGAATGCGGTGGGCAACATAACCATCGTTAACCTCAGAACCATTCCAGCGCCGTCTTCTGCCACTGGACGTAAGATTGCGCAATGGATGATGTTGAAGCAACTCAAGCCGATTATTGCAGAGCTGGATTTACACGCTCCAATCCTATGGACATCCCTACCGACTGCTGTTGACCTGTGCGGGTACCTCAATGAATCCGCTGTTGTTTATTATTGTGGTGATGACTTTAGCGCTTTGGCTGGCGTTGACCATCAAACCGTTGCAAAGCATGAATCGGAATTGATCGAAAAGTCTGATCTCATATTCGCAGCCAGCGAGAACTTAATGGCGAAGTTCCCTAAAGACAAAGCGCAACTGCTGCCTCACGGTGTCGATGTCAGTTTATTTTCGACACCTGCACCAAGAGCACATGATCTGCCAAGCGAACACCGACCTATTGCTGGTTTTTATGGGAGTTTATCAAAGTGGCTCGACTATTCGTTACTTGAACATGTTGCTCGAGCTATGCCTGAATGGGATTTTGTGTTCATTGGGCCAAACGAGTTAGATACGTTATCTCTGCCTGAACTTGATAACGTGCATTACCTTGGACCTCGTCCTCATCACTCCCTCCCAAGCTACTCTCAGCATTGGGATGTGAGCTTACTTCCTTTTGTCGATAATGAACAAATCCGTGCATGCAGCCCTTTAAAACTCATGGAATACCTCGCAGCCGGAACGCCAATCATCGCCACACCTTTTCCGGCTCTGCTTCCTTACAAAGAGCATGTTTCGACCGTAGAGAACGCGCAACAAATGATCGAGGCACTTAATTGCGCGCGTAACCTTCAAAACACCCCTGTGTCTGTTGTATCAAAAGACAGCTGGCAAAACCGCGGTAACTTCGTGCATTGGATGCTGGAGCTATTATGAACAACTTAAAATTGCGTCTATTGGTTTTATTGAATGCGGCGTGGCGTCAACGCTATGTAATTTTGGTGCCGATTCTTATTCTGCCTTTCATCGGTTTTGGAGTAAGTAAGTTGGCGCCAGCAAAATACGATGCTCACACCAGTATGTTGATTCAGGAAACCGCTAAGATGAACCCGTTTCTTGAAGACATTGCGGTATCCACGATGCTCAAAGACCGTATGAGTGCACTTCGTACCTTGCTTCACAGTCGACATGTCCTTTACTCCGTTGCTCAAGAGCTTGGCCTGACGACTCCTGATATGTCAGACGTTGAGAAACAAGAAATCATTACCGACTTATCGCAGCGTTTGTCCGTCACACAATTAGGGAAAGATTTCCTAAAGATAAGCCTAAGTTCGGATACACCTGTAGGTATGGAAGACACGCTTCGCTCTGTCAGTGAACATTTTATCGAGCAGTTATTAGCGCCAGAGCGTTCTTCGATTCAAGACTCAAGTAGCTTTCTTAAAATTCACATCGATGAACGAAACGCAGAGTTAAGAAAAGCAGAAGAAGCACTTGCGCTGTACGTGAACGAAAATGTGCATTCGACACCTGAGGTTCAGAGTCAAAGTTTGAATCGATTGGCGTCATTGAAACAAACACTTGCAGAGAAAGAGGCCGAATTGTCTGGTGTCCAAAAAAGCTTGGGTTCGATAGATCAACAACTCTCGAAAACCAACCCTGTCATCGGGCGTCTAGAAGATCAAATCATTGATATTCGTAGTGCGCTAACTCTGTTACAAGCAAAATACACAGACAAACACAGTGCAGTACAAGCCAAAGTTCGTGAGCTGGAAAGACTTGAAAACGAGCGAACAGCCTTGTTGGAACAAAAACAGCCAGGCATGAACAGCGATCAATTGTGGGACATCGCGAGTAGCACAACATTAAACAAGCTTTCCGACATTCAACCCTTGTTAGTGACCCAGCTCCACAGCCTGCAATTGGTTCGAGCTCGTTATGAATCTTTAACCGAAGAAACCAAAAGCCTTCGTACGATGATTTTTGAATTGGAAAACAAAGCGAACAACTTTGGTGAGAACGCAAAAGAGATGTATCGCTTGCAACGTGATGTGAAGATCAAACGTCAGCTTTACGACGAGCTCACAGAGCGTTACGAAATGGCTCAGTTAACCGGTTCTCTCGGGGTATTTGAAGAAAATAAACGAGTGAAGATTATCGATTTACCGTTTACACCGAGCATCAAATCTAACATGCCGTCATTCATCTTTATTATCGCGGGTCTGCTTGCTGGCATCGGCTTAGGAACCGGTTTAGCGATATTGTTCGAACTGTTTGATTCTTCAATCAAAAGAAAAGATGAAATAGAAGACATCATGGGTGTTCCCGTGATTACCGTGATTCCTAGAATGAGTTGATCACACGATCACTTAATTCCTAACTCCTAGCTCCTAGCTCCTAGCAAAAATTAGCTCTTAGCAAGAATGAGATCATAGGCAGAATCAGCTAAACACCGATAAAAACGCCAACCTCTCGTTGGTGTTTTTTATGTTTTGGTTTTCTGGTCAGTTTTAGTCTGCTTATTCATTCCCTAATTTTCTTATCATTGGTTGAAACAAACATTCTGTTTTGATTCCTATTTTGAGAATTGCCCTTCAGCAAACACGACAAAACAATAAATCATTGAAATTTAACAGTTAATTAACTGGCACGAGACGTGCAATATAAAACTGGAACACAAGCAGAACGAAACAGAAAGCTAGGTTGCAACATTAGAGCGTTACTGAAGGGAGCAATATTATGGGAAACCAAATCACAACGAATGGCAAAAAAATAATACATGTTGTTCAGCACCTTGCTCCAGGCGGTTTGGAAACGCTGACTCTGGATTTGCTGCGCCTTGCCAAGCCAACCGATCAAGTGTTGATCGTCAGTCTTGAAGGCACTAAAGAAGAATCCATCGCAAACTGGCCGAAGCTTAAGCCTTACCACAACCAAATCGTGTTTTTAGACAAAGAGCCCGGTGTTCAATTCAACATCATCATAAAACTCATTAAAGCATTTAGAGGAATTCGCCCTGACGTTGTTCACACGCATCACATAGGCCCACTGCTCTACGCGGGTTACGCGGCTCGTGTATCAGGTGTTCCTACTCGAATTCATACTGAGCATGATGCTTGGCACCTTCAAGATGACAAGCGCCGACGCTTACAAGCCTTAGCACTGAAAGCCGCTCAGCCAACTTTGGTGGCTGATGCAACTCGTGTTTACAACCAACTCCGTTCAGCTTTCGCTTATGAGAACATCATTACCATCAAAAATGGCGTGGACTGCAACAAGTTCAAGCCGATGTCGAAAATAGACGCGCGAACAGCGTTAGGCTTGCCACAAGACAAGAACATTGTGGGTTGTGCTGGTCGATTGGAACACGTCAAAGGCCAAGACCAACTGATCCAAGCTCTCGCACTCCTGCCTAAAAATACCATCGTAGCTTTTGCTGGCGACGGTTCTAAACGCAAACAATTAGAGCAACTGGCTACCGGCCTCAACCTGAATGATCGTGTTATCTTTCTTGGGTTAGTGGATGACATGACGACTTTTTACGGTGCGCTAGATACTTTCTGCCTACCTTCTCGCCATGAAGGGTTACCGCTTTCAACGCTTGAGGCTCAAGCATGTAACATCCCTACCGTCGCGATGAACGTCGGTGCTGTAGATGAAACCTTATGCCCGGTCAGCGGTAAACTAGTGAAAAGCGGAAGCATTATAGGGTTAAGCCATGCGTTGTTAGAGAACGAACGCGCACGATTTCTTTCTCCTCGTTCTTATATTCTGAAGCACTTCAACATCATCAAAATGGTCGCATCTTACGATGACATTTCTGAAGGAGTTTACGCATGATTGATTGGGTACTTGCAGGTCTCTGTTTATTTTCAGGAATGCTGATTGTTTACCATCACGCAGCTTATCCAATATTGCTGCGTTGGTATGCGAGACACCATCCAGCTCGTCAAATCGAAGAGAGTCAACGCTGTTACAAGGATGAACAACAGGATTGCGCGCTGCCAACGATTACTGTCCTTGTTCCTGCGTTTAACGAAGAACAATGGATTGCAGATAAGATTCGTAACCTTGCGTCGTTAGACTATCCCAAAAAGAAACTGCAGGTGATTATAGCTTGTGACGGTTGTACTGATAACACGGTCGAAATTGCTCAAATGACCATCCAAGAAGCGATGTGCAGCGATATTCACTTTGAGATACACGACCATGCTCAAAACAGAGGGAAAGTTGCCGTACTCAATGAAGAAGTGACAAACATCACCAGCGACATTACAGCGCTTAGTGACGTTTCTGCACTGATATCATTAGATGCACTGTTGATTGCTGCTGCTCACTTTGAAAGTGACGCGGTTGGGGTGGTAAATGCAACCTACCAGTTATGTCCCACCGGCAACGAGGGTGAAAACACCTATTGGCAATATCAAACGGCAGTTAAAGAATGTGAAGCTTCACTTGGTTCAAGTTTAGGTTCGCACGGTGCTTTTTATCTGTTCAGAACTGCGTTGTTTGCACCTCTACCACTGAACACCATCAACGACGATTTCATTTTACCGATGCAAATTGTTAAACAAGGCTATATCGCTGAATACGAGACACAGATGGTGGCGTTGGAACTTGAAGAGTCAAACCTACAAACCGACTTCAAAAGAAGACTTCGTATCTCAGCAGGTAACATGCAACAAGCGATTCGATTATTTGGTTTATTCAGCCCTAAATTTAGAGGCATCGCGTTCGCATTCTTCTCTGGGAAAGGTCTGAGACTCTTGATCCCCTATCTGATGATTGTGTGCTTGGTATGCTCAATCTTGCTCAACGAATATCTGTTGTTTGAAGTCCTTCTTTGGGCACAAGTGTTTGTTTATAGCATTGGTGTGCTTGGTTGCATTTTACCTAGCAGACTCACCAACAAACCTGTTTCGCTAATCTCCTATTTAATCGTTGGTCATTATGCCAACTTCATTGGTGGCGTACGTTACCTACTCGGACTTGAAAACTCCCCTTGGACTCGAGCTAATCGTTAAGGACTGACCATGATGAACATTGACCAACTATCAAACCAAAACCTATACCAAAGCAAGATTTCTCGCGCGAAACGAACGTTTGATTTTGTTAGCTCTTTACTCGCGTTAGTCATCTTATCTCCGATATTCCCATTTATCGCACTGGCCATTGCACTGACTTCTCGCGGTCCTATCTTTTATCGCCAACTGCGCGTAGGAAAATCGACACCAGAAAAGATGGAGATTTTTGAAATCATGAAGTTTCGTAGCATGTATCAAGATGCGGAAACTCGCTCTGGTGCGGTTTGGGCAACGGCGAATGACCCAAGAATTACACCGGTTGGTCGCTTTCTGAGAAAGACGCGACTTGATGAACTGCCACAGTTGTTCAATGTACTTAAAGGTGAAATGTCGTTGATTGGTCCGCGTCCTGAACGCCCAACTTTTTATAACAAACTCGAAAACGAAATTCCCTACTTTGCAGACCGTACATACGGCGTAATGCCTGGTATTACGGGGCTTGCACAAGTTAACCAAGGTTATGACACCTGCATTGATGATGTTCGCCGTAAAGTGGGTTTCGACCACAGTTACGCACTGAGTCTATGTTCTGTAAAATCTTGGATTGTGGCTGACCTAAGCATTATCACTAAAACGATTGTAGTGATGGTGGATGGCCGAGGGCGTTAAAACTAGACTTTGCAGTCAATTGTCAGTATCCGTTTGCCCTAGTCCCACGCTTTTTGATTCAAGTCCTATTAAAACCAATGAGTCGTTAATTACTCATTGGTTTTTTCGATTTTATATACCATTTGATATACGATACCGAGCTAATATTTCAACCCTGTATTCGAAGTGCCTTTCCTATGAAAATCGAAGATCTCAAACTATTCACCACCGTCGTTGAACTCGGAAGCTTTACAGCCGCAGCCAACGCACTGGACCTTCCTCGAGCGAACGTGAGTAGACGAATTAATGATCTAGAGAAAGCACTTAACATACAGCTTTTCTTTCGTACCACACGCAGTTTGTCGGTGACTAAGTCCGGTGAACTCTATTACAACGAACTATTGAAAGCCTTGAGCGCGCTTGAAAAGGCCAATCATATGGCATCTAACTTGTTAGAAGTACCACATGGTCGCGTAAAGATAGGCCTGCTTCCTGAGACCGGTGATATTGTTCAAGCCACCCTATTTAAGTTCCAAGATCTCTACCCAGAGATTGAACTTGATATTCGTAGTATCAGTAACGGCTTTATCGACATGTACCGTCAAGGGTTAGACCTTGCTATGCATGGAGGTCGACTAAGTGATTCGAATGTCGTGGCTCGTAAGGTTATGGATTTACAGCGTATTTTTGTGGCTAGCCCAGAATACATAGCGAAATCAGGTAAACCCGCAACGCTTGAAGATCTGTCTAAATTTCCGTTTGTCTGTTTCCGTTGGCCAAGCGGTGATGTCGATAAAGAATGGGAAATATCCAACAAAGTTGTAAAGGTTGAACCGTCTATCGTTAGTGACAGTATTGGTTTTGTGAAAGGTGCATCTACCCGTCACCGAGGCATTGCATTATTGCCTCAATTGATGGTTCGACAAGAATTGAAAGAAGGTACACTGATCAACCTGTTCCCGACAGAGACTCTGGAAAAAGAAGAAGCTTGGTTGCTGTATCCTCAGCGCAAAGCATTAAGTCATGCCAGTCAATTATTGATTGATTTCTTATTACAAGAATTACCAAAACTCTAATTATTGTCACGAATATTATGACAGTGTTATACCGTTAGCACTGATTATCTCTTAGCATCAACTCGATAGAATTACTCCATCAATATTTAGGAGCAATTCATGATGTCCATCTATCGCTATTCCCTACTCGCTGCCACTCTTATCCCGCTTATCGGTTGCAATCAGTCTGTTTCTACGAAAGCAACTGCCGATTCAGCCAAAGTAACGGAAGAGCGTCCGATTCAAGTCATTCAACTTGAATCGAAATCTCAACAAGCCAGCAAGACCTTTACAGGTAAGCTTCAATCCGTTGAAACGGCGGGTGTGGCGTTTCGCGTTCCCGGTACCATTCAAGAGTTGTTAGTCAAAACCGGCGATAGCGTGAAAAAGGGTCAAGCGATTGCTCAACTAGACCCGCACGATTACCAAGTTGCGTTAGAAGAGTTGCAAGCTCGCGCCTTAGAAGCAAAATCAGCGCACAAACTAGCAAAATCGGAATTGGCTAGAGTAAAACAAGCGATTGCTGACGATGCGATTGCCAACGTCAATTTAGACCGAGCCATCAGTGGTTACGAACGAAGTGAAGCCGCCGTTAAAGTGGTTGAACAAAACATTCGACGTGCCAAAGACTCGGTTCGTTACACTCGCCTGCTTGCGCCGTTCGATGGCGTGGTTGCCTCTTCTAATTTCGACCAATACGAACAAGTGCTTCCGGGCGTCTCGGTTTTCACCATCCACAAACCAGAACAGCTGGAAGTCACCATTGATGTACCTGAAAACATGATCCATCAATTTGAAGCAGAGCAACAAGCGACCATCAGTTGGTATCACGCAAAAAAGTCTATTACTGGTCATGCAACTGAGATCTCGACACTCCCTCACCCAATCAAACAAACTTACTCAGTGACTTATCGTTTGGATGACTTTGCAACTAGCAACACAGACAGGTTGTTGCCAGGTAAAGCCGTCACGCTCACCACTCAATTAGGCGAAAGCAGTGATAATTTCTGCCTACCTTACTCTTCCATCGTAAACCAATCGGGCGGCGAACAGGTCTTTACGATTAAGGACTCGCAAGCAACATCCATTTCTGTACATGTTACCTCATTCGGTGAAAACACCGCGTGTGTCGAATCTAAACTGAACGATGGTGACTATGTGGTTGTGAACGGCGCGCAGTATGTTCAAGAAGGCCAGCATTTCTCTTCAATCCAAGTTAAAGATCTGTAGGTAAACATCATGAACTTAGCTGACTTCGCCATAAAACAACGAACCTTCGTCTTGTTCTTCACCGTGTTGAGTGTGATTGCCGGGCTCTACTCTTACTTCGACCTTGGTAAACTTGAAGACCCAAGTTTCACGATTAAAACGGCTGTTGTGGTGACACTCTACCCTGGCGCATCAGCCGAAGAAGTAGAACAACAAGTCACGGACACAGTTGAAACCAAGCTTCAAGAAATGGCTAACCTAAACCGACTGCGCTCTCTTTCTCGTCCGGGCATGTCGATGGTGTTTGTCGACTTAAAAGAATCGCTGAACTCAAAAGAATTGCCACAAGAATGGGACTTGCTGCGCCGTAAAGTATCAGACATGAAAATGCTGTTACCAAGCACGGCACAAATCAGCATCGTGCAAGACGAGTTTTCTGAAGTTTACGGGATGCTTTTCTCTGTGTACGGCGAAGACGCTTCTCCATCAGAACTTCGTAGCTACGCGGAAGAGTTACAACGTCGCATTAAAACCGTAGACGGCATTAAAAAAGTCGAGTTGCACGGCGTTCAACCTCGTGTAGTTCATATCGATATTCCAGACGAGCGTTTGGCGCAATACGGTTTATCGATGGCTCAAGTTTGGAGCCAATTAAACACACAGAACACAACGTTTGATGCGGGTAAATTCTCTGCAGGTAGCGAGCGTATCCGTGTTCAGCAATCGAGCCAATTCACTTCGCTCGCTGATATTAAAAATCTGATGATCAAAGGCGGCGTGAGCGAGTTAGGTACTGGCTTGCTGCGACTTGGCGATATTGCTGAAGTGACCATGGGTTATCAAGAACCGATGATGACCGAAAACCGTTACAACGGCGTGCCTGCAGTAACTCTCGCAATGAGCCCTGTCTCGGGTGTAAACGTGGTATCTCTGGGTGACGACATCAACCGAATCGTTAATGAGTTCCAAGCGTCACTGCCACTGGGTGTTGAAGTTGCGACCGTTGCTAACCAACCAGAAGAAGTTCAAAAGTCGATAGATAACTTTGTCACTAACTTAGTAGAGAGTGTCGCAATTGTCTTTGTCGTACTTGCTGTGTTCATGGGGCTTAAGAGTGCAACCATCGTTGGTAGCAGCCTGATCCTGACTATCTTGTTAACTCTGATCTACATGAACTTAGCATCGATTGACCTGCATCGAGTTTCTCTGGGTACGTTTATCTTAGCTCTCGGTATGTTGGTAGATAACGCAATTGTGATTACCGACATGATGATCGTGAAGATCAACAAAGGCATCGACCGCACGATAGCGGCCATTGATTCTGTCAAAGAGACAGTGACACCACTGTTTGGTGCGACCGTTATCGCCATTATGGGTGCGAGTCCGGTTATCTTCTCGCAGACCGATGCTGCTGAATTTGCGAGTTCGGTATTCCTAATCATTGCTTCTTCACTGCTGCTATCTTGGTTCGTCGCAATGACGTTCACCGCATTGATGTGCTGGATGTTCATTAAACCAACCAAACAGAAAACAGACACCAAAGTCAGCTTGTACCGCAAGAGCGTCAACTGGACAGTCGATAACCCGATGAAAGCGTTGAGTGGATTGATTCCACTGATCTTGGTAACCGCTTTCGCTATCCCAAGCATTGCAGTTAACTTTATTCCACAAGCAGACAGACCGATCTTGTTCCTCGATTACTGGCTACCGAATGGCGCTAAGGTCGAACAAACCTCGGAAGACATGAAACGCATCGAAGCGTGGTTACTTGAACAGCCAGAAGTGGAAAGTATCTCAACTTATGTCGGTGCAGGTGCGCCCCGCTTCTCTGTAACGATTGAGCCAGAACCGTTCGACCCGGCTTACGGTCAGATCCTCATCAACGCGACTGACTTCCCGTCATTAAGCCCTTTAATTGCTCGTGGTGACAAATGGTTAACTCAAGAGTTTCCAAATGCCGATCCGCGCTTTAGAAGCTTGAAACTGGCGACCTCAGACAAGTTCAGCGTAGAAGCGCGTTTCTCAGGCCCAGATGTCGACGTTTTACATGGATTATCGAACCAAGCGAAAGCCATTTTCCAAGCACATCCAGATACTAAGTATGTTCGTGATGACTGGCGTCAAAAGAGCAAAGTGTTAGAACCGATCATCAACCAAGACAAGATTCGCCTTGCAGGTATTAACCGTGCCGACATTGCCTTTGCGATGAAACGAGCGTCTGAAGGCATGCCTTTGGGTCGTATGAATCTAAACGATGAACTGGTCACCATTCAATTACGTGGTACTGAAAACTCCATCGAATCATTAGAAACATTACCCGTTCGCTCGTTACTTGGCTTACACAGCGTACCACTGGGTCAAGTTGTCGATGGATTTGAACTGACCAGCGAAGAGACCATGATTTGGCGTCGTGACCGCGTGAAAACCATCACAGCACAAGCCGGGGTTGGTCGTTACACCACGCCAGCTGCGGTAAGAAACTCAGTGATTGATGATATTGAAGCTATCACACTTCCACCGGGTTACAGCCTTGAATGGGGTGGCGAATACTACGACGAACACAAAGCCGTTAGCGATATTCTTAAGCAACTGCCAAAAGCGATCTTGTTAATGGTGATCATCTTGGTGGCGATGTTTAACGGTTTCAAACAACCCGTCATCATCTTCACTACCTTACCGCTAGCAGCAACAGGTGCCACATTCAGCTTGTTGTTATTGGATAAACCGTTCGGCTTTATGGCATTGATCGGCGCAGTAACACTAACAGGAATGATCATCAAAAACGGGATTGTGCTGATGGACCAAATTGAACTTGAACGTAAAGACGGTCGCTCACTGTCGGACGCAATCAAAGAAGCCACGGTAAACCGTACTATGGCAATTTCAATGGGTGCACTAACCACCGCACTCGGCATGATCCCACTACTTACGGATCTCCTGTTCGACCAAATGGCCGCAACCATTATCGGTGGTTTGGCTGCTGCAACCGTGTTGTCTTTGTTTGTGATGCCTGCGTTGTACAAATTGTTCTACCGCGCGGAAGAGACTACAAGCATATCTGACGCGATTAAAGACGCCGTTGTCGTGCTTGATGCAACGCCGAACGGAACTGCACAGACTCAACAATCAAACATCACTCAATAAGGAGCAATAAACATGTATCTATTACCTAGATTTAAAGTGGCTCCTATTGCCCTAGCCTTGTTACTAACCGGTTGTGCGGTTGGCCCTGACTACGACGAGCCGCAAACCACGATGGCAGAAACCTTCTTGTACAGCCAAGATAGTCAAAGCCAAAGCGAGACAAACCAATCAAATACTCACTGGTGGACACAGTTCAATGATCCAACGCTTAACCAGTTGGTGGCCGATGTTCAAAGCCAGAACATCCCACTCAAACTCGCAGCCGAACGAATCAACATGGCGAACTCATACAAAAGTGTCGTTGAATCTTTCAAAGTGCCTACAGTCAATGTCGGCGGTGGTTACTACAACTATCAATTGAGTGAAAACGACTCCCTACTCGGCCCTGTATTTGGCGCGTCTGATGCCGTTCAATCGGCAACCGGTATGTCATTACTTGATGCGCAACACGATGGCGGTTTCTTAGGCGCGAGTATCGCATGGGAAATGGACTTATTTGGACGTATCGACAGACAATCTAACGCGGCAACGATTCGAGTGGAACAAGCCGAGATATTCCAATCAGGCTTGAACACACTGATTACCGCAGACGTGATTCACAACTATCTGCAATATCGAGGCGCTCAAGAACGCAAAGTGATTGCGATGGATAATATCCAAGACCAACAACGCACACTTGAGTTGGTGACCAAAGTGGTTCGCAGCGGTTATGGTTCTGAGTTGGATCTTGCTCAAGCCAAAGCGATGCTCGCAGCCACAGAGTCGATTGTTCCACAGTTAGAAATTGCAGAACAAGTTCACAAGCAGCGTATGGCCGTTTTGTTGGGTGAATCACTAGCGAACGTCAACCAACGTTTAGCGGGTGAATTTACCTTGCCACGAATGAACGATGTTATCCCAACGGGCTTACCTTCTGACTTGTTAGAACAACGCCCAGACATCCGAATCGCAGAACGTGAAATGGCTGCCATTAATGAAGAGCTTGGCGCAAGCATCGCCAATCGTTATCCAAAGTTCTTCCTAACGGGCACACCAGGTGTTACGGCTGGAAGTTTTGATGACTTGTTCAGTAGCGACTCATTTGGTTGGGCAGCGTCTGCGGGTATCAGTTGGAATGTGTTTGATGGTGGCCGAGGTGAAGCCATGGTTGAGATGAACGAAGCAAGGTTTCGTTCGGCAGCACTCAACTACCAACATTCAGTAGACAGTGCCTTCGCAGAAGTCGATTCAAGCTTGTTTGCTTATGGTCGTAGCCAAGAAAATCAAAAGCGCATTGATGAAGCAACAGACGCCGTCGACAATGCAGTCAGCAAAGCCAAATCGCTATACAAAGCTGGCCTAGTGGATTACTTATCGGTGTTAGATGCACAACGACAGCAAAAGATGATGCAAGACCGCCAAGTAGCCGCCAAACTACAAACCGCGAACACCACGATTGCGGTATACAAAGCGCTGGGCGGTGATTGGAAAGTCGTAAACGAGACACAAAGCGTTGAAGTAGCTTCGGTGAACTAGAAAACCTATCCGCTAGTCACCGAAGCAATAAGCTCAATAAAAAATACCGCTGATTCGATCCGCGGTATTTTTGTAATTTGACTATGCCATACGATGGAAGTTTTTCTCAGGTATCGGTCTCGATAATAGCATCCAATATTCATTTGCTCCTTTCAACTTTCTCGCCCTAATAAACGAGGCAACAGTCCAATCCGCTAACAAACATTAACGACACAGAAATAACTAACAAACTAGAGGTAACCAAAAAAGCAACGCTACCTACGATTAGCAGTGTATTAGCTAACCCAGCCAAGACAGGAAACGCGCCCTTGGTCAAATAATCAACTTTCATGTGGCTACTGAGGTGTAAAATTAGAAAAAACAAGACAAATGGTGACAATACGACCCAGAAAATGATGCTACCTTGCCCTGCCGCTCTTCCAATTGGAACCAAACCATACCATGTCAGCAACCCGGCAATCACTATTGAAGTTACTGCTGCTAAAAAACCGTTAACAAATAACCAACCCTTAAGAGCCATACTGAAGCCCTCATATTAGGAACTCTCTATGTGAGTATAATACAAATGAAATCGAAGAACTTAGGTACCTGAGATTGCTCGTAAGCTCCGCTACACTCGATGCTAAAGGTTGGTTTTACACAGTCTAAAGACAGCCTGAACGTCTCAGGCATCAATTGCACAAGTTATTCTAAATTCTTGTTTGTCCATACTGTATGAATCTAGATTAAATTATTTAATAACAGAAAATGTAGTACTTTTGAATTTGTACAACACTAAGTTGAAATACTACAACATTGGTAGGCTTGTCACTTCGCAACCAAAGACAAGCAGTGCTTACCTTAAATATCGTCAGGCACTCTTGAGTTGTTTATGAGACAACATTACTCGACGTGTTAGGTTTAACTAAAAAGGCGTAATAGACCCTGAATCAAGTTCCTGCCTGACTCTGTAAACAGCCAAACGAAGCCACCGACATTTAGAAGGATCGTAACCCAAAGAATGAATTTGAAAGGTTGCTTTCTCGACTTATGTCGTAACAGGAACTGAGCAAGTAAAGCTCCGGGCCAGCCTCCCAACAGTGAAAGTATATGAAGCGTACTCTCTTGTGTTCTCCAACTTCCATTCTGTGCAGCTTGTTTATCCCAAGCGAACATAAAGTAAGTGAAGATGCTCAATATAAGATACAAAGGGATAAGAAGTAACTCCCCTTTGAACACGATTATCGATGCTGTTGCTGCAACCAAAAAGCTAGAACTAAACAACACGGTAACAGGAAAGCCATTGGTACCTTGAACAATGACGTTTTCAGCATTGAGGCGTCCTTTTTCATCCTCAATCACATTGAAGGAGACGTTATCTTGTAATTTAGGACGGTAACCACGATTTTTGACGGATGAAATATGAAAAAATACTCTCAGCTCACCACCAACGGAAGAAATAAAGCCATAACCTCTAGAGTCATTCCATTCTACTATTTGACCTTTCATCATAAATCTTCCTACTAGTAACGCCTGTGGACTAACTGCGCTAAGTAATGAGCAACGCTCCAAACATACCTAAATCATTATGTCTTGAACAATACACTAGCTCGAATAAAAAATGGCGCAAACAGCGAATCAACTTGAAACATCAGTTAAGCTTTTTGTTTCGCACAGGTTATTGCTTGAGCTATTTTAGCCCTATGATTCACTTCCCACTCAGTTAGTGTTAATGAAGCTTCTTCACGTGTTTTCTTTGAAGCCATTGCAAACACTTCATCTTGTCTTGATTTAGGAATAACGACAATACCCTCTACATCAGCAACAATGACATCCCCCGTAGAGACTCTTGCTCCCCCGCAAGTGATTGGTGCACCCAATTCAGAATAGACCTCCTTTTTTCCCGGTACCGGGTGGACGCCTTTCGCAAAAACTGGGAACTTCATGTCTGAAATTTCACTCAGGTCCCGAATTACACCATCAATAATAAAGCCTTTTATCCCTCGGCTCTTAGCTACTGCGCATACATTTCCGCCAGCCACCGCATATTTGCTATCAACGCCATCGACAACAATGATAGACCCCTCGGGTGCTTCGTATATCGCAGCATGAAGCATTAAGTTATCACCAGAAGTTAACTGAACCGTAAATGCTTCACCAAAAATTCGCGTCATACCCTGCCAAAGAGGAACAATGTTGAAATCAATAAAGTGGTCGTTACTCAATATGTTTCCGTACTCGGTTGTCGCTAATTCAGAAAAATCTTCCTTCATATTTACTCTCCATGTTTAAACTAAGCCTGGCGCTGGATTGAGGTGTCAGGCACGCAAGACCTATGCTTCCGCATAAGCCTAATCACAAAAAACCGTATAGTAAAAATACCACGCATGTCGAATCTATTTTAAATTGTTCATAATGCTTGTGGCTCAGAAACCAAGGCACTTTCATTTGACCTAACGTACATCAAATGCTTATCGTAAAAGTCACTTTTTACACAACCATGTTGTAACGCTTTTTTATAGATTGAAGCCACAAATATATCGGCTACACTAAAGCTGTTACCCACTGCCAATCTTGATTCACGGCAAATTGACGTACTTAGCTTTTCTAGGCACCTCATAATCCAATCCCCACGAAGTTCGCGCTTTGACATTTCATCTAACTCTGGACGCATGAACTTTAATACGGTTCTGTTTTGGGGTGAGTGGATGCTGGTATTTACGTATTCACAAACTCTTCGGATATGAGTTTTTTCATCAAGATTTTTGCCAAATAAGGTTGGTTTAGGAAAGCGTTCTTCCAGATACTCGATAATCGCCATTGATTCAGAAAACACAGAACCATCGACAGAAAGTGATGGAACATAACCAAAAGGGTTTATATCTAAGTACCTTGTCGCTAGTTCGCTAGAGCTAACCTCAATTCTATCGTAATGTATCCGCTTGAAGTTGAGTACCCACTCCACTCTTTCAGAGCTGTTCGAGCCTTTTGCGCTATAAAGCAAAACTTCCATGCATCCTCCTTACTATCAAACCAATACTAACCACGATAAAAAATCAAATCACCAAGTGAGGAAAATAACCCTATTGCATATTTCGGAGCTAGCCGACCGCCTATTTCGGTTTTAATCGACCACCAAATCCGTTTTTAACCAACCACTCATTTCGGTTTTAATCATCCACTTTTCGGTGTGTTTCCGAAATCGATGGTCGATTTACCGAAATAAACCTCTTTTCTCTTTTAAATCAATAGGTTTAACCTGAGTCTTTCATGTTGAGAGCACTAAGGATAAATCATGCCGAAAAAGAGAATGCCAATGAATAAAATTAAGGAAATCTTACGCCTCCGATACGAGTGCAATCTTTCTAATCGACAGATCGCCGCTTGCCTCAATATTGCTCATTCCACTGTATCCCAGCATCTATCCCGATTTAAATCCAGTGGCCTCACGTGGCCACTGGAAGAGACTCATCATGAAAATCAAGTCACCCAAGCTTTGTTTGATGGTCGCTCATCTTCTCAGCATAAAGTGATGCCTGATTTCACTCTCTGCTACTTAGAATTGAAGCGTAAAGGGATGACTAAAGCTTTGCTTTGGGAAGAGTATTGTCATCAGCATCAAGACAAAGCCTATGGCTATACACAGTTCTGCGAACTGTATAGACGTTGGCTAAAGACACAAAAACGCAGTATGCGCCAACTTCACCATGCTGGTGACAAGCTCTTCATTGACTACTGTGGCCCAACGATCCCTGTTGTGAATCCAGATACAGGAGAATGCCGACATGCTCAGGTATTTGTCGCCACTTTAGGAGCGTCAAATTACACCTATGTCGAGGCGAGTGAGAGCCAAGGGCTTGAACACTTCCTCATGGCTCATGTGAATACCTTTAATCACTTTGGTGGTGCTCCGAATCTACTTGTACCTGATAATCTGAAATCTGCTGTAACGAAAGCAGACTGTCATAGCCCTATCCTCAATGAGAGCTACCGAAAACTGGCACAACATTACGGCGTTGCTGTGATGCCAGCCAGGCCCTACAAGCCTAAAGATAAAGCCAAAGCTGAGAACGCAGTTCTCATCGTAGAGCGCTGGATAATGATGCGCCTTCGCCACCAAGTGTTCTATACAATGGCTGAGCTGAACCTGGCTATCCGAAAGCTGATGCATGACTTAAACCAACGAGAGATGAAACAGCTTGGTGTCAATCGACATGACTTGTTCAACAAAGTTGACCGTCCAGCGTTAAAACCACTGCCATCGCAACCATATGTGTATATCGAAACTAAACGAGCAACCGTCTCCCCTGATTATCACATTCAATATAAAAAGCACTTCTACTCTGTGCCGCACCAACTTGTTGGGCAACAAGTTGAGCTTGAAGCAACGCATCAAATAATACGTATCTACCACAAAGGGAGCATTGTTGCTCACCACTGCACAAGCCAAAAAGAATATGGTCTCTCTACCGTTTACGAGCATATGCCAAGCAACCATCAATACCAATCATGGACACCCGAGCGTTTTATCCGTTGGGGAAAATCTATTGGGCCAGCCACAGGTGAACTGACTCAGATGTTGCTCAAACGCCCAGAGCATGAAGCATTGGCCTTTAGAAGTTGCTTTGGGTTACTAAGTCTTGCCAAAAAGCACTCAGACGCACGGTTAGAACAAGCTTGCCGAGATGCCTTAGTGACAGAGAAGCCATACCTTGGCTTCGTCAAAAACTTATTGAAGAACCATCGAGAAGGCACTCTCTCTCAGCCTTCCACTGATACCCCAAACCTTAAACACACTAATGTTCGTGGTTCCAACTACTACCACTAGGAGAAACAATATGGACGCAATAATCCAACAGTTAAAATCACTACGCCTAAGTCATGCTTCTGATGCACTGGAACAGCAAAGGATACACCCCGCGACCTATGCTGAACTTGGCTTTGAAGAAAGGTTAGGACTCATCCTTGATCATGAGATAGTGAACCGAGATCAAACCAAAATCCAACGACTTAAACGGCAAGCCAAGCTGCGCCTAAGCGCTAGCGGTAATCAACTGGACTACCGCCCAGAACGAGGCTTAAAAAGAGCAATGATGGGAGAGTTATTATCAGGCACTTATTTACAAAAGCGACAGAATGTCCTGATTACAGGTGCAACAGGTGCAGGTAAAACCTATGTTGCTTGTGCGCTCGCCGAGCAGGCGTGTGAGCAACACTGCCCAAGTCGTTATTATCGCCTAAATCGTTTACTTGATGACCTGAGTAGTAGCCGCCTTGATGGCAGCTATCAAAAGCTGCTACTGAGCTTGTCTAAGAAAAAACTGTTGGTTATCGATGACTGGGGAATGGAAAAACTCAGCCAAGAGCATGCAAGTAATCTTCTCGAAGTGCTAGAAGATAGATACCAAGAGTGCAGTACAATCATTATCAGCCAACTACCTGTAAAAGAATGGCACGAGATGATCGACAACTCGACGATCGCTGATGCGATCTTAGATAGGTTGGTTCATCAAAGTCATAGAATCGAGTTACGAGGGGAATCAATGAGAAAACTGGCTTAAATCGACCACTTGGAGTAAAACTAAGGAAGAGAAAAGAGAGGCTTAAAAAGGTGGTCGATTAAAAACGAAACTAGGGGTCACATCAGCCGAAATACGCACCCTATATTACGTTCTACTTTTGGCAGCAGGAAAGCTTAAGAAAGCCGTAATAATCGCGTGTGTTCGAAAGATGGTTGTGACCCTTAATTCTATGCAGAGAGATGGCGCCATGTGTGGTCGAAGCGCGACCAAGAACTGGTCATTGATACTATAGTCCCTTGTTATGTGCTAGTTTCTGTACCGAACAATACCATCCCAGTTTTCGCGATCTGAAAAATCATTAATCCCTATAGATGACTTATTACCTGATTCTTGAATAACCTCTTCTAGAAGCTGCGTTGACCACTTAAACGTCTCCAGTGCTTCACCTAGGCTATTGTGATGAAAAACTGATATATGAACTAACAAACCGGTAGCACTAATACTGTCTAGTACTCTATTAGACACAGCATTAATTGTTTTCATTGCGCAACTAATTGAAAACAAAACTAATGAGTGATTTAGTTCAAAAGCTTCGCAGCTGTACAAGTCGTCTTCGTACGTTTTTGCGACATCCACCATAGATTTAACGGCGAGATCTAAGTTACTTTCACAGCTTAAAATTACAAAATATGGGTCATCGTAATCATCAATCCCTTCTATGTATGAACTCAACTCTTTACTAATTTCCAAGCTATTAAAAATTTTACTACTTAACATGTTTGACCTTTATTTTGACAAATTATCGCTAGCCCATAACGTCCAATTAAGCAGCTAACAACGGCATTAATATACTCAGAATCACTCAAGCTAAAACCATTAAAAATGCTACGTGTTGGCTTTCGGCTTAAATTGTTTGTTATAGTTTCACTTGTTTGAAGTACTGTTTATATTTTGTATTTTCCGAATAACCTAATTCTTCATACAGTAATTGAGCTACAACGTTATCAAGCGATGTTTCTAGTTCAATACCTTTCGCATTAGTGTTTCTGGCATATATTTCTGCAAATTCCATTAGGGCTCGACCAAGTCCTAATCCCCTTGCCTCTGTAGATACATAAAGATCATTTAACGCCCAGTATTTTTTTAACGAAATTGAACTGAATCCTTGGTATAACGTTACAAAACCAAGTACTTGCTCTTTAGCTATTGCTAGGAGAAAAACACCACTTCCATCATTTAACCTAGAAGCTATCCAATCTGAAGATTCACTTTCACTAGCTGTACTATCTAGGCTCACCGACAACTGACGGTAGCATGAAAAAGCATAGATAACTGCTCTAGATCTTCAACTTTTGCTTCACGAAATTCCATTTTTACCTCTTAAGTTATAACGCCTTGTTTAAGGTGTGAGGCACGTAATGCCAAAGCTACCGTAACCACCTTAAACACTAAAGCCAACGCATAGTAAAATGCCATGTGTTGCGAATCAATCTTAAGCAATTTGTTATGTTCATCATTGGGTATCACGCAAAGCATTTATTATTTTATTTATAGCCAAATAAGTTATCGGAGTACACTCTTCTGGTAACTCGTTAATATTGAACCAACGTAGCTCTCGACACAAATCAGATTCTGCGTTTTCTAATTCTCCTACCCAATCAAAGCAAAGATAAAAGTAATGACGAATAGACATACTAGAATCAACCAATTCTGCAATTAAGCTCAACTCTCTAGTACTCACCGAAACTTCCTCCAAAGCTTCACGTTCAGCCGCATTTAGAGGAGACTCACCATCTTCTATCCGTCCAGAAGGAAAGCCCCAACACTGGTCAAACGCTTCAGTATTTTGGCGATAACCAAGCAGTAACTGATTTCCTGAAATAAAGACAATTTGAACTACGTTTTTCATCTATATGATATTTCCTTTGGAGAACATAACGAATGACATGGATTCCCCCTACCGAAGAGCTGCCACACTTATATGGTACTTAAATGCATCGGATGCACCATGTCTGATTATTCCTATTTCTGCGGTATCGACCTAGCTAAAAACCACTTTAGTCTTCATGCCGTAAACCAAAATAGTAAGGTCATACTTCATAAGTCAGTAACTCGCTCTAACCTACTGACTACAATAGCAAATATGCCACTCATGCGTATAACGTTGAAGCGTGTGGTGGTGCACATTATTGAACAAGAACACTCAACAAGCTGGGTCACGACGCCCGTATTATGGCCGTTAAATACGTAATCCCTTATCAAACTAAGGGAAAGAATGACCTTAATAATGCTCTTGCCATATACGAAGTTGTTCAACGTCAATCAACTCGCTTTGTAGCCGAGCAACAAGCCATCTTATTTGTACATCGCGTAGGCTGGTCTGTTTTTGCTGCTTTTTCTTTCAACAAAACGATGACAACCGTTATGTGTCTAGCTGATAATTTACTCAATGTTAATAAATTATCAGTTATAAAATGAAGCAGAATCTGCGACTTGCCAAACGCCTTTAACATTCCCTTGAGTATCGATACTCCATGCATGACAAAAACGAATCAAAATCGGATCTGCGTCTTGTGTTTTTATGACTTGGTAATGACCAAGTGCAACAACTTTATCTCCACTGTCGACAAAACTATCTGGTAAAGCAGCAAATGAATAAGCTTGTGATCGAAGATTTGTATAAAAGACACCAAGTATTTCAGGTAAGCCTCGATAAACCTTTCCTTCAGGAAAGCCAGGAGATACATCCCAAATAGGCTCGTCTACCAGTATTGCCTTTAATGAATCTATATCTGAAGACTTAAGTGCACTATATATAGATTTTACTTGTCGAAGATTTTTTGAATCTTCTGAGTTTATTTCCAATATTGATGTCATGACATTCTCCATGAATAATTAATTAAATTCTCGGTCTAATGCTTTGTTATGTACCTGATTTACCAAACCTATATTGTTCTACAGTACCAGCGATAAAGCACAAGCCAACATAAAGCCATACACTGCTGGCAATTAGCTCCCAAGTATCCAAACCAGTAGGGGTAATTAATATTGGTATTGCAATTAAACCACGCACAGTACAAAGAAATGAAATAGTAATTAAGGCTGGCTTAAGTAAAGGCATTTTGCGAATTAAACCTACGGCTGAAAAAGAAAACAAAGTACAAGCGAACATTAAACCCGCAACGAATACGGTACTTAATGGAGCGAGCAAAGTACCTTGCACCGCAGAGTCGATTATTGGCTGAGGTGCACGAGCAAACGCAAACCAACTTGGACCACCCCAAATACAAAGAAGGTGCCAAATGGCAGAAGCTGAAGCTATAGCTCCAGAACTGATTAATAATTTTGATTTAACACTAAAATTCAATGTGAACTCCAATATTGCACTGGCACACAACAGTTATAAGAAAATAAATTTACATTTAGCTCAGTTGCATATGAGCGGAACTCTACCACAATTAATTTCATCATTTCAGTGACTTAAAGCACATATAATCACGTCAAATGATAAGATAAAGAACATTTCCGCACTGCATAGTTCTAGCGGAAATCGTCCTGAGCTGTATATAGCCACTGTTCATCTACACATATCCCAACCACAAAAAAGCCTGCCATCTATGCGAACATAAATGGCAGGCTTTATACGTTAGTTAAGCTTGTGAGTCGCTAGATTACGCGGCTTCGAATGCGAGGGCTTTCTTCTCTACCTGACGGAAGATCAGCGTCAATATGCCGTTTACTGCTAGGTAAAATGCACCAGCAATACCGAACACAGTGAGTGTGTCGTAGGTTTGGCCGTTGATACGCTGAGCGTACCCCATCAAATCCATGATGGTGATGGTACTTGCCAATGAAGTGCCTTTGAATACTAGAATCACCTCGTTCGAGTAAGCTGGAACGGCGCGGCGCAGTGCGTATGGCAGTAACACTTTAAGCGTTGCGATTTTGTCCATGCCTAGAGCTCGACATGCTTCCCACTGCCCTGCTGGTATTGCATTGAATGCACCTCTGAACAGTAGCGTACTGTACGCTGCGGTGTTCAAAGCTAATGCTAACATCGCGCAGAACCAAGGTTGGCTTAACCATGTCCATAGGAAGCTTTCACGAATCCAATCGAATTGACCTGGGCCGTAATACACCAAGAAGATCTGCACCAATAATGGCGTACCTGTGAACAGCGTAATCAGGCCACGAGTGAACCAATGTATTACTGGTAATCTTAGAATCAGCGTTACTGTCATCAACAGTGACAAGATACAACCAACAAGCAGTGAAGCACCGGTCAGTTGAAGGCTGGTCGCTAAGCCTTCAAGCATTTGAGAGAGGTATTGTTGATTCATGCCATTGCCCCTTTGTTACCCAAACCTTGAATAGAGAACTTGCCATCAATCACTTTCACCAATCTTTGCGTGATTAAAGTGATGATTAAGTAGATAGCCGCTGCAGTCGCGTACCAAGTAAATGCTTCGTGCGTAGCTGCTGATGTTAGTTGCGCCTGCTTCAATAGATCGGTTACGCCAATCAGTGAAACCAGTGCGGTGTCTTTTAATAGAACCAACCATTGGTTCGTTAAACCTGGTAGTGCGTGTCTTACAGCCTGTGGCAATACAACTCTGAAGAAGGCGCGAGATTGAGGAATACCCAATGCACTCGCTGCTTCTCTCTGCCCTTTACTTACTGCTTTCAATGCACCACGAATGGTTTGTGAAGCATAAGAAGCGAAGATAAGTGACAACGCAACAACACCAGATAAGAACGGGCTAACTTCAATAAAGTCACCAGTGATCATGAAGAGCACTTGTGTTGAACCAAAGTAGATAAACAAAACCACCAAGATTTCTGGTAGGCCACGTACGATAGTCACGAACGCGGTTGTCGGCCATTTGATTGCAATACGGCGAGACATTTCACCGCCAGCAAACAGTACCGCTAAAACTAATCCAACCAATAGACTTACGAACGCAAGCTGAACTGTCATCCAGCTTGCTTCGACGAGCCCTAAAGAGTAACCCGTTAACTGCATATTACTTACCGAAGTACTTGTTGAAGATCTTGTCGTATTCGCCGTTCGCTTTAACCGCTGCAAGTGCTGTGTTTAGCTGTGCAACGAGCTCTGGGTTGCTCTTGTTTACTGCGATGCCGAAACCGTTACCGAAGTATTCTTGGTTCGTTACTTGCTCGCCAACGTAAGTTAGGTTGTCTTGCTTCTTAAACCATTCCGCTACTACCGCTGTGTCACCGAATACTGAATCGATACGACCGTTTTTCATGTCGATGAATGCATCTTGGTAGCTTGAGTAAGGAACAGCGGTTACGCCCGTCATTTGCTCAAGTAGGAAGCTTTGGTGAGTAGAACCGTTTTGAACGCCGATACGCTTACCTTCAAGTGCAGCTTGGTCTGCTACTTTGCCTTCGATAGAGATGAATGCTGCAGAGTTGTCGTAGTAAGCATCAGAAAAGTTCACTTGTTGAAGACGTGCTTCAGTGATGTCCATTGCCGAGATAGCCGCATCGTAACGTTTGAATTTAAGAGCTGGGATCAGGCTATCGAACGCTTGGTTGTGGAAAGTACAGGTCGCTTTCATCTCTTCACAAAGCGCGTTTGCTAGATCAACATCGAAGCCTTGGATTTGGTTGTTCTCGTCCATGTATTCGAACGGTGCGTAAGTTGCTTCCATTGCGAATTTGATTTCTTCTTGAGCCGCTGCATTGAAAGAAGCAAGACCGATAAGTGAAGCTAGTAGAATCTTTTTCATTTTGTTACTCCGAATACATTGTGATAGTGGCCTATGGCCATTCTTATAATTTGATTGTTTTAATCGATGTTGTGTTTAGGTAAATCTAATAGTGACTTAGTGAGTCAAATATTCAGCAAACTCTGGGGTCTGCGGATTAATAAATGCGTCGTTGGTGCCGTGTTCAACGATGTAACCCTTCTCAAGGTAAAGAACATGGCTTGCAATCTTCTTGGCGAAATCAACTTCGTGAGTCACAACAACCTGAGTGATCCCTGTGCCGCTTAGCTCTTTAATGATGCTAACAACTTGGTTGGTGATCTCTGGGTCGAGTGCTGCCGTTGGTTCATCAAACAGCAATACATCGGGCTTCATCATAAGAGCACGTGCAATCGCAACACGTTGTTGCTGACCGCCAGACAGTTGAAGTGGCCAAGCGTCTGCTTTGTCTGCAAGCTGTAAAGTGGTCAATACCGCTTTTGCTTGTTTGATGGCTTCTTGCTTATCTAAGCCTGCAACTTTGGTTGGCGCTTCAATCAAGTTTTCCATTACCGTCATGTGTGGCCACAAGTTGTATTGTTGGAAAACCATGCCGACTTTACGACGAAGTTTAAGACCCTGCTTCTCTTGGATCTGACCAGCAAAGTCGAATTGCTCGTTAGCAATGTCTAATTCGCCGTTGTCCGCGATTTCTAGCAGGTTCAAAACACGCAGTAGTGAACTCTTACCAGCGCCGCTTGGGCCAAGCAGTACCAAGGTTTCGCCACTCTCACAGTTAAAACTGATGTCGTGAAGAACTTGGATATCGCCATATGATTTGTTGATGCTCTTTACTTGAATACTCATGCCGGATTACTGCATTAATTGTCATTTGTTGGTTATTCTATTCAAACTGAACGTTTATGCAAGATAAATGTATAAAAAACTAATTTGTTGAATTTTTGTAACAGATATTGCATAAAAAATAGTCTCAATGACTGGTCTTACATCTCTAAATTACAAGTTATTGATAAGATTGATCTAGAGATAAAAGGCAAACGTTTTACTGATAATTTATAAATCACCACTGGGTTGTAAATCTATGAACACACTTCCCTATTGATTTGGAATTACTTGCATAAAAATTAGGGTTAAAAAGCCAATTTCACAACCACCTTGGTGTACAGGAAATGCTTAATTTTCCCTTTAAACAGTTTCTGTTGATTCAATCAGTGTTAAGAAAATTTTGGAAATTGAGTTTCCTAGGAAGCGTCACGCGGCAATAAATGCTTTAATGGCATCGATTCTCAATAACAAGTTTTCAGCAGCGAACAACACGTATTACAAGCTACAAGCCATCTATTCTTAAAGCGACAACACATTAAGGCAGTCATATGCAAAACGATGTCTCTTCTACGCTCGACTCTACTCAGCGATCGACTCAGCGCTCTACTCAAAAAGCGCCAGAACCCAAACCTGAGAAGAAAAGCCTCAGTATTCTGTTCGAGCTCAGCAAATTTATTCAACCCTATAAAGGCCGCGTAATTGCAGCATTGATCGCGTTGATCTTCACGGCGAGCTTAACCCTTTCGGTCGGACACGGTATTCGTCTTCTTATCGACCAAGGCTTCAGCCAACAATCGTTATCAGATTTAGGCAGTGCGATTCAATTCATCATGGTGGTGGTCGTTTTGATTTCGATTGGCACCTTCTTCCGCTTCTATTTGGTCTCTTCTGTTGGGGAACGTGTGAGTGCGGATATTCGCCTATCGGTTTTCAATCACGTGGTGACACTTCATCCGAGTTACTTTGAAACCAACGGCAGTGGCGACATCATGTCGCGCATCACAACAGACACCACCCTGCTGCAAAGCATCATTGGTTCGTCGTTTTCTATGGCGATGCGAAGCGCGCTGATGTGTATTGGCGCCATCATCATGCTATTCGCGACCAACATTAAGCTAACGCTGATTGTGTTGGCCTCGGTGCCGTTTATCTTGATTCCGATTTTGGTGTACGGTCGACGTGTGAGAGCCCTCTCTCGCCAGAGCCAAGATTCGATGTCTGATGTGGGCTCTTATGCTGGCGAAGCGATTGAACATATTAAGACGGTGCAAAGCTACAGCCGAGAAGCACAAGAGAAAGCATCATTCGCGATTGAAGTGGAAAAGGCTTACGAGATTGGTCGCCAACGCGTTAAACAGCGTGCGATTCTGATCTCTGGCGTGATTGTTATCGTGTTCAGCGCGATTGCAGGCATGCTTTGGGTTGGCGGCAGTGATGTTATCAACGGCACGATGTCGGCGGGTGATCTGGCTGCATTTGTCTTCTATGCGATCATGGTGGCTTCATCGCTGGGTACGATTTCTGAAGTGATGGGTGAATTGCAACGCGCGGCAGGTGCGACAGAGCGTTTGATTGAAATTCTACAAGTTGAAAGCCACATTGTTGCGCCTGTAGAAAGCCCAACATCACTGGATAACGTAACACCAGAAGTCGCTTTTGATGATGTGACCTTCTGCTACCCATCAAGGCCAGACCAGCCCGCAACAAGCAACCTCACGCTAACGGCCCATGAAGGTAAAGTATTGGCATTGGTTGGCCCGTCTGGCGCAGGTAAAACCACTCTATTTGAACTGCTGCAACGTTTCTACGACCCACAAGTGGGTAAAGTAACGTTAGGCGGTGTTGAACTGAATCAATTTGATCCGAATGAACTGAGAAAGCAGATGGCGTTAGTTCCTCAGCAACCCGCTCTGTTCAGTAACGATGTGTTCCATAACATCCGATACGGAAACCCAGAAGCAACGGACGAGCAAGTGATCGAGGCGGCGAAAAAAGCGCACGCGCACGAGTTCATTCAGAACTTACCTGAAGGCTATCACAGCTTTCTTGGTGAACGTGGTGTGAGATTGTCTGGCGGTCAGCGTCAGCGTATTGCAATCGCACGTGCCATCTTAAAAGACCCGAATATTCTATTATTGGATGAAGCAACCAGTGCGCTAGACAGCGAAAGTGAACATCATGTTCAACAAGCTTTAGAAGAGTTAATGCGTGGCAGAACGACCATCATTATTGCGCACCGTTTATCAACAATTAAACACGCCGACCAAATTGCGGTACTCGATAAAGGACAGCTAGTAGACATCGGCGACCACCAGTCGCTCATCAATAGCTGTGAACTGTACCAACGATTGGTTGAACTGCAATTCAAACACCTCAGTAGCTAAGTTATAGAGCAAAAGCGTTTAAGTCATTAAGTAATGAAAGACTAAGTCCCTGACATTGTGTGGTTTCAAGCTTCAAAAACTTAAATCACACGTGTTGCAGTTTTGTTAATTTAACGGTAGGGTTTTTATTCCAATAACAACTTATTCCCGTAGATAACAATAAGAGAGTTCGCATGGAAGCATTATTATCTGACTACCCGGTAGTAACAGAAATCCCAGTCGCTTGGGGAGAAATGGACGCGCTTAATCACGTTAACAACGCCGTATATTTTCGTTATTTCGAAACCGCTCGCTTAGATTTTTTCAAGCACGTCGAGCTGATGGAAGAAATGGCGATTACCAAAGTTGGCCCTGTTCTTGGCGACACTTATTGTAAATATTTCCGACCAGTCACGTATCCAGACACGCTGATGATTGGCTCTCGCGTTACAGATATTCAAGACGACCGCTTCACCATGGAATACGCGATCGTCAGTAAGACTCAGCAAAAGCTAACGACAATCGGCACTGCGACCATCGTTATGTTCGATTTTGCTTCAAACCAAAAAGCGCTGCTTTCACTGCGTTTAACCAATGAAATCGAAAAGATGAACACGTTAAAGAGCCCATGCTTCAAACAGGAAGCCGTGACGGAATAACGTGTTAGCTAATTGAGAAAGACTCAGCAAATTTCAGACATTAAAAAGCCACTCGATTGAGTGGCTTTTTGTTTGGTCTTCTGGGCTTATAAGCTTTTGGCTATAGACGTTGGAGCTTATAGACCTTGAACGCTACAAACCTTGGACCCTATAGACCTTGAACGTATTGAGCGTTAGTACGAATTTCGACTAGCTGCTCTAGGTTCTGTTGTGAACCATCAACGCCGTCAATCAAACCTTGGAAGTGTTTGATCAGCTCTACTTTGTCTTGTACTTCTTTCGAACCTGCACCGATGTTGGTTAGGTCGATGAAGAACTCATCGAACAGACCAGAGAAATCCGTTACAGCGTCATGGTTTAAGAACTGCTCGTGGTTGTAAATGCTTGGGTAGCCGCCCTTCTGTTTATCAACCGCGAAAGAGATGCCTTTCACGTTAGTAATCGTGGTCGCTTTCTCACACTTCAACATACAACCCGCTTCGATGCTTGGCTTGTTACAACCGACAGTTCTTTGGAAGAAACACTGACGGCTGGTCATCATCAAGATTGGGTGGTAGATGCTGTAGAACAGTTTGAAGTTCTCTGGGCGGCGAATATGACGAATCTGACCTTTGTTGATCTCGTTCGAAATGAAAGCACCGGCACAGTTCAGCTCTTCTTTCAGCGTAACCAGAGCGTGAGAGTTTGTGGTGTTCATGAACGGGCCAGCAACCCACTCGATACCCATCTCGTAAGCTTTGTAAGCAATACCCGTATTATTGGTCACGATGCGAGCTGGCTTGATCTCTTCAAGAATACGAACCGCTTCGTCATAGTCTTTACCGATCAATACTGCAGGGAACCAAGGAATCAAGCGTGGGTTTGCAGCTAAGATGTCGATGTACTTGTTGCAACGCTTCTTGAAGCTTTCAGGCAGTTTGAAGTAAACATCCGCTTCAGTCACATCACACAGGTGCAAGTCTTCCACATCAGCGATAAGCATCGACATGGTTGGCTTGTCGTTCACCTTAGGGTGTTGTGGTAGTGCTGGCACGTCAACGTGCTTAATCACTTCTACAGAACCATTAAGAACGAAGTCGATTTCATCTTTAAGATTAGACACTTCTTTCAACGGAATAATCAGGCCAGCATCAAGGTTATCGTAGTTGTAGCTCTCTAATGTATGAACCGCACTCTTAACCGCTTTAAAACGCTTCTCAAGTAACTCTTGATCGATCGCTTTCTCACCTGCCGCTATCAGAAGCGATTTAGATTGAACCGTAAAGTTCTCTTTTGATGTGTTCACTGTCACCGTGAATGGTTGACCTAGCTTCGCGCTAAACGACAATGACACCGGTGTTTTACGAATATCAAGGAACTCGATCTTGTCGCGCATTTCGCTGCCTAGGGCATTCTTAGCTTCGTAAAGATCGCTGGTCACTTCTTGAATTTGAACAACAGAGATTTCATTGTTCTCTTTCGTCGCTTTATCAACAGCGTAATTCATGCTGTTGTCGCGCGGGTTATCGATGAACATGTCTTTCGTTAGGTTGCCCTTAAGGAAAGAGTTAGTGAAATCACGGTTGAATACTTTGTGTAGGTTCGAATCGTCTTCGATCAACAAACCACTTTCTACAAAGCTATCAATCTGTTTGCGCCACGTGTCTACCACTGTGTATACGTAGTGTGCACCTTTAATACGGCCTTCTACTTTCAACGAGTCAACTTTTGCGTCAACCAGTTCAGGTAGGTCGTAGTAAGCAGAGTTATCTTTCAAGTTCAGTGGGAACTTGTTACCTGCGTTGGTCACTTCGTACTCATCACGACACGCTTGGCTACAACGGCCACGGTTGCCCGAGTTACCGACACTTACAGAGCTTGAGTAACATTGGCCAGAGAACGCGATACACAAAGCACCGTGTACAAACACTTCAGTCAGTACATCGTGATCGTGCGCCACTTCCGTCAGCATCTTAATTTCAGGCAGGTTGAGTTCGCGAGACAAGTTAACGCGTGTTGCGCCAATCTTAGATAAGAACTTAACTTGGCCTTCATTGTGCGTAGTCAGCTGAGTCGATGCGTGAACATCTAATGATGGGAAATGCTTTTTCACCAAATCGAACAAACCAAGATCTTGAACGATGATGCCGTCTAGTTTGGTGTTCACTAATTGGTTTAGCAGTTTAGTGATGCTCTTAATTTCATGCTCCAGCAGCACAACGTTAAGAGTCAGAAACACTTCACAGCCATATTCATGAGCAAGGCGAATCACACCATTCAACTCATCTAACGACAGGTTAGAGGCTCTGTTACGAGCGTTGAAGGTGTCTAAACCGCAATAAACCGCATTAGCACCCGCTACGATAGCTGCTTTAATCGCCTCTACATCGCCACCTGGGGCTAATAACTCAATCTTTCTGCTCATTTTTGAAGTCGCTCACTTACTTATAATTTTTAAGCCGCGTATTCTACCTACATCACGATCTCTTTACCACCTAACAACACTTTTCAAACTAAATGACCTCAATAATGCCAAACGAATCCGATTTACCTATCCTTTATTCTTTAAGACGCTGTCCTTACGCTATGCGTGGAAGGATGGGGATAGCCTTATCAAAACAGCAAGTGTTGCTCCGCGAAATCGTCACCAAAGATAAGCCTAGCGAACTATTAGCCAGTTCGCCAAAAGGCACGGTACCAGTGCTTGTCTTGCCACAAGGTACGATTATAGAACAAAGCATTGAGGTGATGATTTGGGCATTGGGACAGAATGATCCTCAAGATCTAATGCGTTCAAGCAACCCCGCTCTAAACCAACAAATTCTTGAGCTTATTGGTCGCAACGATAACGAGTTCATTGGTCACTTAGAGAAATACCGCGCTTCAGTACGTTACCGAAACATCGATAGTGAACAACGCAGACACAACTGCGAAGAATTTATCACTGAATTGGAAAGTAAACTCAGCCATCATGATTACTTTTTTGGTGACACCCCTAGCCTCGCCGACTTTGCAGTAATGCCGTTTGTCAGCCAATTTGTGAGAGTCGAAAAGAAGTGGTTTGTACAGTCTGAATATCAAAACGTAGGACGTTGGTTAAGAGCGCATCTTGAAAGTAAGCTCTACACCCAAGTAATGAAGCAATACCCTTTGTGGAATGAAACGAAACAAGATTGTCTTTTTGGATAAGACAAAACAACGCACAACTGACCTTATTAACTATCTAGCTTATTAATAACTATCTAACTGGTTAATTACCTACCTTATTCATCAAGGATTGTTATGTATTTCGTGACACTGTGTCGCATGTAATGCCATTGATAGCATATTAGATATCAACGAAAATAGCCTTTCACTTAACCCGACGTTAGTTTGAATTGCGCTATGCCGAATCCTAAAAGTAACATCTTCGATAACCCCACTCATTGGCTGACCGGATTAGCGAAAATTTCACTGTTAGCGGCATTCTCGCTTAACCTTTCTGGTTGCAGCGCCAAGAACAAAGCAACAAACATAAATCAGTCAGATGACCAGACACACACCCAGACAAGCAAGCAAGGGAACAACAAGCCAAGCCAATCTTACACGGCGAAAAACTTCTACCGACAAGACAACAAAGTCACTTTGATCCTGTCTTTTTCAGGTGGCGGAACGCGTGCGGCAGCGCTTTCTTACGGTGTTTTACAAGCACTGCGCGATACCGATATGGAGATCGATGGCGAACGTATTAATCTGCTAGAAGAAGTCGACATGATCAGCGCTGTGTCTGGAGGCAGTTTTACCGCGGCTTACTACGGTTTGTATGGCGATAAGATATTCGAAGATTACGAAGAGGCGTTTCTCTATCACGAAGTGTCTGAGGATCTCATCTCTATTCTGTTGTCTCCAAGCTATTGGTTCTCCTATGCGACCAGAACGGATAAAGCGACCGACTATTACGACGCCAACATATTTGGGGACAGTACGTTTGCCGACATTCGACGTGACGGCGCGCCTTATATTGTGATCAACGCGACCGACATATCGACGGGTTCACGCTTTTCATTCACACAAGAATACTTTGACCTTATTTGTTCAGACTTAAACAGCTATTCGGTGTCGAGCTCAGTGACAGCATCATCTGCTGTGCCTTTCGTTTTCACGCCCGTAGTACTTGAAAACAAAAACAACTGTGACAAAACGGAGTATGTAGTTGACCCGATCTAATGGACACCTTCAATTGTAATTGGAGGTGATTATGCCAGCTTATAAATCAGGTAAAAAAACTCAACAATATCTTACGGAATTTAAGGTAACTGCTGTCCGACTTTCGCTTCGAGAAGGAGCTACAGTTAAAAGCGTGGCGCTATCATTAGATATCCACCCTTATATGCTTTCTAAATGGCGAAAGGACTATAGAGAAGGGGTTATTATGGAAGATAAACGTAAGAAAAGGACTAAGATCCCGAGCCAGAAAACTGAGTCTAGTCGGATTGCAGAACTTGAACGTCAGAACGAACAACTTAAGCTCGAGAATGACTTGCTAAAAAAGTGGCAACGATTCGTTGCCCAAGAAAATCGACAAAATTCCGATTCATAACCCATTACAAAACGCGTTATTCCATTGTATTGATGTGCCGTTTTCTATCTGTTTCTAAGTCGGGTTATTACGCATGGCTTGATAGAGAACCAAGCCGCTACGATCAAGAAGAGCAGGCTTTGAAGAAGCGTATAATTAAAGTTTTTACCCAGAGTCGAGAGACTTACGGCAGCCCACGAGTTCATGCAGAACTGAGGCGCCAAGGCGTTTTGGTTAGCCGCAAGCGTGTGGCTCGGATCATGAAAGAGCAAGGGCTAAGAGCGCGAAGTTATCGCATTTACATGAAAATGGCCAAGCTACATCGGTTCTATCAATCGATTAAGAATATTAAAAAAGACACACCAAAACCAACGGCAGTTAATCAACAATGGTCTGGAGATCTAACGTATATAAAGCAAGGTAAACGTTGGATGTATCTAGCGGTCGTTATCGATCTTTACTCGCGTAAAATCGTCGGTTGGTCGCTTGGTAGTAAGAAGAGTACACAACTAACGATGAGTTCGTTGAGAATGGCAATTAGAAATCGAAAGCCACAAGAGCGCTTATTGTTTCATACCGACAGAGGCTCTGAATATCGAGCCCATGAAGTTCAAGCTTTATTATCAAAAAATGGAATTGTCCCAAGTATGAATCGACCAGGTCATTGCACTGATAATGCGGAGGTGGAGTCGTTCTTCCATACGCTCAAAGGCGACATAATTAGGAAAAATAGTTTTAAAAGTGAGAAGCAGCTTAGAGATAAACTTGCCGGTTATATCCAGCATTTTTATAACCGTTATAGACTGCACTCAAGTCTTGGATATCGAACCCCGCATGAATATGAAGTAGCGACGGGTTAAAGATAATAGGGTGTCCATTTTATCGGGTGAAGATCAGTACTTACACCCCTCGTTTGAAGCCACCAGTTATCGCAATAGAAACCTCATCAAATCGCTAGAGTCCTACAGCAATAAAGACCAAGTGAATTATCTTCATCTAGTGGACGGCGGAATTACCGATAACCTTGGCTTGTTGTCGGTTTATGAGATGTCGGAATATTTGCGTTACAACGATAAAGAGAAGCTCCAAAACTTACACAAAAACCAATCCGTGCGCCCGATTGCCATCATCTCAGTGGATGCTTCAACCCAACCTGAGTCTGGCATCGGCGATTCTATCGACATGCCAACCGTGAAACAGACGGTGGATGTCATCACCGATATCCAGTTGCACCGCTACAACGACACCACTAAAGATTTAATCGTCGACGAGTTAACGTCTTGGGCAGAGTTCTCCTCTTACGAAGGACATCAAGTTGTCCCGCATTTCATTGAGGTCAGCTTGAACAAAGTCGACGATGACGACACACGTTACTCACTCAATCAAATCCCGACTGATTTCACGATAGACAAACACAAGGTCGACTTGTTGATCGAAGAAGGCAATAAACAACTTATCTCCGATGCTGAATTTCAAACCTTCTTATCTTTTGGCAATAACAAATAATGTTAATCTAGTTGCTCATAAGCTCGCTAACCAGCAGTCATAACACACGTTAGAATTATATTTATACAAGGCTCATTATGGAATTTGAAAACAACGTCTTACACCTTGGGTCATTCTTTGCGGTGACCATGGGTATTGTGGTGCTATTTATCGGACGAAGGCTGAATCAAGTCATCGGCTTTCTAAAAGAATTCAGTATTCCAGAACCCGTATCAGGCGGGATTTTAGCGTCTCTGTTCTTTGCAGCGCTTTACGCGACGACATCGATAGAAGTTCAGTTTGATCTGTTCGCTCGCGATGTATTGCTGGTCTATTTCTTTACCACCATCGGTATCAACTCCAGCTTAAAAGACCTATTCAAAGGCGGCAAACCTTTGGTGATTCTACTCGTCATCACCATCTTCTTTATGATAATGCAGAACATTGTCGGTATTTCTGTCGCCTCAATGTTTGGTTTAGAGCCTGTCTTCGGCTTGTTGAGTGGCAGTATTTCATTGATTGGAGGCCACGGCACAGCAATCGCTTGGGCACCAAAGGTTGCAGAAGAGTTTGGTTTGGAAAGCGCGATGGAGATTGGTATCGCCAGCGCCACATTTGGGCTTATCTTAGCGAGTTTGATGGGCGGCCCGATTGCTAAGTTTCTTATCAAGCGTCACAACCTAAAGCCAGCGGAAGGCCAAGGTAACGCGGAAAGTTCAAATACAGACAAGCAGAAACAAGCGCTCACGTCATTTCAGTTTCTCGATGCCGTATTAGCGATTCATATCTGTGTCATCGTTGGCGCTTTATTGAATGAATTGATCAGCCAAACCGGGTTACAGCTGCCACTGTTCGTTTCTTGTTTGTTTGCCGGTATCGTAATTACCAACGCGATACCCGACTCTTACCCAAGAATATCAGGCACCAAATGGCCTACCCGCTCTCCTGCTATCGACCTAATTGCTGAAATATCGTTGAGTACCTTCTTGGCGATGTCGCTAATGAGCATGCAGCTTTGGACACTGATTGACTTAGCAGGCCCGATCTTTGCGATATTAGCAATGCAGCTTCTACTGGCTCTGGTCATCAATATCTTCATTGTATTCCCGTCTATGGGGAAAACGTATGATGCTGCCGTTGTATGTGCTGGCTTCGGCGGGATTTCTCTGGGTTCAACACCCACAGCCATGGCAAACATGTCGGCAGTAAGCCAAAAGTATGGACACTCAGTTCAAGCCTTCATCATTGTGCCATTGGTGTGCGCATTCTTCATCGATTTAGCCAACGCTCTGATCATTCCTTACTTCATGAGAATGATGTAGTTAGCTTTAATTTCTAGCAGGAACACCAATAAAAAGAGCCACTTCGTATTGAATGGCTCTTTTTGTTTTCATTAGTTTTGTTATCGATAACTTACAAGTAAAAGCTTATTGAATCGCTATCGAGATCTCGACTGCCGTTTCGCCTTTGTAAAACTCGAAATCAGTCGTGTAAGTTCGAGTATGTGGACAATCTGGATCGTTGAAATAAGCCCACACCTTTCCCCACAAATCGATAACCGCTTGCGGCAATTCACCTTCAGCCGAGAACGTTAAGTACTTACCTGCTTCGATATTGGTTTCAACTAGGTCAGCTAAATTGTTATCGGTGAGTGCATTGGTACACGCAACAACATCAAACTCACCAGTAAAATCTGATTGGTAATTGGTGTAGACGCCATACACCTTTGAGTCTGGTGTCAGCTTAGGAAAAACTTGATCGAAGAACCCTTGCCATAATTGCCCTATCTTCGCCTTTGCTGGGTCAACTTCGTCAGTGTTAGTGGTTCTTACTGAAAACCCGTACGCCTTTACAGCTTCAATCGTTTCTACTTTCATCTGTTTTCATTCCTTAACCAATGTCGCTATCATAACCTTAGATTAATTCTAATCTTGAATCTCTTTACGGCCACACTTTTCACACACAAGATGACGAGAAAACTCATCCATTGACGCGATAAACGGGCCAAGGAACCAGCCTTTTACGACGCCCGCCCAGAACTCGTGTCGTTTCTGGTTCGGTTTGTCTGCAAACGCACTTTTCTTTCTCACCAAAATCACAACGTGTTGTGTCTCTTCGCGACATTCGGTGCAGTAGCATTGCTCTATCGTGTGGTTCATATGGCACCTATGACGTTTTAAAGGATTTATGTTGAAAATGAGGATTGTCGACACAGACTTCTAAATCTGTAATTTCAGTTAACACGACAAGCTGTTCTTGACCTTCAACACTGACCTTGATGCACTCTTCTCGTGCTTGATTGCGCTTCGTATCTAATGCAACACAGACTAACTGCTCACCAGATTTCATTGTGAGTTTAATCGGGTACCTGTGCATACACACAATCTCAATATAATCGTAATCATTGCAACTAATCATAACCCCCCCCATTCATCCATCACGCTAATGCGAGACGCCATACTATGCAAACTGTTTATAATCAATCATTTACTCTTATCACATTGATCATGCTCTCTTAAGGTAAATCGGCTTTCTAATAACAGTTTAGAACCGATTCAACCATTCACGTTTCTTCTACTAACCCGTGCTTATTCTTTACCTGTTGAATAAAAATAAAGAATAAAACAATGAAAAACATAACCAAATTACACGTGTTAGCTTGCTTGGGTTTAGTCGCTTCAATGATGACATTCAGTGCAAACTCCGCCTCACTTGATGATGCAAGTCACTTCGCGAACGGCAAAGCAAAGTATCAACAGCTTTGTCAGGTGTGTCATGGCGATACAGGTTTAGGCGATGGCCCAACTGCTGCTTCTTTACCGCATAAGCCTGCCAACATTCCTAATAAACTTGGAAAGTTATTCACGACTAAAAACTCTCTGGCCGGCGACATACTAGAAGGTGAAGTCGAAAGCGGTATGCCTGCATGGCAAGGTATTATCACCAAGCAAGATGCCCTCGATATTTTGACTTACGTAGAGTCTATCCAGTAGTAAACGCTGTTCCATTCGCCTTTTGAACAGAGATTTAACGTAAAAGCGTTCGTTTTATTGCGCTATCTATTTCATTGATTACACTGAATTTAATGGATAGTGAATAATACGGAATGTTATGACTCTCAAACCCTTAGCGGCAAGTGCTCTTGTGCTTGTTTCTGCTACTTCACATGCTGTGAGTTTTATCGATCAAATCGATGGCCACTTAGATATGGGCGAATATCTGGCTGAAAATGCCTATGGTTTTCTGCCCGTTCCAATACTGATTACCGAACCGGCTGTGGGATACGGTGGCGGCTTCACTGGTATCTTTCTTCATGAATCAGAAGATCAGAAAAACACACGTAAAGAACTCGCAGAGAAATCGATCGATGGCGGCGCTCAGCTTTTAACTCCTGCGATTACCGCTGTGGGTGGCTTTGCGACAGAAAACGGCACTTGGATGGCGTTTGTTGGCCACAAACGCAGTTGGAAGGAAGACTCAATTCGTTACTTGGGCGGTTTGGGTTATGGCGATATCAACATGACTTTTTACCGTCAAAGCTCCTCCAATGCTTTAGCGCCTCTCGACCCCAATGAAGGGATTGAATTAGGGCTAAAAGGCATGGGCGGAATTCAAAAGCTACAATTTAGAATCCCTGAAACATCTTGGTTGTTGGGTTTCTCGCAGCAGTTTTTTGCACCAACCCTTTCAGTGAACAATCATCCAAAAGCACAAGAGATCCTAAGCAATATCGGTAACTCTTCACCGACCTCTTCCGGCTTGGGTTTAATTGCTGAATATGACAGTAAGAACAACTTTCTTAATCCCACTCAAGGCTATAACTATGTTGCAGAGTACTTGTGGTTCGGCGATGCAATCGGCAGTGACTACACGTATCAAACGTTTAATCTAGAGGGGTTAAACTACTGGGAATTAAACAAAGAATGGAATCTCGCTTTACGAGGTCAATATAAGTCGTTATCAACCAATGAACGCGTTCTCTCTCCTCAATATTACCCAGACATTGACATCAGAGGCATTGCCCGCAATCGCTATCAAGGTGAGCATACCTTTGCTGCCGAAGTGCAAGTCACCAAACAGTGGACACCGCGTTGGTCAACAGGCGTATTTACTGGGATTGGTTATGCTGGAGACAGCGATAACGACATGTTCGACCAAAGCTCACACTCTGCGTACGGCGTTGGTTTCCGTTACCTAATCGCAAGGCGTTATGGTCTGATTTCAGGCATTGATGTTGCGTTCAGTGAAGAAGATACCGCCCTGTACTTCCAAGTCGGAGCCGGTATCTAATTCAGTCGCATACTAATTCCATCGTAGACTAATTCAGCCACATGCAAACTCAATGGCATAACAGTGGATTACGCAGCGAAGCTCTTCCAATACTGATATAAGCCGTCGATATCTGAAGAGCACATTAAGGTCATGGCACCTTTGATTTGCTCTTCATTCCATTCCCACCATTTCATTTCTAATAGCTGAGCAATCTGAGCTTCACTAAAGCGATAACGGATATGGCGTGCAGGGTTCGAACCGACAATCGAGTATGGCGCGACATCTTTGGTCACCACTGCTCTACTCGCGATAATTGCCCCGTCACCTACTTTCACGCCGCTCATGATCATGGCTTCAGTGCCTATCCACACATCATTGCCAATCTCGGTATCGCCAGCCCTTTCAAAGCCGTCTGCCGCCCCTTCGAATTTTTCGTCATCTTGATAGAAAAACGGGAAAGTGCTCACCCATTGATTTTGATGTCCTTGGTTGCCTGCCATCATGAAGACTGCACCAGAACCAATCGAACAGTAGCTGCCGATGATCAACTTGTCGATGTCTGTTCTGTCAGGCAGCAGATAACGCGCACAATCATCAAAGCTGTGATTATGGTAATAACCCGAATAATAGCTGTGTTCGCCCACAATGATGTTTGGATTAGTCACTTGTTCTTTGAGTGACTTGCCAACAAATGGGCTTTCAAAATAGTTTTTCATGTTTGTACTCTTAGTTTCGTTCTTTTAGTTAGGTACTTTTGTTACGTGATGATGCTTTAATTGATTTCTTTAGTGTAAAGACTTCCGTGCGCTATCGACCGCCTGCAATATCAATAAATGAACCAGTCACATACGACGCCTCATCTGACAATAACCAAGCAATTGAATTAGCGACCTCTTCTGGTGTACCACCTCGTTGCAATGGCAATTGTGAAGCTAATCTATCAACTCGCCCAGGCTCCCCGCCGTCTGCATGCATCTCAGTGTAGATACAACCAGGCCTTACGCCATTGACTCGGATATTACGCGCAGCCAATTCAAGGGACAAGCCTTTAGTGAGTGAATCCATCGCGCCTTTAGATGCTGCATAATCCACATACTCAAACGGTGCGCCTGTGCGAGAAGCGGCAGACGACACATTAACAATCGAGCCCGCACCATCCGCTTGTTTGATAAAGGCTTTGCTACATAAGAAGCAGCTCGATACGTTCGATTTCATGACTTTTTCAAAGCGATCAATCTCAATATCGACCAGTGCTGATTGAGTAAACAAGATTCCAGCGTTGTTCACCAAGTGGGTAATTGGACCAAGTTTGTTACGAGCAATCTCGAACAAGGATTTAACGTCCGACTCCACCGACACATCCGCGCGCACACAGATAGCGGTTCCGCCCAGTTCACGAATCTCATTCACCAACTCGTCAGCTCTTGATTCGTTGTGTATGAAGTTGACACACACCGCATAGCCTTGTTTTGCTAATAATTTCGACGTTGCTGCACCAATGCCTCGGCTTCCGCCTGTAACGATTGCGACCTTGCTCATGAAATCTCCTAACTTGTTGGCTTGATGACTTGCTGACTGATAGTTATCTAATTGTTTTTATGTTTGTTATTTCTAACTCTACGGTTTAAGGGCCAATACTCTAAGAACGAACCGTCTAAAAGCTAACAGCCTATTAACTGACAATGCTGACCCGCTTAGCTGACAATGCTAACCCACTGCGATCGCCACTCTTGTGCAGCAAAACCATCTGGCCAAAACTCGGTTTGCTTTTGGATTAAGCCATCAACTACCGTATGAAAGGTAATAACACGTTCGTTTAATACACTATCAGTTACTGACACATCCGTGACTACCGTGTCACCCTCACAAACAATCGAGTTGAGCTCAAATTTCCAAACCCCATTCGCTGGGTATTCAGAATTGATTGCCGTGAAGTTATCTCTGCCCAGAGTCAATTCAGACGACTGCGGCCAATAACCTTGAAAATCTTCTGCTAGCCATTCACTGGCCTTTGCAAAATCGTTGGTGCGCATTGCATCCCAAAAACCTAATACCACGTCTTTTGGTGTCATTATTCTTCCTTAAATTAACTAGATTTAACCAAACGATATTGATTAAGCGTATTTGCCAATGATCATTAGAAGATCATCGACATTGTTTGCAATGTAATCGGGCTTAGTTTGCCAGTTTTCAGGTTCAGAACGGCTATAACCCGCGGCAACTGCGATCACTTTTGCTTTGTCGCCAAGTGCGGCTTCGATATTGCGAGCAAATTGCGTGTCCGCTTCGTGGTCACCGATATACATCAAACAAAGTTCATCGGTTTGAGCTTTTCCAAAGATGCTTTCAACGCACTTCATGCCACCAAATGGATGTGGTTTTTGGTTTCCATTGGATACATCGTCATAGCCGACAACCGATTTAAACAAATCACCAATGCCGTAACTGTCGAGTACACCACGAATATTCAATTGAGAATTTTGAGAACAAATACCATGAGGCAAATGAGCGAACTGATTAACCACTGTTTCCAAACCATGGAACAGTGCAACCGGCGTTTGATTTTTCTCTTGATGCTCAGCCCACATGCCACCAGCGATCAGCATTTCATCATGCGATAGACCGTAGTAGTCGACATACAAGGCTTGCCAGTTTTTAGCACCGTGGTTGGCTTCATGATAAAGAGCCTCGCTCAACAAATATTTCGGTAAATTATCACCGGACAAGTGTGGCGCGACCACAGAGATAATGTCTTTGGTGATTGCGATATTTTTGGGAACTGAATTGACCAAGGTTCCATCGTAATCCCACAGGATGGCATCTAACTTCATACACTATCTCTTTGTTTAAATTGACGATTTGAATTTATCACTCTAATCCCTATTGAGGGAAATCTTATTGTCTCTAATTTCAAACTTATTCCAAACCACGCAAAAAATTGAGAAGTTAACAAGCGGCTGATCGTTAGATCACAATCACTAAGGCCTCTTTGCTCACATCATTGCTTTATCAATTGGAATATATGCGTATAATCCCCCGCTCTATAACGCTACCCATCATTGGAATAGCGTCGTCCCAAATTTTAATGAGTACCCAATGTCGAAACTATTTTTCAAAGGCCGTATCGAAACAAGACAGAATCACGTTCTTGCAGGCTACAACGTAAACCGCGATGTTAAAGTGGGTACTGAAGAGTCACCAGTTGCGGTAATGGTTCAAACTGAAGCTCGCAAAACAGAAGTTGAAGCAATTGCAGCTGAGCATTCAATCTTCGTGACTGTATCTGTGGATGCAGAAAAAGAAGAAAACACGCTTGAGTTCGACACGTTACTAAACAAGCCAAAAACAATGACGTTCGAAAAAACACCTAACCGTAACGATCCATGTTCTTGCGGTAGCGGTAAGAAATACAAGAAGTGCTGCGCATAAGCGTTTCTGATTCCGCTACTCACAGTGTGATTGAGATAATTGAATTAAAAACGGGCAGATCATTACGATCTGCCCGTTTTTTATGTCCTGAGTGATTCTTTAAAGAATGCAGCGTTAATCAAGATTATCGGGCGTCCGTAAGTACGTTCCACACTTTGTGCACTTGTAGTCTCCAGTAGTGTTATTGGAGATGAGTGACGAAAAAATTTTCTGAAACAAACCCGGTTTTTTTTCTTCTTGAGGCGCTTGCTGTACTTGATTACTGAACATAGTGTATTTATGCAGTGTCAGTGTTTTGCAATTACAACAAAACGCTCTCGCCTGCTCACTTCCATACATAATATCTATAGTCCCTATCGATAACAGAAATTTAACGCATGCAAATATGCCACAAGTTGAATTTAAGCGAAATCGTTTTATAGAATCTTCTACATTCAAACCTTCAAAACCAGTATGAAAAGCCTCTCATCAACCAACGTGTTGGCGAACAAAGTTGTTCAGCTCCGCCACGCTCTTGATGATGTGAACGTTTTTATCTTCAGCACGTAATTCTAATCGTGCTCTAAAGTCGTCATTCCAAAATCTAGGGCACAACTTAAGTGTCTTATAACTTTGTATTGTCCCTTTAATGACTGAGCTTCCCTCTGGCCAACCTTCAGGTTTAACAAACAAGCCTTTCAACATACGTTTGGTGACGAACCAGTAGCTAAGTGGATAAGGAAGATCGATATAAACCAAAGTATCTGCCGCGTCTAAACGCTTGTTAAAGGAATCTAGCGGGCCAAAGCCATCAATGATCCAGCTTTCAGAACTTAGTATGCTTTCGTGCGCTTGTTCGAATACGTCACTGTCGACAAACTCGCCGTTCGCCTTATACACGAGGGAATCTAACTGATGAAGATCCACACCAGTTGCGGCTGCGAGCGCTTTACTGACGGTAGATTTTCCACTACCAGGCTTACCAAATACCGCTATTTTTTTCATATAACTTCCTTCTACTGAGATAAAACCCATAAGGCAGATACAAAAAACCCACCTTACGGGGTGGGTTCGATAAATAAAGCACATCAACAATCCCACCATTCCTATGGAATGATGATAATTCGTTGGTTAAGTTGCGCTAAATTCATTTTCATAAGATCACTTTTATATATCGTCGTTTCGTTGTCAATACGGTAAACAAATAAATCAGCATGTTTGACCAGATGATATAACTCGCTTTAATGAAATATGAGGTTAACTAAAATGCTGGTTTATGCCACGACTTCCGCTGAACAAGTCATTTTGATCTTAGGTTGTAGCATCAAACAAACATGGCAATGCTTTGCAACGGCTTCATTCGCGGCTTTCACAACATCAGCTTCTGAAATGCCATGTCCTTGAACCACAAAGTGTAAATTCGCTGATTTATATAAACGAGGCTCGTCGTCCGTTAATGTGTGAGTGACATTATTTTCTAAACGCTCTATCTCAAAGCCTTGCTCTTGCAGTATTAACACCACGTCTGTTGCGCTGCATGAACCTAATGCCGATAGTAAAACCTCAGTCGGACACGGCGCCGTTTTGCTGGTGGCATCGACGTTAAAATTGAAACCGCCTTCAGTTGTTACGCTAAATTGGCACCCTCCGCCCCACTTCACATTGATACTCATACTTTCTCACTTACTTTTTCATATCAGATTAGATACAACTCAGAGCTGTTACTTGGATAATACAGAACAAACCAAAGGTTGCATCAAGATGTCATCACTCTAATGCCAAAAATCGTGAATAACCCACCCGTCACGTAATCCATAACACCAGAAATACGAGCATAAACACTTTTGGCTGAATGATGGGAAAATGCCATCGCTAAAAACAAATGCCAAACCAGCGTGATTGAGGACATCGTAAACATAATTGCCAGTATCATCGATGCACTCATATTTTCAGGCATAGAGACACTAAATAGACTGACGACAAAGAAGCCAGTTTTGGGGTTAAGAATACTCGTGATGAACGCCGACAAAAACACCTTCCTCTTCGATGGTGAATGACGCTGCGTCTGTTCACTCACCTCAGAAAGCTTCTTGGTTTTACGGCTAACATAGATTTGGCGTAGCCCTAAATACACTAGGTAACAGCCACCAACGACTTTCATAAGATTAAACAAGTTAGGGAAATGGGAGAATAGGATCACTAACCCTGAACCACCAAAGAACGCCCACAAGAGTATGGCCGCACTGACCCCAAAAGCAGAAAACATCGCGAGTTTGCGATCATAATTCAGTGCCGTATTAATCGTTAATAATACGTTTGCCCCCGGTGTCGCGACAGCAAGCGTCCAAATCAACGTCACATGAAAGAGAACTACTGCATATTCCATTACATCACCCCAGCTCAGAAAGCCTTTAATCATTGTTAGGTTTTACCAAAAGATAAACATTAGAGAAAGTAAAACTGAAGCGCGTAACTCGAGCTTACCTTACACTCACTCTTTCATGTTTGTCAGGTACTTAAATACAATTCTTAGATACTTAGTTAGTTACTTGGATACTTGGATAACTTGATACGGCAATGGGTGTAATACGCTTCCTCTCCAAAAGGAGAAACAGCCAATTCCGTCGCACCATGATTGGTATAGGAATCAAACTCATCACTCTCTTGTTGCAGGCGTGCATATAAACCTTCGACTATTGTGAGTTGATGTTTACAGTCTCCGCTCTCTCCTTGTTTGTAGGCCAAATACACTTCTTGAAATAGCTTAGCGGCTATCGCACAGTGCATTTCTTCATGACGATACAGCTGCCCCATATAAAATTTAAACTCGTCCACCGCTTCTCGATTGGCTTGCGAACGTTGAATTTGAGGCAAAGTATATGTGATGCTGACGTCCAATTTAGACAGCTTGCAGGTTTCACTATTGTGAGAGGTTTTATATTGCCAATTAGTTAGGCCATCGAATCCGCTATCCTTCAAGTGCTGAGGCTTGTCCTCACGAAAGGAGCGCTTAATCTCATCAACGGTATTTCCGGTCACGGTATAAGGTTGGTACTCAACACTCAGAGAATAACCTAAGGGCAAAGTTTCACTCATTGCCATATGGCTAAACATAATAGAGTGGCTAAACACAGCCCATACGCTCGCTCTCAAAGCCTTTGATATTTGACTATTCATAGTTCCTCATGAAATATTAAAACAAGAGTAGAGCGATTATCAGTAGTATCTCGCGTATCGATTGGTGCTTAGTTCGTTCCCAGTATTAAAAATAGGTGGGTATTGAGTTTTCACAAACGACTTTTTCGTTTGAGCATCACATACGAACAACACCTATATGATTTGCCCTTTCATTATGTGTTGCGGACCAGCTTCACCACCTAAGTACTTTTCATTGGTATCCATGAATCCACCCTTTTTGTAACAACTGACTGCCCCTGGATTCTTGCAATTAACGGTCAGGTAAATCGAGTCGTATTCGGTGTAGTTATATTTCAAATAAGGAAATAGCGCCTTCACACTACCCGTTCCTATGCCGTTGCCCTGCTGATTTTTGTCGACAGCGAATGCTCTTAATCCCAAACCACGTTCAGAACAAAAATCATACCCAGCGGCATACGCAGTATCTAACTTAAAAAAACCAACAACATCGTCATTGTGTTTGATGACGTGCAAATGAATCGTTTCATCACTGCCACTCAATAAAAACGCCTCTGCGGTTCCTGCGAACTTGATCTGGTCATCGGCTAATTGAATGTTTTTGACTCTCTCAACATCCAACGGCTTGAGTCGTTCAACGGTTATCATAAATGCTCCATGCTTTCTGGTTACGGGTTACTGGTTAGATAATATTTTGGCTTATTCTCTAAGAGAAGTTGGAGTAATACTGTGGCTCAAGCGCTATTTCAAAAAACCTTTCTTTGCAGAATCTTCCAGCTGAACTTCAAGTGCATCCCACAACGTGTTACTGCCCTTGGATATCCGTTCACCATTAAAAGTGAGCACTTTGTCTTTAGAGATATTGTGCTTCTTCCAACTATGACCGCCACCGTGGATGTTATGTAATAAGGGAGGCACCCTATCAATCGCTTTAGCAAACTTCGACTCTGGAGACTTGCCTTCTTCAAACTCTAACCACAACTGTAAATACTCATCACGAAGATCATTGGGTAACGATTGGAATAAGAGCTCAACACAATTACGCTCTTTTAACTTATTTTCTTCCGTTTCGCTGGCGTAAATAATCGTGTCTCCCGCGTCAATCTCCCCTAGGTCATGAATCAGGAGCATTTTAACGACACGCGTTATATCAATCGTCTCATTCGCGTAGTCTTTCAACATCAAAGCACTTAAGCACACATGCCAACTATGCTCAGCTGAATTTTCATAGCGATCCAGCCCTACCGGTTTCGTTTGGCGGTGGACTGATTTTAGCTTTTCAATTTCAACCATAAACTGAAGGACATTATTGATTTCTTCCATGAAGCATTCTCCTAAATCGAGTATTAGTTAGATGGGTGTGAGTGATGAAGATCTGCTGTGCACAACGTCATCGTCATTTCAGAGATCGATTGCCCATCGATACGATAGCAATCTGACATTTCACCAATGATTGAAAAGCCACATTTTAAATATAAATTTTTCGCTGGAATGTTATCTGAAAGCACGTTGAGGTCGAGCCAATCTATTCCTTGAGTATCTCGACAAAACTCGACGGCCAATTCAATCAACTTACGTCCTAACCCTTGTTTTCTGACGCTATGATCAACGCCCATACCTAAACAAACGCGGTGGAAACTATACACCCAACATTGTGGCGTAAATCAATGTGGCCAAATATATGACCAAACGAGTCTGTAACGACCCAAAGCTTTCGCCAGCCTGATTCACCGATTGAAACTTCGAAGCCGTTTCTAAACTTAGCTTTGAGAGAATCTGAAACACGACAGTCGTGTTTAGCAATAGGTTGGAAAAGTGGAGAGTCGTCGCCAGCATTGTCTAAAAGCTGCACGTCTAAATACTGATAGAAGTTTTCTAGATCTGATATTTCTGCTTGTACTATTTCCACCTGTCTTCCTTGTTTTATATGATTACCGCTTCAAATATTCGAGCCTATTAGAGGCCAAACATGGCAACCTTTAAGTGCCATGCCTTAAGTGTCAGATTATACGTATTTCTAGAAGTATTTATCTAGTGTCTTGTAGCGTAATTTATAGGACGTATGTAAAGAACGCCCCATAAATTGACTTATTAACGACTTGTTGCGTTTATCTCTTTGCCATCGGATGGTCAGGGTTTAACTGAAGTAAGTCCCAAAGGTTTCCATATAAATCTTCGAATACAGCAACGGTGCCGTAGTCTTGTTCTTGTGGATCTCGGACAAAGTTAATCCCTATTGATTTCATATGCTCATAATCACGCCAGAAATCATCGGTATTCAAGAAAATAAATACGCGTCCACCCGCTTGATTACCAATAAAATCATGTTGTTCTGGCTTAGAAGCCTTTGCAAGCAATAAGGTAACACCGTGAGAATTCAGTGGAGCAACCACAACCCAACGTTTGTCTTGTTCTGCCTGATAGGTGTCTTCAATAAGTTCAAAATTCAGCTTATTTACATAGAAATCGATGGCTTCATCGTAATCTTTAACGACCAATGCAATGTGGACAATATTTTGCTTCATGTTCTTACCTAGTGTGTAAAATTTTTAGTTTTTAGAATCCGTTCATTATACGCAAGGTTTGAACTTTTTTGTCATTCCTTGGCAAGAAGGAGACACAAGTTTGTAGCCTAATTTCTCATAGAATTCAGGTTCATCAACCAAGCTATTCTCTTTCAAGAAACCTGGCCATTTTATTCAAAGCGATTAAAGCATTATCTAGCTCATCTCTGTTAATTCCTTCGGCACCTTGAGTTGCCCACACAGCTTGTTTCTTATCGAGTAGATTATAGGTTTGCTTACCCTTGTCAGTGAGTTCCACGAGCTTCGCTTTCTTATGATTCGGATTATCTAACCATGCCACCAACTCGTCTTTAACCATGACGTCAACAACACGCTGAGTGGCTTGCCTACTTTGGCCCATAATACGGCTAATTTGTGACACTGTGACTAAGTCAGTTGATTTTTCAATCGCTCCCATCACCTTCCATCGTGCACTACTCAGTCCAAACTCTTCCGTTATTTTATCGCCTTCATTGTTCAATAAACCACTTACCTTAAAGATCTCTAAAGCAATCTTAGTAAAGACTTCTCCATTCGTATCCACAACGCCTCACTTTGACAACATGCTGTCATTAATTTAAACTCAACAATATTGACAATATGTTACCAAAATAACAAATGGAAGAGAACAATATGAAACCAATAATCCACCGACTTGCTGCAATGGTTGCTACGTTATGTGTTGCAACATTCTTTTCTTCAACCTTGATTGTGGAACTGACTGGGACTTCAGAGTCGATACAGCTGGTTAAGTCGCTAATCGTATTTCCAGGGTTATTCATTCTGGTCCCAGCGATTGCAGTTACGGGCGCAACAGGTGCAGCAATGGCTAAGCACCGAAAAGGAAAAATTGTTGAACGTAAAAGTAAACGTATGCCAATCATTGCGTTTAACGGAATCTTTATTTTGATCCCAGCAGCCTACTTTTTGAATCAATGGGCGAGTTCTGGAGAGATGGATGCAGTCTTTTATGGCGTTCAAGCGTTAGAACTTATTGCTGGGGCCACTAACCTAACACTGATGTCTTTGAATATTATGGATGGTCGAAAATTCCGCCCCAAAAAGGCCAAATCTTAAGTATCCCTCAAGTTGGCGTTATCAAGGTGAAAGCACTCATAAAGCCTTTCACCTCATAAGGTATCTACCCGATTCGTTTGTCATCACTTTAACCAATTCGCATATTCAGGTTTGGTGTCTTTCATATCCAAATACAGCCAGACCATTCTATCGACAAACCAAGCCTTAAATACTGCAATCCATAGGTTACCAAAGACGACTAAGGTTAAGTCTAAACTCCATAAGCCATATACAAATACGGGCAAGCCTAGCCCAGTTAAAAACTGAAGAACCAGAATCGGTTTTACATGATGAAGAGGAATAGGCTCAACGTTACGATTCAGATAGATACGCTCGCCAAACGTACCCATTGAAGCCCAGTTGTTTGTTGTGTCAGGAGCTTGGAATAACCTCGGATTAATCCATACCCAAAGGAAAGAGGCTAATATTGCCAGTACAGAATAGATTCCGATCCAATCTCTAGACCAAAAAGCGAGAGAAATCAATGGCAGAAGAGTAAATCGAGTATAAACACTCCATGGATTAGAGTGCTTATGCCAAGTGGATTCGTCCATCGACATGAGCTTTTCTAATTGTTTGATGATATCCAAATGACTTCCCTTGAATTGTTAACGTATCAGCCGTGAACAATGAACCACGAACAGAAAGCGACGCTGCTTATGAACTCAAGCATTACACGACCACTTAAACGTTAAAAACGATTCGAACGTATTTTGTGATATCACAGGGTGAACTTGTATCACCCTATAGGCTTAACACCTTCCGGGAGTCGTTCATTCATTGATTTGTAAAGACAATTTATTTTTAACCACCATTAATTCTTAACGGCCATTAGTTTTTAACGACCACTAATTCTTAACGAATAGCCATATTGGCAGCCATGGCTAATAGTAATACCGCGAAGATTTTTTTGATCGTTGGAACGGGTAAGTAATTGGTCGCTTTTGCCCCTAAAGGTGCAGTGAACCATGAAGTACAAACAATACCCAACAAGGCTGGTAGATAGACAAACCCAGCAAACCCCTCCTCTAAAGCAAAGTGAGCCGTACCTGAGCTTATGTAACCTATCGACCCAAACAACGCGATGACAATACCGCAGGCAGACGCACAACCTATGGCCTTTTTCATATCGAGTGAGAAGAACGTCAGTAAAGGCACCAATAACGCGCCACCACCGATGCCAATCATGGCTGATAACCCGCCAGTGATCGTCGTAAAAAAGGTTAACAATGCTTTATTGGGTAGTTTACGTTCTTTAGAGGCGTCACTTTTACTGCTTAGGAACATCTTAATTGCGATGAGCACAACACTCACGGTAAAGACCAAGCGAACCACTTGCTCTGGCAAAAGTGCCGCCATAAAACCACTGACCAGTGCGCCTAGAGCAACACCCGACATTATCCATGGTGCAAGATTCCATGGCACGTTACCATTTTTGTGATGGGCAATCGCAGACGATGTTGATGTGAATAGTATCGATGCCAATGATGTTGCAATTGCAACGATCACGACCTGATCTGTTGGTAAAGATCCGAAATGCAGTAAAATACTACTGAGTACCGGGACAATAATTAGTCCCCCACCGATACCCAATAACCCAGCTAAAAAACCTACACCACTGCCAAGTATCGCGCAGTATAAAATCAACAACAGCCATTCACTCATTCCGCTTATTTCCTTATATATTTTAGGGGCTAATTTGCGACATAAATTCAGTTACGATCGCATTCAGCAAATTAATATAACTGACGGTCGCTTTATTTTTCAAACGAATACATCATGAATAATCCTCATGTTGAATGTGAAAGAAAACCATTATTAACCTTTCACTGAAGCACGTATAAATAATCCCATAGCAAAAACATTATTGAATTTAATTCTTAAATCAGCTCGCTGCCTCAAACCAATATCTGTGCAGGATACTGACTAAGAAATCAAAACATTGGGATACCGAACACTATGAATAAAGACTTTAACTTTACAATTAAAAGCATTTGTCTCGATGAAAATTATCGTCCTTCAGACAGTACTCGTATCACAACCAACTTTGCTAACTTAGCGAGAGGCGATAGCCGCCAAGAGAATCTGCGTAACGCATTAAAGATGATTGATAACAGTTTCAATGCTTTAGCGCATTGGGACAACCCAAATGGTGATCGCTACTCTGTTGAACTTGAAATCATTTCTGTTGATATGGACATCGAAGGCAGCGACCAAGCCTTTCCTTCAATCGAAATTTTGAAAACAAATATCGTTGACCACACCACCAACAAACGTATTGACGGCATTGTTGGAAACAACTTTTCCTCTTATGTTCGCGATTATGATTTTAGTGTATTACTACTGGATCATAATAAGGGCCAACCAAAATTTAGCATTCCAGATAATTTTGGTGACCTTCATGGAAAGCTCTTTAAATACTTTGTCAACTCGGAAGTATATAAACAGAACTTTAATAAACAGCCAGTGATATGCCTGAGTGTTTCAGACAATAAAACCTATCATAGAACAGAGAATCAACACCCAGTTCTAGGTGTTGAATATCAGCCAAATGAGTCTTCTCTCACTGAGCAATATTTCAAGAAGATGGGCTTACAAGTTCGCTACTTTATGCCGCCAAATAGCGCAGCGCCGTTAGCTTTCTATTTCTTTGGTGATTTACTTAATGACTACACCAATTTTGAACTGATCAGCACCATCAGCACGATGGGAACTTTTCAAAAGATTTACCGCCCAGAGATTTATAATGCCAACGCCGTTGCCGGTAAATGCTACCAACCAAACCTGAAGAGCTTAGATCACTCGTTGACTCAAATTGTTTATGACCGAGAAGAGCGCAGCCAGTTAGCTATTGAACAGGGTAAATTCGCTGAAGAACACTTCATTAAGCCGCATCAAGCGACTCTTGAGAATTGGTCTGCGAACTACGCATTGTAATTAACCCAGAATATAGCGGCACTTATTATGAAAACACTATTACCGACTTCAACGGCAGGCAGCTTACCTAAGCCCTCTTGGTTAGCTCAGCCAGAAACCCTTTGGTCACCTTGGAAATTGGAAGGTGAAGAACTGATTACTGGTAAACACGATGCTTTGCGTATTTCGTTGCAAGAACAGCAACAAGCCGGAATCAGTATTGTTAGTGATGGCGAGCAAACGCGCCAACACTTCGTCACCACGTTTATTGAACACCTCAACGGTGTTGATTTTGAGAAGCGTAAAACAGTCAAGATTCGTAATCGCTATGACGCGAGTGTTCCCACAGTTGTAGGCCCTGTTTCTCGCCAAAAACCTGTTTTTGTCGAAGATGCGAAGTTCTTACGTCAGCAAACTGATCAGCCGATTAAGTGGGCATTGCCTGGTCCTATGACCATGATCGACACGCTTTACGATGATCACTATGAGAGTCGCGAACAATTGGCTTGGGAGTTTGCCAAAATTCTCAACCAAGAAGCTAAAGATCTAGAAGCCGCTGGCGTTGATATTATCCAATTTGATGAGCCGTCATTTAACGTGTTTTTTGATGAAGTGAATGCTTGGGGAATCGCATGTTTAGAAAGAGCCATTGAAGGCCTTAAATGCGAAACTGCGGTTCATATTTGCTATGGCTACGGCATTAAAGCCAATACAGATTGGAAAAAGACCTTAGGAACCGAGTGGAGACAATACGAAGAAGTATTTCCGAAACTGCAAAAATCTAATATCGATATTATCTCATTAGAATGTCACAACTCTCATGTGCCTATCGAGCTATTGGAACTTGTTCGCGGTAAAAAAGTCATGGTCGGTGCTATTGATGTAGCCACCAACGATATCGAAACACCAGAAGAAGTTGCGGATACTCTTCGAAAAGCTCTAGAGTTTGTGGATGCCGAAAATTTGTACCCATGCACTAACTGCGGAATGGCTCCCCTGCCTCGCTCTATCGCAACGGCCAAGCTTAATGCATTACATGCAGGTGCAGAGATCATTCGAAAAGAACTCGCCGATAGATAGAACACTCATCGGAGGCTTTATCGGGATATGAAGCATCAACCTGTTTGACTAAATGTTTGACTAAAAGCGCACCGAAGAAATCGGTGTGCTTTTTTACGCTTCACTGTTGATAGGGTTAGTTAGTCATTAATCGCTGAACGCTGACGATTCCACTCAAACTTACAGCTTATTAAAGCTGTATGTATAACCTCAGCATGTCTTTATGTTGAATGCCGTTTTCAAAGATGGGCTCTGGATAATGGATAAGAAAGTAATCTTTAGCCACTGAATCGACTCGAAAGCCAAGGCGTTGATAGTAAGTTAGTTGATAACCAAAAGTACCAGTGCCGAGTTCGACTCTTTCTATCCCTTTCGTCGGTAAAACAGACAAGACAAACCTAAGTAATTCAGACCCAATGCCACGCCCCTGACTTTCGGGGTAGACTGAGACATTATAGATTTCAGCAACAGTATGCGTTTGAGGTTCAAGTTGAGGTTTAACTACACACACGCCTAAGATTTTTCCATTCTCTGACGCGCTAAAGCACCACGAACTTGGCAGATACGATGAAATGCTCTCTTTAGACGGGTCAGCTTCAAGCAGTAGATCCATCGGGATCTCACTACTTCCAACTTCATTTAATTCCATATTCCTCACCAAGTCCGAAACGCAAATCTAAGTCTATCAAAAGTGATACTCACTAAGCTAACTCATATGAGAAAGCATGCACTATGGATAATTGGTTGTTAACTTGAGTAAAGCTTAAGGAGTTGAGGGATGTTACTGACAGCCTAACCTCGCGTAGCAAGCCACGCATAGGCCGTTAGTGATGAAACTATCAATACTTACTTGGCTACTGTCGCCTCTGACAGCTTGCTCAACACACCTGAGATCTTTTTAATGACTTCATCACAACCTTGAATTTGATGACGCTCCATTAGGTACGTAGGATTATTGTAAGTAAGCCAAACTTTCTTATTATCGTCTTCACTCACCATGACTTTCTGAGGTAAATCGATAGCCACATCTTGAGCGCACTGCATTAAAGGCGTTCCAACCTTCGGGTTACCAAAAATGATCACTTCGGTTGGTCGAAGTTCTAGGTTCACACTGGCCGCATTTTTTTGATGGTCTACTCTTGCAAACAAAGTAAGCCCTTTGCTTTTCGCTATATCTTCGAAGCGATCAGCCGTTTCTTTTACCGAGTAATTACTTTCATACTTAACCAGACCATCAGAAGCCGCTACAGAAAAGGAAGCGGAAAGTGCGATAATGCCTAGTGATATTATTCTTTTCATTCTATACCTCTACGAGTTAACTCATTCAAAACACAGTTGCCTAACGCCGAACTACAGGGCGAAACATCACTCTTATAACGCCTTTTTAGGTACTTAGTCTACGTGGAGCTTTGTAATATGCGTCATCAGAAAGCCTAACCTTTAAACTAGTTGGTACTTATGATTGTAGGTTCGTTTATAAACACTCGAGGCGAACAACCTATTACTCAGGTGTTTTTCAAGGTTCCTAAATGTCGATGTTCTGAAGCCCAATTGGGTGAGCGAAACCACCGACCCTAACCTTGATAATCTCTCTATCGCCAGCATCGTCCAATTCAACGACTGCAGTAATTTGTGAAACACAACTCATTGCCCTACCTTGCTCGAAAGTAAAACTATCTCCATGAATGCCATTTAAGTGCTTAGCTAAATAGCAAGCCAACGCACCACTGGCGCTCCCTGTTGCTGATTCCTCAGGGATTCCAAATAAAGGAGCGAAATTTCTACAACTTGCAGTTAATTCGGTGTGTTTCTCACACAGTTCAAAAGCATGTAGGCCAATGACATCATGTACCTTACAGAATTCACTAAGAGAACCTTCATCGACTTGAATTTTGTCGAGATAACCATTGGGGACGGGAACAATAATATCTGGCAACCCAGTTGAAATAACCTCGATTGGTAACTGGGTAGATCTTAATGTTTGGGGGTCGATTCCAATCAATTCAGATATCGTGTCATAGCTAAACACATCTTTATATTCAGGTAATGCTTGCTCCATGACTATCTGTCCATTCGACTCAACAGTGACAGCCAATATGCCAGCTTTAGTCCTTTGAATGTATTGCCCTGGAGTGATAAGCCTTTCACGGTGCATTGTTGAAAACGCTGCTAATGTTACGTGTCCGCAGAAATCGACCTCGCTCGTTGTGGTGAAAAAAGACAATTCAAAGTCGACTTCATCATCTTGAGAAATAAACGCTGTTTCAGAAAAGCCAACAGCTTGTGCTATCGCTAACTTGTCTTCGTTAGACAGAGAATCGGCCTGCAAAACTACGCCCGCAGGATTCCCTCCCTTGCCGTTCTTAGTAAACGAATTAACCAGAAAAGCTTCAACATTCTTCAACTTCACTACCTCCATACAACATCATAATAAACGGGGATAAATGCTCTCTCCCACTCTAGACAATCTTGTCACAATTTGATGTTTCTAGATGCACTTTTTCTGTAATCGGTTTCAATAACTAAAGATGTGCGGTTCTACATAGCTGATTAACATGAACTCATGTGCAGTGAGCGATGAACTCGGACTCACTATAGATACTAACTTTTAGAAGAAAAACTGACTTTCTGAGGTGTTTTTCGGTCTTTTTTACAGATAACCACAGTATTGGCCAGTTTGTCATGCCAGCCCTGTTTACGCTTATCCCAAGCGACCCAAAATATTCCAAGCCCAAATGGGATAGTCGCTAGGATATATCCAAGGTATCTCACTATATATTGTTGAAGTGAAGGTTTTTCGCCAGTGGTTGCATCTACAATTTTTGCGGATATCGCCATTTTGCCAGGTGTTGCTTGTCGATAAAGCCAGAAACCCAAAATAGCGACGATTGGAAAGATCCAACCAAACACAAGATCTGTCAAGCCTTTGACTATTGCCTCGTTATCAAAATATACCCAGCCGTAAACCGAAATCAATATAGGGTATGTAATGGCACCGATTATTACTGTATCGATTAAACTCGCACCAACTCGAGGCCAAAAGCCTGAATATTCGTACAAATCACTTATTGTTGAGGGAACATCATCTTTCATACTATTTACTTATATAACCAACGTAAATACATGATACGTAATGCAATCGACTTCTCAATTAGTATTCAACTAGACGCGTAAAGTTTGTGATTGCCGTACCGATTTATAAATCACGACAATAGAAAATCGTTCAAAAATGACATCAATAAAGAACACATAACGCACGGTAAAACACCAAATGTTATGAATCTATTTAGAAGCTTGGAAAATGAAGTAAATACAGAGAGAGTTAAACCACAACCTTGCTGTAGCTGTTTCGATCCATATCGACGACTTCAATCGTAATCGAGGCATCAACCAGAGACAAAGACTCTAATTGCGTCATCACAGTGTTTGACAAGGTAGCCTTATTGTCATCGCTACGGCCAGACAATATGCGCAGTGTGACGTGGATGAAATCTTCTTTGGTTGTACCGGTTTGGTAGTTCTGATAGGCGATACTTCTCACCTTGATATCTCGGCCGTCAGCCTCAAACAAACCCGAATTTAGCGCACCGAGAAAAACTTTGCTGTTTAACTCATCCGACTTAATAGACGAAGAGTGTTCAATAATACAATGAGGCAAAACTTACTCCTTAAAAATTAGACGTTACTGTTGCTTGAGCTATTAAACGAGTACATGCGAACTTCGTCACGAGGAAACCAACCCAATTTCTCGTAAAATTGCTGAGCGTTGATATTATCGTTGTATACGAATAAGTGCGTCTTGGGAACACCTAACGTAGCAAGAGAGTTAACCGCTTCGGATACAAGTTTACAACCTAGCCTCTGTCCTCTGCATTCAGTAGAGACCGCCAAATGTTGTAAATAACCTCGACGCCCATCAGTACCCACTAAGACAGCACCAACAATCTCTTTGTCGGACTCAGCAACAAAGCTCAACCCCGGATTACGCTCTAGGTAACTCGAAATGCTTTCTTTTGAATCCGCATCTCGGATGCTCATGCCTTCAGTTTTACACCATAACGCAATGACTGAATCATAATCTGCAGTTACCATTTCCCGAATCTTGACCACATTGCTCTCCTTGCTTCGATTGATGTTCATTCCATGCTATTCCTCGAGATCTTGTCACTAAATTTATCAGTCATATCGAATCTACTCCATGAAACCAACAATACTCACAACGTTGTTGGGGATTTAAACGGCGCTAAAATTAACACTAAACTCTTGTTCTTTAACCAGTTGTCAGTTAAAGAATTACAACTTAAGAAGCTGTTAGTTTGAATGTTTTATGTGGCTTGAAATAGATTCAATACAACGTTTTGCTGAATCACTTACACCTGAGAGTTGAAAGAATCCATGGATTACACCCAAGTAAGGCTCATATCGCGCTTCAACACCTTGAGCAGCCATCGACCTATAGAGTTGCTCCCCTTCATCACGCAATGGATCAAACTCTGCCGTAATGATCGTTGTTGTTGGAAGGCCGTGAAAGCTCACATTTAGAAGGTTAAGTTCCGGTTCGTGCAATAAATTGGACTCGCTACCTGCGTATAATTCGAAGCCAGAAAGCAGCATGTTCGCAGTGATAATATAGTCTGACCCGTTTTCCACGTAACTGTTTGAGCGGCCATTAGGGTCTAACATTGGATAGATTAGAATCTGCTGGCGCGGTAGCCACGAATAAAATTTCTTAAGCCTCAATGTCGTAGCCAAAGCTAATTGGCCACCAGCACTGTCACCAACAAACACCAAGTGGTCTGTGTTGCCACCATATTTCAGCCCGCATTCTTTAATGCCGAGTACAGCTTGGTATACGTCGTCGTGTGCTGCTGGGTAAGCGTGTTCTGGCGCGAGTCGATACTTGATGCAGATAACAATAGAGTCCGATTGAAGAGCAATTTGTCTCAATTGAATATCATGAGTTTCAAAGCCACCACTGATAAAACAGCCACCGTGAAAGTACACAGTGATCGGCAAATTCGGTTCGCTCGTTGGTTTGTAAACTTTTACCTCGACGCCATTGATGACATCTAAAAATTCGCGTTCAATTTGAGGGCTATTACCCGCCAAAACGGTACTGCCAATATAGCCAGCTCGTCTATCTTCAATGGATTGTCGTGATGGGCAAGGTTTACCATTTAATTGAAAATCTTCGACTAGCTCTTTGATGCCAGTCTCTAAATGCTTGGTCATTTTTTTATTCTATGCTGAAAAAACAACAGAATAATACACTCACACAAGAACATGTATATCCATACAGTTATGATATGTGAGCTAAAACTTACTTATAGAGGCTAAACTTCTTGGTAAATTCGCGTAGGGTTTCAGTGTCACCAAATAGGCATACACCTAAATATTCTAGATCTGCCTCTTTGGTTTCTTTCGTTCTCTGTTGTTGCTCGACAGAACCACCTTCGATCATCGTGCTCGTGAAATCAGTGAATTTGATACCGCGGCTAATGGCCTCTTCACGAACTTTTCGAAGCTTGTTCGAATTGTCGGCTTTCAAAGCAATGAAAGGATAGTGAGACAAATTAGGGTGAATGCCGTCATCCATATCTTGATAGTCAACGTAACAGGTTTCGCCCTCGTTCAATTGATTCGACAAGCCAACACTCAAATGCCCTAGTACATTCAGCGCTCTTCCCAAATCCATCTTCTTACTTAAGACAGCAATGAATCGTTGCTGAGTTTCATCTGGTAAAGTGCTCACAACATCTCCCTTGTTCATTATCAATAACATTCGTCATCTAACGTATTACCGAGAGGTGAACAATGCAAGAGCTTCATCTAGGAGCTTCTGACTCTGTAAAATTGGTTTTGAATGTAAACGCGTAAGGCGAATCACCCGTTTCTCTTAGGTGCTCTAACCGCTCAATAGCTTCATCAAGGCTTGGGATGTGATCATCTTCAATCCACCAAAGCACATAGGTGTCTTCCGCTAAGCGATGAAACCATTCGTTTTTTCTTCGCATGAAGTCGCGATGGTGAGTTCTAAACATGAAGTTCTTTAACGAATCTACTGAGTCCCAAACAGACATATTGACGATCATGTTCGGATCATCGAACGCTTTAATATTGGTTGCATCACCAGATTCATCTTTGAGACGCCAGACAAACCCCTCACTGCTTTCGGCTATGCCATTAACCAGATCTAAATTATCGACAAAGTCTTTGATTTCCGGTGCATCTAAAGCGTACTTCGCTAGAGCAATATTTAACTGAGCTAATTTCACAATGCTTCTTCCTTGAATAATTATGATAAAAATGGAGAGTACTTCGATGAACAATAACCAACGTCAATCGCCAATCAAGACTCGTTCTGAATCTTTACACCCTAACATGAAACCCACTTCCCAGTTCCTACGGTGATTTTTTATGTGGATTTATTTATGGGTATTACTAAGTAAATACCTAGTCCAACCTGATTTTTCCAATATCGTTGATTCGACTAAAACGATATTTAGGGTAATACACCCAATAAACATCATCATGTACCGAGTCTTTAGCTAAGATTAACTGTAATTCGCCATCCCGCGCGATGATTCTAACTTTATTTTTAACCGTTGGTTTAGTCCTGTATATATCTAAATATTCCTTGTTCTTTAAGGCGCTCAATAGACTAGCCTCGTCAACCTCTTCAATGGACGAAATAACGAAACTGTCCTCGACTAACCTATCTGAAAGCAAATCACGTATCGTATACTTCTGAGAAAGAAACAGCGTCACAGTTAGAAGCGCCAAACAACTCCATGAAAGAGTTACTTTAAACCTAACATTAGTGACTAAACTAACTAAAGTTGCGATCAAGCAGACAACAAAACTGATTGCGGTTACTAAAAACCAAACGTCCATATATACCCAATACCTACTATTTTATTTATACAGTAAGTTGTAAACGATCCAGCCGCCATAACTTCATTTATGTACGTTACCCAGCTCTAGCGCCGTTTGGCATTTCGTTTTCAGGGCAAGCCAAGCATGGTTGTAATTTATCTTCGTAGCCGATGTCGAACAACATTCCTTGAGACACTTCACCCGCCATCTTTCTTTCAGGCAAGTTCACAACAAACAAAGCTTGCTTGCCTTCAATTTCTTTCGGGTTTTCTCGCTCTTGCTTTATACCTGCCAAGATTGAACGTTGATGATCGCCAAAATCTACTGTCAGTTTCATGAGCTTGTCGGATTTAACGACTTCAGAGACCTCTACGATTAGACCCACGCGAATGTCGATTTTCGCGAAATCATCAAACGTGATTTCATCTTTGATTGGAGCGTGTTCCATATTTCTATCCTCATAATGACTTAAGCCAAAAACGCCGAGCGTTAAGATTCCATCATAAATTCTTTATTAGCTTTTGGCACTCGCAGTGCAGAACAATTGGTCTTTAACGAGACCGCGAGCAACTTTCTTGATTGGTGAGTTAAATCAGATACTTCGTGATAATCAACATCACGAGCCCAGAAGCAGTAGATGTTTTCGTTGGTGATAAGTTAAGGCAAGCTCTAGACAATGTTTAATTTCTGGGCCTGGCAATGGGTCGGATAAGCGTAATTCAATCGCCCTATTTCCTTGAAACCGCAATACATCACCATGCAACTCTCGAAAGGTGTCTACCAACTTTGTTTGGCAGTGAAAGTACAGATAATAGTTATTCGGTGATTTCAATTTCCAGTCGATTCGTACTGGGCTACCTGTCTTTACGCTGTAGCTGGGTTCTCCCCACTTCAACGACTCTTCCACTTCGCCCAACTGCAAATCGGATGATAGTGTGAAGATAAGTTCTCGTAACTCTTCAAGCCGAATTCGAGAATTTACTGGATACTCTTCGAAACGATCCTTGACTGCCTTGTCCATTGAAACCTCCTATTCACACAATGCCACGACCAAATCTAAGTTTCGTGCATTAAGCACATTATTAAACTTTATTAGTTTCGACATCCACTGATTTTATTAATGGAGCTGCACACTCTACAAAATCATTTATATCAAAGCTTTCTTGAGAATCTGAACCACCAGTGACATCAAAACAGCCTTTCACAGTCGGCTCTAAACCCGTTTTATCGACATCTAATACGATTTCTATTTGATACTCATGGCCTTCAGGTAGGTGTTTAGTACACTCTTCTATTGTAGAAGCTGTTGCTCCTAAACTAACCATAAATAAGCAGACAGTTAATACACTTTTACTCATACCTAACCTCATAGAAATTTCTCGAATACGTAATTTCAACTCGCAACACTACGCTTACCAAAACAACATGATTATTTATTATATGTTCTGGTAGCGGGTCTTACCTTATACGAGTTCAAAAGCGGGACATGACGTTTCTTGATGAAACTTCATTTTTATCCTTTCGCTATTTTGAGTTATCGAACTTTGGGTGTCAGCCTTGAACGATCATGATGCAAGTTTTCCAATTCCGCAGATTGAATAGTTGTAGAAATTAGCTCTTCGAATAGAGCTAATTGCCCTGCTGGAATTAACTGGTTTTGTATACTTCGTCGTTTATTAGAATCAAACAACCTTTCAGCTAACCAACCGACTAGATACATCAGTGAAAGACAACCGCCAGCAGTAGCTACATTACCGTCAATCACTAGAGGTAGATCTTGAACATTACCTCCCATGCTTTCCAAAACTGACTTAGCATCCGGATTTGTGGTCAACGGCTTGCCTTTGAGTATACCAAGCTCGTGAAGGATGAATGACCCTGCGCAAATTGAACCTAGTAACTGTTTATTAGGATCTAACGTCAACGCTGACATAAAATTAACATCATTCATAGCCGCTGGAATACCACGTTTACCGCTAGTAATAAGGACTACATCTTGCTCTGCTGTTTCTGAGACATGACCATCCGTTTTAACTTTAATTCCTAAGTGGGAGTGATGTTCAGATTTAGTCCCTAGTATGCTAACTGTCCAGCTATCTGTTGTTCTACCAAGCAAGTCATACATAAGAAAGAAGTCTACGTCTGTAAAATCATCAAACAATACAATACCAACTTTGTACATAATATTTATTCTCTCTAACAGTTTTAGTAGGTCGTGTAACACCTTGTTAAGAATCAAACGGCACTATCCAACTAACCTAACTCATTGCGCATAAACAAGTCGCCTAAACTAAAAATCCCAAGCGTTGTGAGTCATCCATAGCCGTTGTTATCTGCAGGTTACCCAACGGAAATATGGTCTCTGACCATCCATACGCTCTATTTCGGCGCCTAGGTTAATGTAGAACTCGCGTGCTTTTGTGTTGTAAGGGCTCGCAGTCCATGAAATGTACGAAACCAATGACGTTTCAGCGTATGACTTTAACGCTTGCATAAGCTCTTTGCCATAAGCCTTTGATCTTTGTTCTCCTAAAACTAGGAGGTCATCAAGCCAAATAGATGGTTCACCGCTAAAAGAGGAGTAACTATAATGAAACAACGCAAACCCTAGAACCTCGTCATTCAGTTCTAATAGAAAAGCATGTGCAAATGGATAGTCACCAAATAACGTGCGTTCGATTTTCTCTGTAGTCGTCGAGATTTCGCCTTCAAACCCTTTCATGCTTCGATCAAACTCAGCTTTTTGCTTAATAAGTTCGAACAACTTACTAGAGTCTTGTTTAGATGCTTTCCTTACGTTCACTATGTTCTCCATAACTCAATTTATGTGAGTATTTCTATAAATAATCCAAGCCGTTGCTCTGTAAACACAAAAAACAACAATGGAGTGGAAAGTACCAAGCATTGGCAGCCCAATTGAATGGCTTGTTCAGCTGACACTACCCACTGATTTTCTTAGACATATTGAAACCAGTAATCTCGAAACCAACGTCTTTGTATAGTTTAAGCGCTCGTTCATTATGATAAGCAACCCGAAGCTTTATTTGACTGATACCAATCGTTTGTAGTTGAGCTTCCAACGCTGAAATAGATTGAGTTCCGAAACCAAAACCTCGATGTTCGCTTGAAACAAAAAAGTCATAAATAAAAGTAGATTTATCACTCATGTTTATTGAGTGCCAAAGATAACCCACCAGCTTAAGCTCACCTTTGATTTCTGCATCAATACATAATAATGAATGCTCATTTCCCTCTAGCCCGTTAGGAAAGCAACGATGCAAATCCTTCTTGGCTAATTCGATTGAGACATCTAAAGAATGTCCATAATTTTTAGCTATTTCCTGACTGTAATCGTCAATGAAATACTGACAATAAGCCGGATATTCCTCTTGGCGCATTTCTCTGAGTACTACCATTTTTATCCTTTATCTATGTAGAACTGATCCGCAACACAACGCGTGCTAACTATTGCACCCTATACCTTGCCAAAGACTTGGTGACGTCTAAATTCTGATACCAGTTATTGAAAACCAACTCGAAGTCTTCAAGCACAACACGACCAAAATCGTGATTCCTATACCGCTGACATAAGGCTAAAAGTTGCTGAGCATCATTGAGTGGGGCTTTGAACCGAATAATTGAGCTATGCGCTGTAACTAGCTTATAACGGCTATCGAACGTTACTCTTACCCCAGCTTCAGTTAGCTGCGTTCTAAGCTCATTTCTAAGTCGCTCTAAAGTACCAGATGTTGGAAAGCCTTGAATTACAATGCAGTTAGGTGAAGCACTAACACCGTGATACCTAATTTCTATTTTGCCTGCATTTTTGAGAGCCGAACGAAAAACATCGATATAAGAATTAACATCAATTTCGGTTACGGCAAACTCTGGTAAGCATGAAATCACTGACAAAACGGTTAGGTGCAACTCATCTGAAGGGTGATAGTATTGCTCTGGTTCGAGTTCTCGCACCTCTTTCTGAAAACGAGTGATGTCATTGATGGTAGAGCGGTTCCCTTGATTTAAATACGCCAAGGCAGTGATGCCTCTTCGAGTATCATTTTCAAGCTCTGACAGGTATGGATCGAGTTCATATTCATTGCGCTTTAATGCCAATTCAAACCTTTGCCACATGTCATCATAAATACTCTGAATCATCATTTCCTCTAAGCGTATAACGCTAAACTAACCACTTGAAACTATGTCATATACTTTTACGAAGTGAAAATGCCAAGTGTTAAACGTCAATTTTAGCACCTTGTTAAACGGATTTAACCGCGCCTACTTTCGCCCGACTTCGTGCTTTTCATTGCGAGGTAACTCAACATCTAAGTCATCCCAGTTAGCCTTTGATGTAACAAAGTTATGAGAAATAGGACGTTCCGATATCTCTGTATCGAGTATACCTAAACGAAGGCGAAGCCTTTTCGGGGATTGTGAATTTGAACTATAGATTGGACTTCCACAAGTTTTACAAAAGTACTTCCGTTTGCCTTCACTGCTTTCGTAAAAGGTAAGTGTATTATTTTTGTCTGTTAACTTGATATCTTCAGCATTAATGAAGCCATTAGTGGCATAGGCACTTCCGCTTGCCTTACGACACAAAGAGCAATGACAGTGAATGATATCAGTGACGCCTCCATCCAATTCGAACTGAATTGAGCCACATAAACAACTTCCTTTGTACATCTAAATTCCTTAGCTAATTCCACTTGCTGAGCGACACTACCACCTAAATCATTGCATCATAAACACGAAATCCAACCTTGAATTGAAGTGTCAAGTATTGGGAATCTATCTTAAATGCTCTGTTTAGTGGCTGCCCCGCGTAAACCGATTAAATTTCCGAAAGGGTCTTCAACTTGGCACATAGATAATCCATTTTCGATCTCCATAGGACCACGATATAAAGATGCCCCAAGTGATTCGAAACGAGCTAATGCAACAGATAGATCAATAACAGACCAATATATTACAGTTCCCTTTTTACCCTCAGAAACCTTGTCATCAGATTGAACGACTTCGAGAGAGAACCCGTTGACATCAAGTACCGTGAAGTCAAAGTCAGGGTAGTAAACCGGAACGGCTTCAGGAAAAGCTTTCTTGTACCATTCAAGCCCTTTCGGTACATCTAGGACATGAATAAGAACCGCTGATGGATTCATGATTTTTCTCCAACCACATAACGCCAAATCAAAGTGTGAGGTAGCTCAATACCAAAGTCTCCGCACACCACCTTAACCACCAAGAGCAAGGCATAACAAAAATGCCACGCGTGCCGAATCACTCTTGAAGAATTTGTTAGGCTACTTTCACGCACATAATTATGCCTGTTGACCGACAAAGCTTTGCTACAACAAGATCATCTCGCTGTGATAAGTGAGCTATCAACGTTCGAACCTTTTCATTGTGCTCTTCTGACCAATCCTCACGAGTTTTCATATCATCTATGATGTAAAAACCACCAATTTTGAGGCAAGCTAGAGTTTCATCTAGATAGTGGTATTTACCCGGCCAAGTATCAGCAAATATCAAGTCAATCGACAATGGAAGGGTTCGATCGATAACATCCTCACCATTGGATAAAACAATATCAATTCGTGGATCTTCTTCTAGATAACTACGAGCGATATCAATATTTGCTGCCGAATTATCTACCGTTGTTAATTTCGAGTCTTCAGACATTCCATGCAATATCCATGATGTGCAAAGACCAGTGCCAGTCCCTAATTCTAACAAGTACCCTGATTGCTTACTCGCAGCTAAAGCAGCTAGAAATGAACCTATCGGAAGTTCTGATAATTGCGGAAAACCAATTTCATGTGTGGCTTTCAATATTGCTTCATATTGTTTTGGATAAACTTCCACTGTCTCGTTCATATACTTTTCCTTGTAGCCTAACGCCGCGTTATAGCGATTCACTTGACACTAGAAAGTGCTTTGAAACCAACACATATGAAAGCGAAATATTTATAGCTTCACGAGTCTCATAAAAATACTTACTCTGACGAAGTGCCTGCTCTTTAAAGTTATCAAGTAAATCGATGATTTCTAGTAAGTCATCTGAATCTGTATCTGACTTTTTATAGTTACACATTGCTAATTCAAAAAAACCAATAGAACTCTTCATACTCTCATAGTTGTTTTTATTCTTGTATATTGAATTCCATAAAGATTGGTAGTTATCCGGTAATTCGCCAGGAACATTGATGCTTTTTGTTATAGCAATAATTTTTTGAATTTTATAATTGGTTTCAGGCTTCAAGCTATGTGATATATATAACTTAACAATAAATGAACGTACTGTTTTATAAATAAAATAGACTAAAGCAAAGAGTACGCCATAAATCGCGCATGTTATTAAAAAAGGTACAAAAAACTCATAACCCAATAACCTTCCTACTAGTTCCATTTATAGTTTCCTTTTGAATCTATTTAGCGCCATGTTAAGAGGTGAGCAATGCAATACCGATGTTGCAGCAACCACCTTAATCACAAAAATCAACGCATGGTAAAAATGCCACGCGTTGCAAATTCCTCTTGAACATTTTGTTAGGCGATGACCACGCGCGATACGGTACACGTTTCTACCCACGGCTCAATATCAAATTCTTCTCTAGGATCCAACACCTCAATTTTACTATTAGCCCATAGGCTCTTGGCACTTTCAACCTGCGGATAAGGATCAATTAAAAGAACGTTTTTGATATTTGAACCAAACTTTTTAAGATACTCCAATAATGCTTGGTCATAAGGGTTAAACGCAAAACCAAAAATAATAATGCTTTGTGATTGAGATAGTATATTTGCCCCTAGATCCCAAACTTCTTTTAGTTCAGATGGAGGCTCTTTTTCAGGAGCCGGAGGGACAATTAGTGCGTTACCCGCCTTTCCTGGCTTACCGCTAGTATATTTAGTGTCTTTATCCCACGAAAGTGAGCCATGGAGCTTAACCAATGGCGTGTCACCAGTAACTCTTAAATGCGCATTTTGCCATGGAAACTGTGGGTTGATTCCTCGACCTCTTAATTGCTCCCCAACCACGCCATAATTAAAGCCCGATGTTCCAAGTGCACATTCGACAATCGTGTCATAGTTACAGGTAATAATGCCGTTTAGACCAAAAACTTTCAGCTTTTCAAAGAATTGCTTTAGGGCAACAATTTTTTCATTTTCTCTAACAACACGCTCGTCAAACATTGCTGCTGAATATGACCCACTAATTCTAGTCATAAATGGTTCTGTAAGGCGTCGATTCACATACCAGATGACTCGACTTTTCCTGTGGCTAGATTTTTCAACGCACCAATGAACAAACTTTTCTGGAGTGCAATCGGGGTTGCTTTCCCTCCACAGAACCCAGTCTTTTTTGATGAGCTCAAGTCTTCTCTCTTCGGCGTCAGAGGTGGTGCCTATATCAAAATCAAACAGATTATTAACTAACGGCAGGTCAAACGCCCATTTCGAAAAGCCCGCACCTAGAAATAAAGTTCCCAATGAATCCTCCTCATATTGCCTAACGCCCAATTAAGTAGCTGACAACGCTACCAAGACACTCAAATTTACCACCTAAATCACTGAAGCTAAGCCGAGTTGAAAATGCCAAGCGTTGACAGTCTGCTTAAATTGCTTGTTATACATACATTGCACCATAGATTGCTAGCAAGCCGATTGGAAGGAGCAATATCCATTGTGGAAGTTTTACAAAAACCTTAGATCCAAAAAAATATAACCCAACTGCCACAAACACTGATGCATACAGAATATATAAAAAACCTAACGACTGGATTAGGAAATAGAGTGAATCAATACCATACCAACCGACGTATAAAAGCATTAGTGAGCTAACAAACAAAGTGACTGAGACCAGATGCCAACAAGCTAGAAGCGTTGCTTTCGGGATATCATCAAGCTTTGACTTTAGAAAAGGTCTAACCGGGTCTATTTGACCTGCAAATACATGTACTAACGTAGTAAACAGGGCTAATAACCCCGAGCTAAATATCCATATATTCATAATATACTCCGTATGTATAACGCCCTGTTAAGGTGTGAGCAACGCAATGCCGAAGCCTCCGCATGCCACCTTAAACACTTAAGCCAACGCATAGTGAAAATGCCACGCGTTGCGAATGATCTTCACCCGATAAAATGGACACCCTATTATCTTTAACCCGTCGCTACTTCATATTCATGCGGGGTTCGATATCCAAGACTTGAGTGCAGTCTATAACGGTTATAAAAATGCTGGATATAACCGGCAAGTTTATCTCTAAGCTGCTTCTCACTTTTAAAACTATTTTTCCTAATTATGTCGCCTTTGAGCGTATGGAAGAACGACTCCACCTCCGCATTATCAGTGCAATGACCTGGTCGATTCATACTTGGGACAATTCCATTTTTTGATAATAAAGCTTGAACTTCATGGGCTCGATATTCAGAGCCTCTGTCGGTATGAAACAATAAGCGCTCTTGTGGCTTTCGATTTCTAATTGCCATTCTCAACGAACTCATCGTTAGTTGTGTACTCTTCTTACTACCAAGCGACCAACCGACGATTTTACGCGAGTAAAGATCGATAACGACCGCTAGATACATCCAACGTTTACCTTGCTTTATATACGTTAGATCTCCAGACCATTGTTGATTAACTGCCGTTGGTTTTGGTGTGTCTTTTTTAATATTCTTAATCGATTGATAGAACCGATGTAGCTTGGCCATTTTCATGTAAATGCGATAACTTCGCGCTCTTAGCCCTTGCTCTTTCATGATCCGAGCCACACGCTTGCGGCTAACCAAAACGCCTTGGCGCCTCAGTTCTGCATGAACTCGTGGGCTGCCGTAAGTCTCTCGACTCTGGGTAAAAACTTTAATTATACGCTTCTTCAAAGCCTGCTCTTCTTGATCGTAGCGGCTTGGTTCTCTATCAAGCCATGCGTAATAACCCGACTTAGAAACAGATAGAAAACGGCACATCAATACAATGGAATAACGCGTTTTGTAATGGGTTATGAATCGGAATTTTGTCGATTTTCTTGGGCAACGAATCGTTGCCACTTTTTTAGCAAGTCATTCTCGAGCTTAAGTTGTTCGTTCTGACGTTCAAGTTCTGCAATCCGACTAGACTCAGTTTTCTGGCTCGGGATCTTAGTCCTTTTCTTACGTTTATCTTCCATAATAACCCCTTCTCTATAGTCCTTTCGCCATTTAGAAAGCATATAAGGGTGGATATCTAATGATAGCGCCACGCTTTTAACTGTAGCTCCTTCTCGAAGCGAAAGTCGGACAGCAGTTACCTTAAATTCCGTAAGATATTGTTGAGTTTTTTTACCTGATTTATAAGCTGGCATAATCACCTCCAATTACAATTGAAGGTGTCCATTAGATCGGGTCAACTACAGAATCACTCTTAAACAGTTTGTTATATTTTTATTTCTGACACTGCTAATAATATTTTGTAGTTATCTTTCCACTCCCCTTCAACGCATAAGTCATTGAAAGACAGCTGTTTGGAGAACAATAACGTTTCAAGAAAATATGTAGGCAACAAATTAGGCCAAGACTCATAGGCATTTGTTTTTTCGTCATTTTCAGTCCAAACATCTGCAAGTACGATCGAGTACCGACGGCGTTGGCTATGATTCGACCTCAGTTCTTTTTCTAACATTTTGATTGTGTTGATAGAAAACATTCGCTCTACATCTCGCTCAATACAACCCATTTGTTGCTTTACAGACGTTAGCCTTTTCGCTTCGATTAAAATGGTAATATTTTCATGAAAAACCACAGCGTCAATATGCTTTCCATCTATTAAACATATGGGCGCTTCAAACCAAGATATGCATGCTTCACCAAAAGCGCTCTCTAAGGCTACTACTAAATTATTTGTCAAATTTCGTTCTGTAAATCCTGTGCTGCCGTGGGCTGGATAATATTGAGACAAAATATTTGTATAGCGAGAACTCATAGCTCTACATGCTAATTCGAGCTTTTCAATCATGGTACATCCTCAAAAAATATAACGCCCTGTTAAGGTGTGAGCAACGCAATACCGATGCTTCCGCATACCACCTTAACCACTAAAACCAACGCATAGTGAAAATGCCACGCGTTGCGAATCACTCTTAAACAGTTTGTTAGGCATTGCTCAACAAAATCAATCACTTTTTATATTTAGTCTCGTAACCGGGGTTATCTTCAGGGCGAAGTGAGTTTGGATAGAGTAAGTCAGACTTCACATCAATAGAAACTTGTTTGATATTTCTGAACGTATCATTAGGGTAAGGAATCGCTATCATATCATTAGTAATCTTTTGACCTTTACCACCGACTTCTCCACAAAAAACCTTGATCGTTCCAACGCTAAACAAACTCTCAATTGGATTAATATTAACTTCAACATTTGTGATCTTATCGTAATCAATTACTTTATAATCAATACCCATAAAGCCACTACGAAAGAGAAGCCGCTTGTTGGAATACGCATAAAACGTATTTGGATATACTAGCAACTTGTATAGTATTAGCGCTAAACCAAACCACATTACACACCCTTCTGATAAAAGCTGCACAGGGTCTGTAGAAAAAAGTTCCGAGGATGACCTGCCTAAAAATAAAAATAGCAGTATTCCGCAAAAGAACACAAAGGAAGCATTTAGCATGTATGCTATAAAATAAGGCTCTCCCACCCAGAGTATTTCTTCATTGTCATCTAAGACTGGTTTAAATATATCTTTCATAATATTAGTTTCTAAATAATTGCCACTGATGCCTAACAGCTATATTAGACAGAAAAATTCTGTATTTAAATGCAGACTAATTCTGTCTAGTTTCTACCACTCACATCCCATATGCAATCTAGCCATTATATAACAATGACTTATATCACAGCTAGCATCGGCTTTAGAGAAAATGCAGAATCTTTCTGTCTAGTATGACCAAACTCCCAACATTAAGAATCTGGTCAAGATAGCTTACTTCAGCTCTTCTGGAATGCGGCGATCTTTGTGGTAGTACTCACGGTCGCGCTCGTTGATTTCACGTACCACTTTGCACGGGTTTCCGACAGCAACCACATTGGCAGGGATGTCTTTGGTGACAATACTGCCCGCTCCAATAACCGAATTTTCGCCGATGGTGACGCCCGGTAATACGACGGTATGCGCGCCAAGCCATACGTTCTTGCAGATACGAACAGGCACGTTGAACTGCGCGGCTTTGAGCCTAAGTTCAGGACTGATGGGATGTGTGCCTGTTGCAATGGTTACGTTAGGAGCAATCATCACGTTATCGCCGATGAATACGTCTGTGTCGTCGACCAAAGTTAGGTTGAAGTTCACATATACGTTATTGCCTAGGTGTGTGTGACGGCCCCAGTTGGCGTGTAATGGAGGTTCGATGTAACAACCCTCGCCGACTTCAGCGAACAGTTGCTTCATGATTTGTTGGCGTTTGTCACCTTCACTCGGGCGAGTGTGGTTGAAATCGTAAAGCACTTCTAAGCATTGTGTTTGCTCGGCGACCAGATCCTCGTCATCACAGTAATAAACGTCTTGGTTGTGCATTTTTGCCTTTATATCCATGTTTTAACCTATTTGATAATTACCGAGAGCGGTATAAATTAAGCGACATATGGATAATTTGAAGCGTTTCACTGGCCTTAAAACAAGTTTACGGGCTAACGTGGCCTGATGTTCTCGGCAACACGCCATAGCACGCCACTTGGGTCAGTGATACAAAACTCAAGCATTCCCCAAGGCTGTTCGACAACCTCAGTAACGGTTACTTCAAATTCCGTCATTACATTAGAGTTTTGCACGTGTTGATACCAACTTTTTACGTCTTCCACCAGCAAGTGCATCATGTAATTGTGACAGTGCGCAGGTTCGTAAAAATCTTGTAAAAGGAATGCATAATCGCCGTGACGGAAATAGGCGATATCATGGAATTCAGACATAATTTCAAAGCCGAGAGTTTGATAAAAACGCTTGGACAAATCGAAATCTTTCGCGGGGACAAACGACTTTATTTCTGCGACTTTCAGGTTTTCCATGACACACCTTTCCTTCTGGTTTTCTTATGGCTTTGAAGCCTAGTTATCTAGCTCGGCTTACTCTTGAATAGGTTTCAGTTACTGGCTAAAAGACGCAACTTCATCTTTGGTGAGATATCGCCACAGGCCTTCTTCGACATCTAAACTTACTTCGCCTATTTGCTCTCGGTGAAGCCCTACAACTCGGTTACCGACTGCGGCAAACATTCGTTTAACCTGATGAAACTTACCTTCTGTGATGGTCAGTAGCACCTCTTTCGGGCTTATCACTTCTAGTTCTGCGGGGCGCGTGGGGTTCTTCTCACCTTGCAACTGAACCCCCACTTTGAATTTATCTGCGACATCGTCTTTGATATCACGTGACAATGTCACACGATACACCTTTTTACACGACTTGGTCGGTAAAGTGATATTGAAAGACCAACGGCCATCATCGGTAATCAACACTAGACCAGTTGTATCGGCGTCTAATCGCCCTGCAATATGCAGTTCTGAGGCTTTATCTAACTCTAGATAATTGAAAAGCGATGGATAAACTTCGTCGATATTGGAACAGATGGTGTCCGCTGGCTTGTGCATTAAGATGTATCGAAATGCGCGTAGCGTCAATGCATCACCATTAAGCAAGATGGTGTTACTTTCATGAACCTGAGTAGATTCGTCTAGCACAACCACACTGTTCACAGTCACCTCACCGTTTTGGATTCGCTGAACGGCTTCGAGTTTTGTTAGTTCTGTGCTTTTACAAAGGTATTTATCAAGGCGCATTAATCGTCTGCACCACATTTCGCACAAGGCTTGTAGGTACGTTCACCTTGAGCAATCACCACATAGTCTCGAACGCAGTTATCACATAGCGCCAACTTTGGGTAAGCGTCTTTCTGTTTCTTTGCGTTAATGTCGCCTTCGGTGGTGTATACGGTTCTCATTTTCATGCCTTTGTTTTAATAACTTGCTAGGCGCAAATTGTATCACTGTTTACAGCCCTGTTTGCAGTGTTGTGACCTAGATAAATAAGTATCAGATGAGGTGATTCTTTTCAGATTCCGCGCGATGGACAACAAAATCAACGTGCCACGGCTATCAGTGGTAAAATGACAAAAGCTCACCAACCAATGAAGTCACTAATGAAAAATTGTAATCAATGCGGAAAATGCTGTATCAAATATGGAGATGGTGACCTTGCCGCGACTCAAGAAGAGATTGATTTGTGGGAGCTGTTCAACCCAGACATCTTTGAATATGTTCGCGGTAGTGAGATCTGGTTTGATCCTAAATCTGGCGAACGCTTAAGTCGTTGCCCTTTCCTAGAGGTTGTTCCAACGAAAGATAAGAATGCTCAGGCGAAATATACGTGCAGCATTTACTTAGACCGACCTGAAGATTGCCGCCATTATCCGAGCTTAATCAATGAGATGGTAAGAGATGAGTGTGAGATGATCGAGGTGGTGGATTTACAAGATACGAAAAAAGCTCAAAGAAAACTCGACCTTTTAATGAAAGACAGTCGCCCTTCAAGCTTTTCATAAGCACTGATCTTATAAAGATCCTGACTAAACAGTCGTTCTATATCAACGAGCCATTATTTACTGATAAGTGGTAAATACTGGTTTGCTTCTAACCAATCAAGCGCAACAAGAGCAGCTAATGAACATACTGCTCTGTCGTTGCCATCAACAAACTTAAGCTCTTCAATTTCAGCATCTGGAGCGAGTTCGCCAGTATAATCTGCAAGGTAACACGTCAACTGCACTGACACGCCTTCTGCTTTGCCGTCAGCGTGGCCAGTGAACGTCTCTACGTATTTTATTGAATCAGGCACTAGGTCTACCGATATTTCTTCTTTGATTTCGCGTACCAATGCTTGCTCGTCACTTTCCCCTGCTTCACGCTTTCCGCCCGGCAAGTAGAACAACTCTTTGCCTTTTGATCTCACCATCAGCAGCTTGCCATCTTCAATGAATATCCAAGCGAGCTTATCAATTACCTTATTCATGTTCTTAGACCTTGTTATTGTGTTTATTATTCTGGTTAGCACGAGCGTATCGCGGCAGGCGCATGTTACATGCAGCAGTGAACATATTCTATTGAATTGCTTAGGAAATGACTTTGAGAATCGATAAACGACAGCCTACAAGTAAAACACTCGCCAGCTGTCATAAGAACTAAACTGTGGTTAAGTTAATCAACTAGCCACTCTATAGCAGAGTCATGATCTTCAAATGACTTAATCTCACCCGACACAAACCAACTGCCGACTTTTGATGCCATTTCTTGCCAGCTTTTATCGCCATAAATAGCAATCTTGTCTATTTTAGAGTTGAGTTCTAAACCGAGTTTGAAATCATCCCACGCGGCGCGCAGTTCCCAACCCGTTAATGTTGAGATGTCGACTAGCATCTTCAATGCGGATGAATCGATCTCTTCTATTGTTGTGTTAAGGATTGGCATCATTGCTTGATAATCGTCGTGTGTCAGCTTTCCTTTCGCTTTAAACACGATGATGGTCTCGCAGCTAACACGTTCAATCCCAACCGATATTCCATGACGTTCGATACTCATAGCCTAGCCCTTATATTAGAAATCTAAACTTAGCTTAGAGCATTAGATAGGCAATAAATGAGAGGTTTACGTCAAAACAAACAAGCTCGTCGCTGTGTTTTAAGATCAAGGATTTGAGCGGTACGTAAACGTGATGACAACTACTGACGCCAGATACCTAAATGGTCATCCATTGAGGTGATCCAATAGTTGGGTCAGGCTTTGAATCTGCACAATGTTCGCATGGTTCGATTCAAACACTTTTCCTTCTGCGTTAAACCAAATAGCTTGCAAGCCAGCTTCCAACGCAGGGTAGATGTCTTTTTCGAGGGTATCTCCCACCATGGTGATGTCTTGTGGTTTAACACCGAGCTTGGCAATGATTGCGGGATAAAAACCAGAATCGTATTTAGATAAGCCAATACTCGCCTTACAGAAGTAACCATCAATGTATTGGGACAATCCGACACGTTCAAACGCACTGATGATGTCATCTTTACTCGAATCAGCTGCATTGGTCGCAATATAGATGTTGTGATGCTCCGACAATTGAGCAAGTAAGGCTTGTGCCCCACTCACTTCTTGTACGGTTTCCCAGTCACACATTTTCCCTTGTGCGTCTGGAAAGTCGATCATTAAGGTATTCCCCCAATCAAATAAGACGGTTTTAGTCAGCTTGGTTGGAGCTGTTATTTTTATAGAGTTGGTCATCATGCCTCCTGCATCGATGATTCTTTCTCATAAGCTAAGATATTGTCGAAAGCGATATCAAAGTAGAGTTCGTAGCTATTTTGTTCAACGTAGCCTAAATGCGGGGTCGCCGTGACGTTTGGTAAGGATAATAGCGGTTCAATGTCAGTGGTGGTAGGCTCTGTATCAAACACATCAACAGCCGCTCGCTTAGTTGGTGCCAGACTCAGTTCTCGATATAAAGCGCCTTGCTCAACCAACTCTGAACGACTGATGTTCACGAACAGTGAGTCTGCCTTCATTAAGCCAAGATCATCAGAAGTTACGCAGCCTCTAGTGGCGTCATTCAAGCGTAGGTGCAAAGAGAGTAAATCGACATTGCTGAAGAACGTTTGTTTGGTTGCTGCCGCTTCAAAACCGTCTTCCAGTGCTTGCTCTCTTGAGGTTTGGCTTCCCCACACCATCACATCCATTCCGAATGCTTTGGCATATTGCGCGATGCAGCGTCCGATCTTTCCATATCCCCAAATGCCGAGCTTTAAGCCTTTTAATGTTCTTCCTAAACCAAGTGAGCCTGAATCTTGCCATTGGTTCTGCTTGAGGTTTGAAGAGTAAGTAGGAATATGACGAGACGCAGTCATGATCAATGCCCAACACAGTTCAGACGGAGCGACAGGTGAACCGCGCCCTTCTAATACTTTCACGCCGAACCGTTCACACAGTTGCGGGTCGATGTGGTTACTGACCTTACCTGTTTGACTGATCAGTTTAAGATTCGGCAGCTTCGATAACAGAGACTCAGTGATTTCGGTTCTTTCGCGGATAAGTACGAGTGCTTCAAAGTCGTATAACTTCAGCGCAAGCTCGTCTTCAAGGTAAGTTTCCGCGAATACCGTAACCTCATGCAGCTCTAACTTGTTATAACACTCAAGGTTTTTTACTACGTTCTGATAATCATCCAATATCGCTATTTTCACTACACACTCCTTGTTGTATCGCTTGACTGCTTTCGAGATCTAAGTGCCACGACTTAAGATTCAATTAAGCCGTGGGCACGTTTCAATCTCACAACTTATTGATGAACCACTTTGAAACGTTCAAGTACCAACACCATGTCTTCACTCGGTGTGATCTTGAGTTCTTCACATTCACGTGAGAAGAAGTTCCAATGCGCTTTTCTCCACCATGCTAGAGTTTTGTCACCCTCACCTTCAGCGGCAGCAAATTCAGCGGTCACTTCATTGTATGGACACAAAGAAACAGAGGTAATCTCAACAATACAGATAGGCTTGCCATCCCAATCAGTAACAACTTGCAGGTGTCCGACAATCGGCATCACTTCATCTTCATGGCTGTACCAATACTCTAGGCTACAAGACGCCTGCTTTTCGCCTTTCAATATGAGTTGTGCACACAAATTGGCGTTGTATTCGTCTCCGCAGAAATAGTCAGCACTGAATGAGGTGTGCTGTTTAGCAATTTCTTCTGGTAATGAGTTTAGATAGTTATCTAGATAAGCTTGGCTTCTTTCTTCCATGATGGTTCCAATTTCAATATAAGGTTCAGTAAGTACACGCCTTTAAGCAAGCGACTGACTGCAATATTGGTAACCTATCAAGGAGCGAGATCGGTGTAAACCTGAGGAATGTCAAAATGGGTATTTGAGTGGGCACAAGGCTGACAAGAAAGAGCTAAAAGCACCTCTGAACTTTGCTTTTAGCTCTTCATAGCTGGTGTATTGTTACTGCTGAATAGCTTAACGGTTAAGGAACTCTACCGCTTTATCTGGGAAGTCAGTAAACACGCCGTCGACTTTCACTTGGTTGTAAAACACATCCAACATGCCATCGAAATTATCGGCATAGCCCGGAATTCGACCTGGATCAGCACGGAACGTATATGGGTGAACATCTAAGCCTGCGTCTTTGGCAGATTTCATCAACGGTTTAATGATGATGTTATCTTTAGTCGATGCGTCGTCCACCAGCATTGGTTTCCACGGGCCAATACCGTCTGCGTAGGTAGCGACTTTTGCCATGCCGCCTTTCTCAAACATCCAGTCATAACTATACGGCGTCGCTTTATCGCCCTTGTACGTCATGGTTTCGTTCCAATCGGTGTAAGCCATCAACTGAACGAGCTTAAGATCCATTTCCATGGCTGGCATTAACTCATCGTTGATACGTTGCAATTCGTTAGCATCAAAACACTGCAAATAGACCTTGTCGTCTTTTGATAGGTAACCATATTGATGCAAGGTAGCAAGTACCGCTTTAGAGATATCTTTCCCTTCATGACGATGGAACCAAGGAGCTTTGATTTCAGGATAAATGCCCACGTCATAACCGAGCGTCTTGTTTAAGCCTTGGATCAACTCGATTTCTTCTGCAAAAGTAGCGACACGGAAATCAGACTGCCACATTGGGAAGCGAGTTGGGTACCCTGCCACTCTGTTACCTTGTTCATCGAGGTTAAAACCCTCAGTTACTTTTAACGATTTGATCTCGGCAAGCGTAAAGTCTATCGCGTAATAGCGGCCATCTGCTCTTGCACGGTCTGGAAAGCGGTCTGCAACATCGGTGACGCGATCTAAATAATGGTCATGCAGTACAACCAACTGATCGTCTTTTGTCATCACGACATCTTGCTCGATGTAGTCCGGTTTCATTGCATAAGCGAGCGCTTTAGCCGGTAATGTGTGTTCCGGTAAATAACCTGATGCACCACGGTGAGCGATCACTAAAGGATCGGCAAGCGCATTGGTTGATAAGCTAAGTGCTAAAAGAGTTAGGCACATTGACGTTGTTTTCATTATTTCTATTCCTTTGATAGCACAGAGGCAGGATATCCCTGCCTCTGCTGTCTATTGGTATGACGTTGTCTAATTAGTAAACTACTGAGTTAACGCTTCTTTCTGTTGTTCGAGTTCTTTTTGTTTATGATGTGCACGCTCACCTAAGAACGCGTAAATCAGACAAATTATTGAAGCGACACAAGCACCGACCAAGATAATGAAACCACCATCCCAACCGTAAAGGTCAACCATAAAGCCAAGTACTGCGTTGGCAGCAACCGCACCACCTAAGTAGCCAAACAAACCGGTTAAGCCAGCCGCCGTTCCCGCCGCTTTTTTAGGTGCAAGTTCAAGCGCGTACAAACCGATTAGCATTACTGGACCATAGATAAGGAAACCAATCGCAATCAGTGCCAGCATATCAACCGTTGGGTTACCTGCTGGGTTCAACCAGTACACCAACACAGCAACAGTCACGAGTACCATGAACAGGATCCCTGCAGGTGCACGTCGGCCCTTAAACAACTTATCTGAAATCCAACCACACAATAAAGTGCCAGGAATACCCGCCCACTCGTACAAGAAGTAAGCCCAAGACGATTTATCCACTGAGAAGTCTTTCGCTTCTTTCAAGTAAACCGGAGCCCAATCGAGTACACCGTAACGAATCAAATAAACAAACGCGTTCGCGATAGCAATTGACCACAACAACTTGTTAGAGAATACATACTTAAAGAAGATCTCTTTAGCCGTCATCTCTGTCTCGTGAGACTTATCGTAATCATCTGGGTAATCGTCTTTGTGTTCTTCAATCGGAGGTAAACCACAAGATTGAGGTGTATCTCTTACTGTAAACCAAACGAAAATAGCAACGAGAGTGGCAAAAAATGCAGGAACATAAAAAGCGGTTCGCCAGTCGTCGTTAAAAGCCCACAGACCCAATAAGAACATTGGACCAATCAATCCGCCGCCAACATTGTGTGCAACGTTCCATACCGACACTATCTCGCCACGTTCTTTACGTGACCACCAGTGCACCATGGTTCGCCCACAAGCCGGCCAGCCCATACCTTGAAACCAACCATTAAGGAACAGCAGGATAAACATTGCAGTAATGCTGCCTGTTGCCCAAGGCATGAAGCCAAAGCAGAACATCACCAGTGCCGACATTAACAAGCCACCGCTAAGGAAATAACGCGGGTTAGAGCGGTCCGACACGCTTCCCATTAAAAATTTAGATAAGCCGTAAGCAATTGACACTGCAGCCAAGGCAACACCTAGCTCTCCGCGACTGAAGCCCTGCTCAATAAGGTAAGGCATCGCCAAACTGAAGTTTTTGCGAACTAAGTAATAACCTGCGTAGCCAACAAAGATGCCGAGAAACAGCTGCCATCGTAAACGTGTGTAGGTGCTATCGATCTTATCTGATGATAAGCGATCGATATGCGCCATAGGTTTGAATATTCCAAACATAGGAACCTCATAAATATTGGGCGATAGAATTAAAAATGCTCGAACGAAAAAAATTAAGCGCTCATTCGAAAGCCAGGGCATTGTATGTGCTTCAGGATTAATTTCTGTGATAGAGATAGCCATTAACAATAAACAACCTTAAATACAGCACTTTAGTTTCATTTAATTAGACTACGCTTCATGTTTTTGTTTGCGCCTTTGAATTCTAGAAATGGGGTTAACGAACAATAATTGATCGAATGAACGGATAACGAACAAATTATTAGTACTTTGGTGAAAGGAATACAGAAAGGATCTTACTTATAAGGCATGAAATTCGTCAGAACTCGAGTTTTGCAACTAACCAACACAGGGTTCATACCCAAGGACGTTTAAGCTCATACCCAGAAGCATCTTAAACTCATACCCATAGACGTTTTATTTTGTCGCTAACACATAACCATTCCTGATGTTAAACCTATTGCTCAGTTTATTTATTGAACACCTAAGTTTACGTATCGTACAACCTCAAGCAATGCAGCAGCCTTACAACGTTAAGTGCGTTAGGACAGCGACTAGTGGAGTCGGTTATCCGCTCATTGCCTTTACGAAATTAAATAACGATAGGAAATATCATGAACAAATCACTTATCGCTCTTGTGCTTACTGCTGTTCTAGCTGGTTGCTCATCAGGTGGAAACTCAGATCCAGCACAACCACAATTCGATGGAGATTACGGTTTTGAAAATATCGACCCAGGTTTTGGACTAGATGACACAGATAACGATGGTGGTTACGACAATCCAGATCCGAACTATGGCCATGATGCTCCCACTCTAAAAGACAAAATCGCAGAGGCAGATTTAGGCTTTGTTCATATTCCAGAGATCGGAGATATTCCTTTTTTCAATAGAGATAATGGTGATGCGCAAATAGCGGCCGTTAAAGAGCAGATCACTGAAGAGCATACGCTTTACAGTATCTATGTTGATGATATACGTGTTGGTGAAGTGTTGGTCGAAAAGGACCATGTAAAGGTGACTGTAGGAGAAAAAGAAATTAACGGTCAGAGAAAAACTTACTCAGACACAGAACACACCTTTTGGACCGTTCACGGCACAGACGGTAACGTGATTGGCGACTTTAAACGTCTTGACGATGGTGTTTTGGTATTCCGTGAGGAGATGCATCGCAACACTTTCGTAGTCAAGTATTACGACGGTCAGTGGAATTTTATTCCTATGGCTGAGGTAAAAAACAAAATCAAAGATAACCTGCCGTCTCATGCTGAAGTCACTAAAGTACGTACAAAAATGCAGGTTAATAAATTACGCACTTTAAGATAGTAATCACCCAAACGCCCTGATGAAATGTCAGGGTGCGTTCACAGCACGTCGATAAAAGATAAATAACTATAAATTCTCAAGGAAGATCCAGACTAGGTTACTAATTTACTGACATTCAACGTTTCTGAATTCGTCGATATTTTGTATACATAAGCGAGCGATCCAATGACCAATAACAAACTTCCCCTTCTCATCATAGCCGCTACTCTGTTCTTCACTATTTCTGAAGTTCAAGCCTATGAACAAAACCAAGAAGAAACGGCGATTACATTTGGCCTATCGGCTGAGCGTGGTTGGAGAGATTGGTCTGCTTCTTACATTAAGTATCGAGGCCCAGGCACGTTAGGTTACGGCGTTGAGTTCACACGCTCTGCTTATAACGAAGACGAAGGTTCATACGAATACAAACAACGCGATAACGAATATCAGTTTCAGGCCCCTATTGGTATCACAGAAAATTTATACATCACTCCGGGATACGGCATTAAGCGTACCCATACGGACGTAACTTTGGATAATCGCGAGTTCTCTGATAGCTCAACCAAACAGGTGGGTGGTTTAGATGCAACCTACATTATGGACAGTGGCTTTGTTGTGACCGCAGGTTTCGATAAAGCAGAAGGTGAAGACTTGGAGTTCTCAATTGGTGCAGGTATCGCGTGGTAATTGCATATCGAGAACCCCCAAAACAAAAAGGGCCTAGATTTCTCTAGCCCCTTCTATAAACAGCGTTTTGTACTCGACATTATCGAGTTACACGAAGCGATTATGCGTCGATGTAAAAAGCTTCTACAGTGCCTTTTAGAGTAATAAGCATTGGCTGGCCAAAACGATCTAGCGCTTTAGGTGAAGGGATCTTAACCCAACCTTCGCTGATGCAGTATTCTTCAACATCAGTACGCTCTTTACCATTTAGACGAATGCCGATTGGGTATTCGAAACACTCAGCCACGTGGTGTGGGCTGCGTGGGTTGCCTGCAAGATGATCTGGTAAAGCTGGTCTTGAATTAGTATCGCTCATGTTCATTACCTGTATGTACGTAAATAAAAAAAGTGCGTCATTCTAGTCAATATAGGCTTTGTGCTCAACAACTGCTGCAATAAATCGGCTTGATCGTTTTAATCAGCGTCTAGTTGTTTGATTTAGCAGCGGTAGTTGCTCTGTTTGAATCCAAGATAAAACCATCAGTAACACAATCCAGTATTGAGCTGAGAATAGCGATGACTGAAGTAAAAATATTATTGGTCAGAATAAGCGAAAGGTAGTGAAGGAGTATAAAAATGGGCGAGCTATCTATGTATCTAGCAAATTAGCGCCAAGCTCAAGGGCTCGGCGCGATGTAGCAATGTTGATTACGCTTTTTTAGTCTCAACCGTTTGGTTAGAACTAGAAAGAAGCGCATCCACAATTTCTTTAGAACGAACAGCCAACACAGAGAGAAGCGTGTCACTCAAACCGTGGGAAGATTCACAACAACCCTGTAGGAAGATTTTGACGTCACAGCTTGGCTTCATGTCTAATTGGTATGAACGCCCTACTGATTTACTATCAATCAAAGGTTCAATTGAGCTCAGCATTTGGTTGAACTCATCGTATCGATAACCAGTAGCAAGAATGATTGCATCGTATTCATTCCATGCTTGCGTTTTGTTGATCGTGTCATTCAGTCTCAACGCTACTTTATCGTCTTTCATTGCCACTTCTTGGATGTCATGACAACGTAGATGTTGATGGTTGCCTTCCCCCGTTACTTTCTGCAGGTAAAGCAGCTCATAAATAGCGTTTAGCTCCTCTGTATCCACAACTGAATAGTTGGTCGCACTAAAGCGAGAGAGGATGTGGTCACGTTGCTCTTGTGTGCTTTCGTACATATGGTCGGTAAACTCAGGGTCAAACACCTCGTTTACAAACGGGCTGTCATCAGCTGGGTGCAATGCAAAGCGGCGGTTAACCATGTGAACTTCACCATCCGCATAACGGTTTGTCAGATCAACGAATATTTCAGCGGCGCTCTGCCCAGCACCCACTATAGCGATTGTTGGCTCTGAGTTTGGCTTAAAGGTTTCACGCCACGCTTTGTACTTCGAGGAATGGATGATTTGTTCGTTATCATGGCCTTCAAACTGTTTTGGAAGCTTCGGCATCCCGCCCATCCCAACAATAAGGTTCTTAGCGATTCGGACTGTCTGATTGCCATGTATATCGGTAGAGGTCACTTTTACTTTGGAGCTATGACCATTTTCATCAATGGCTTCAATATCAATGACTCGCTGACTGTAATTTACGCGTTCTGAAAATTGATTAGCAACCCAAGTCAGGTAGTCGTTAAACTCAACACGAGAAGGGTTCATGCTACCTAGGTTGATAAAAGCGTTTAACCTGTCTTTGGTATGTAAATAGTTTACGAATGAATATGGGCTTGTTGGGTTTCGTAACGTAACCAGATCTTTCAAACAAGAGATTTGCATTCTTGTTCCATCAAGCAGCATCCCGCCGTGCCATTCAAAATGAGGTTTTTGCTCCAAGAAGCAATAACTTAAGCCTTTATCTTTAGCTTGTTCTTCTAACGCAATGGCTATCGATAAATTAGCAGGGCCAAACCCTACTCCGAGAACATCATATTCCTTAATTTGTTTCGTCATGTATAACCTCATGATAATTGTTGGGTACAAGGCCCCTATTCCGACTCCCTTTACCAGTACTTACCGCTTCATTATTAGAACTCGTTACTGAAAAAGCTGTCTTTCAACTGACACATTAAAGCCGCACGTTTATGCGGAAATTCAAATTCTTTTACTTTGGCAAATCCATATTTCTGCAGATATCCGATCATCTTGTCGTTATCGGCTCTTGGCTCGCTAACAATCTTTTCTGTACGGGGATCTGATAGATAGATGAAGTGGCAAACGGAAGGCAGCCAAGCCGCTACTTTATGTGCACCACGGTAGGATTCTTCACCGACCAGCATATGAATACCTCGGTCATAATCCCCTGCCGCGTAATAAGGTGCGATTCGGTCTTCTTTGGTCCAGTACACTTCGATATAAGCGAAAGGCTGATTGTCTAAACACACAATAAGAAGCTGATTCTTGTTGTTTTTGACAGACTCTTCTAAGTACTTTCTGTGTTCTTCCAGTGAGCCTGTTTGCTCCCAAAAATTCGCTACACGTTGGCTGTTTTGCCACTTATTAAAGAAGGTTAAGTGTTTGTCGACATCTAAGCCTTCTAGAGTGAGAACAGCGTTAAGATCGGGAATATAACGACGATACAACTCACCCAATAAGGGCTGTGGCCTAGCTGGGTGATACCCTACAGCGTCTAGGACTTGCTTGTGCAGGTAAAGGCTGCGATTTCTATTTTTGAGCCAAAGCTCGGGAGTTTGCATTACGGCTTCACGCCATAACACCTTTAAGCCTTCAGCAGTTTCAAAGCACAAAGAATCCAACACTTCACTTTTAAACTGTCCGAGTTCAATCGTTCGAATCTCAGGGTTAGCAGAGAACAGAATGGCAAAGGCAGAAAGTTGCTCCGTATTGAGCGCTGTCATTTGAGTTAAACGCCAGAACTGGTTTGTTTCACGCACAACTTCAATCACACCTGAGCTTACTTCCACGCAGTAACTGTCTTGTGCCTCACTTAAAGAAACACTCTGCCCATCGGGCAGAGTGTTCAAAGGCTGGTGGTTACCAGTCATAAGTTACGCTCGCAATCACATTACGGCGATCGCCGTAGAAGCAGTAGAAGTCACACGTAGCCACGTACTCTTTGTCTGCTAAGTTCTTCGCTGCAACTTGGAACTTGTAATCTTCGATTCGGTAACTCAATGTTGCGTCAAACAATGTGTATGAAGGAACAACGTTAGTCTCGGTATTATCAGCGTATGAATCACCAACGTAACGTGCACCCGCACCAACGGTTAGGCCATCAAGTGGACCACTCAAGAAACGGTAGTTTGCCCAAGCCGAGGCCAGTTGATCAGCAATTTGTGACGGAGTGTTACCTACATAACTGCTGTTTGCATCTTCAGTAATTTCAGAATCAATGAATGACACGTTACCGATTAACGTTAGCTCTTCGGTTACGTTAGCCACCGCTTCTAGTTCAATACCACGGTTACGAACTTCACCAATTTGCGTTAGCTGGTTATTAACAGTGCGCGCTAGGTTTTCTTTCGAGACTTCAAATGCCGCTATATTGAAGTAGCCTTCAAAGCTACGCGGTTGATATTTCAAACCCACTTCATACTGCTCACCGCGTTCTGGTTTAGCTGGGTCGCCATTTACGTCAAGTTGAATAATTGGATTGAACGACTGGGCGTAACTGACGTATGGCGTAAAACCATTATCCATTAGGTAAGCAACACCTAAGTTGGTTGTCCACTCTTCGTTATCAACCTTAGTTTTCTTACCTGTCGTGGTGTTATGAGTCTTGTTTTGAGAATCATCGTAACGAACACCAATCTGAACAGCCCACTTGTCAGCTATCATCATCTGATCTTGCAGATACAGGCCTAACTGATTGTTTTTGGTCTTAGTCGTTTGGCGATCAGATTCATCAACGACACCAAAACTTGAATTAAGCAGAGTAACGTTATTGCTATATGATGGATTGAACACATCAAACAATGGGTTAGCGATTGGAACTAAACCCACTCCAGGTATTGGCACGCCAATAGAACTATTGCCATCAGCAACAAGTGGATCTGCAGCATAATCTTTGCTATCAATATCGATGTTTTGGTAATCAATACCAGCCAATAGCGTATGCTCTACAACCCCGGTTTTAAATGTATGCACAACTCGGTTATCAATGTTGAATGCGTCCGATGTACCTTCTTCCGTTGATGCCCCACGCAGAATCTGACTGTCCGCAGGGTCATATGCTCCTAAGAGGTTATCTTTTGCGTAACCAAGGGAGTACATCTGACGAAGATTTATATCCATCTTGCTGTAACGCGTGTTCTGCATAAAGTAAGTACTGTCATTAAAATGATGTTCAAATTCATAACCTAATGACAGTTGTTCACGCTCGAAGGTTTCCCAATCTGTATTACCTACTGCAGTGCTATCACTGATTTTTCCATTTGGATTCGAGGTTAACGTTCCTTCCATTGGTAAAAACTGCAGGTACGGATCAGAATCGTCTTTCTGGTAGCTCGTTAGTAGTGTGATTTTTGTGTCGTCTGTGAATTTATAAGCCAGAGAAGGAGCGATAAAAATGCGTTCAGCTTCTACACCATCGACACGGCTGCCATTTTTACGACCAAGCGCCTGCAGACGAAACGCCATCTTATCGTTAACTTCAGAATTCACATCTAAACTGATTTGCTTGCGATCATCAGTACCGTATTCGATAGCAAACTGACCCGAGCCACCATCAAACTGTGGACGCTTACTGATTACGTTAATAACACCACCCGGAGGGGTTTGACCGTATAGCGCAGAACCTGGACCACGTAAGATTTCTACTCTCTCCAATCCAAACGGGTCGATCTGCCAGCTATAGAAGCCAGATGAGTACAAACGCGTTCCGTCTTGATACAAGCCACTGTTTGCTTGCTTAAAGCCACGGATAACAAACCAATCTTGCTTGTTGTCTTCACCAAAGTAGTTCGCTTGAATACTTGGTGTGTACTGCAGTGCATCGGCAATACTGATTGACGCTCGATCGTCCATTTGTTCGCGAGTCACAATCGAAATAGCGCGCGGCGTCTCACCTATCGCAACGTCAGTTTTGGTTGCTGTGCGACTGCTTAAACCCACGTAACTAAAATCTGGACCTACTGAACTGTCTTCTAGCTGCTGACCAATAACAACAACGGTTTCATCTTCGTTGGCCTGAACCATTCCTGACGATATAACTAAAGCGACCGCAAGAGCTGTTGGGGTACGCATAAAGTGCCGATTCATATAATTCTCCTTCAATACGGCTATGAACCAATTGCAATAAAAACACAAACAATAACGATAATAGTTATCATTGCGATTAATAATTTAACGAAGTGTACCACGTAATTTTCAAAATAAAACATCTCAGCAATAGATATTTATAAAATTATTCACAATACAAATGTCTGTATAAGTCTTTGATTACTTTATTGTTCTGTACGATCCCTAAATGATCCGTATCTATAACCGAGGAATATTGAAGGTTGTTATGCTTATTCAACCCTTTTGATAATAGCTCTGAGCGCCCATTTGGTTGCCCTGCCCACCAACAATGCAACTGGGTTTTTATGTTCGGTAATTGATATCCGCTACACAAAGCACGCATGTGTTGTTCAACAGCCCAGCTATAGAGCATCTGTTTTGCATTGTCCGCCATGTAGTGGTCGAAGTTATTTTCCGCTAACCATGTATTAAAGACTTCTGGCCACCTTGGAGGAGGTACGGAATCGAGCAACTCTAAACATCTCTGCCCTTGCGCTTCCGTAATTGAACCGAGCAGTAATGAAATATGTTCCATGAGTTTAGTTTTTGAGGTTGGTGAGTCCCATTGATCTTCAGCAACTTCAGTACCTGGCACATAGCAATCGAGTAACCCGACGAATGCAATATCGTCACCATTCTTCTCTAAACGTAATGAGATTTCTTGAGCAAGTGCCCCGCCCAATGACCATCCTACTAATCTGTATGGTCCACGAGGCTGTATTTGTTTTATTGTTTGAAAATAGGTATCGGCCATATCCTTAAACGAGGAATCAAATACACTCTCAGATATAAAGCTCTGTGACTTTATGCCAAATACGCTTCTATCGCCTTCAAGTGCTTGGGCGAGCCTCTGGTAGCCCGTCACACGACCCGTTACCGGGTGGATACAGAATACGGGCTCATTTTCATCAGTGGTGTTATTGAGTTTTTCCACGAGTAGTGGATTCGCGTTGCATTGATTGCTATTTAGTGCATTCATAGCACTGACAAGCGCCGTTAAACGCTCAACATACTGCTCTGCTATTTGCTCGATGTCCGCTAATGAATAGTGTGTTTTCGCAAATTCCCATGACAGGCTTAACTGCCCAGACACAACCTGAGAATTGACGACAAGTGGCGTCAACATCTGATTGAGTCCAGATTGAGGTAGGCTTCCGTCTGCGATAGGCGTACACCAGTGTGCAAACCCGTCACTTGAGTACTGACCGAGATAGTTAAACGTTGCACTTGCTCGATAACTATCATTAGTCTTTTTGTTTAAATACCTGACGCCATAGCCGATACCGCCATCTTGCTTAACGTTCTCTAGATAGTCATGAGTGTGGTTGAGCACACCAAGAATATCAGGTTGGAAATGCCCAATCATTGGGTACAAACTTGTCGTCCAACCCACCATTCGTGATAGATCAACACCTGAAAAAACAGATGCTTCTCGACCATGTCCCTCTAGATACAGAGCAATTTCCTGTTGGCCTTCACTCGTTAATGCTGACACTAACGCAGCAATCAACACGCTTTGGATATCCCCGTGACTGGTATATGAAACACGTAACAACGTTTGTGTTAGATCATTCGATAACTCAGTTTTGTAGACTTGTTTGTCTTGATAAAGAGCAGGAATTATCTCTTGTTTATTTTCTATGGAATCAGCCGATTTTTGGGTTAGTTCATGCCAAGTGTATTGCATCAACTTCCCTTGCTCGCTTGATGACCACTTATCAATTTCTTGAACGGTTTCATCCATTGCACTCGAGTTCGGCATCAGATCGATCGCTTGTCCTGCAATTTGCTGTTGATAAGCTTTCCAAAGGTCATCTAATAGAATTCGCCAAGACACACCGTCCACTGCTAAGTGGTGAATCGCTATCATCAAACGATTCGGTGCTTCAGTAAATTCTGCATATCCAGCTTGAATCAACCTTCCAGCCCCGATGTCCATACTTTGATGGATCTCTTGTGCAAACACAGAAAACTCATCATCGGACTTCACAGAGCTTAACCATAGATACTGGCGTTCTTGATAAGATTGATACTGTTGCTTCCAATTACCCTGATACTGATTAAACGCCAACCTCAAACTTGGGTGTTGTTTTACCAACGCTTGAATCGCCAATTCCAAATAGTCGGTATTCATGTCTTGTTTAAGCTCAACACAAATATGCTGATTCCAATGATCAGGTTCTGCAAACTCTTGAGCAAAGAAGTGTGCTTGTATCGGCATCAATCCAAACGGTTCTTCAGTCAGAACACGCTCTTTTGCCACTTTATGGATATCAAGCATGCACGCCAGATCACTTAAGGACTTAGCTTCAAACACTTGCTGTGGTGTTAAGTTGTAACCCGCAACGCGTACTTTGCTCACCATTTGCAAGCAAAGTATAGAATCCCCACCCAACGCAAAGAAGTTATCCGTGCAGCTTACTTCCTCGATACCTAGCAGTTGCTGCCATATCTCTACGAGCAACGACTCTTGCTCGGTTTGAGGCAACGTAAGCGCCACAATCGATTGGGCGCTCCCGCTAATCGTCGGCAGAGATATTCTGTCGATTTTTCCTGCCGGTGTTAAAGGCAGTTTATCTAGCACCATTAATTGGCTTGGTATCATGTAATCAGGTAACTCTCGTGAAAGCGCTTCTAGAATGTCATCAAGATTAAAGCGATCAGGTTCACTACTCTGCAAATAACCAAACAACTGTTTTTGTTGGCCAGCTTCTTTCACAGCCACAACACAATGTTCAACCTTAGATATTGCTTGGAGGCGGCTTTCGATTTCGCCTAACTCAACGCGAAACCCTCTGATCTTAACCTGTTGATCTACGCGTCCTATGTATTCCATCACGCCATCGTGATTCCAACGAACCAGATCACCAGTTCTATACATACGCTCGCCCATTGATTCGTTACTGCCATTACCCGTATTGGTAAACGGATCAGGCATGAAACGCTCAGAAGTTAAGTCTGGCTTTTCCAAGTAACCACGAGCAAGCCCCACTTCTCCGCCAATATACAACTCCCCGACTTTGCCAAACGCCACCTTATTAAGCTGTGAATCCAATATGTACAAACGACGTTCACCAACAGGCTGACCAATTGGAGCATACGCACAGTCCAATTTATCTTGAGGGTATGCGCGCCAAATCATCGGTGTGACAACGGTTTCTGTTGGACCATAGCCGTTAATAATACGCGGAGGGTTCACGACCTTTTGCAAGCGTTGATAAGTTTCTGCGGTAAAGGCTTCGCCACCTAATGTCCAAGAACGAACATTGAGAGGTGGTTTTTGATATTCAATCCAATCCAGCAAAGGGCCTACATAACTTGGTGGAAAGCAGGCAATGGTGATCTTGTCATCGCACAACACTTCGCAGGTTTTCTCTACACTCCACAATTCTTGATCTCGGATCACAAGCTTGCTACCAAACGCTAACGGCACTGTCCAACGCTCAACAGCACCATCAAAGCTAATCGAAGCAAAATGAAGCTCAACATCTTCTGATGTCATACCATACTGCTTACCAATGGTTTGAACGTGCATCGACAAGCCAATATGGTTAATCGCCACGCCTTTGGGTTTACCTGTAGAACCTGAGGTATAAATGATGTAAGCCAGCTGTTCAGGGAGTATGGTTGGTGTGAGTTCACTCTGTTTGTCTGCTTGGTCTTGTTCATACCGTTGATCTAGTGAGTTATTTAAGTCTTGTGAACCATAAACGAATGAATCTGGTTGAGACGAGGAGACATCAAACTCAGAATGAATGTTTTGCCAACGTAATTCTAAGCCTCGTTGGGTGATCACAAAGCCAGCCTTCGAATCCTGAATCATGAAAGCCAGACGCTCGGTTGGGTAGTCTGGATCCAGTGGTAAAAACGCCCCACCCGCTTTCATCACTGCGACCATAGCAACAATCATTTCAACGCCTCTTTCAAAGAGTACACCGATAGCTTGATCGCGCTGCACACCTTGGGCGATGAGTTTGAAAGCGAGTTGGGATGAAGCTGAATCCAATTGCTGATAGCTCAATTCAAGATCTTGATGTTTTAATGCGATGGCATTTGGCTGTGCTTTCATTTGAGCTTCGATCAATTCGATAATCGATTTAAAGCTCCATTGCCCTTCAGGTTGCGATAACCTCTCTAACGCGGATGCATCATGTGACGTCAGGTGATTAATTTGCACTAAACTTGTATCTGCGTTGTATTCCAATTCACCAATCAGGTTTTCAAGTACGGCATTCAGCTCAACCATGGTTTCTGAATCGATTCGATCCTTGGAATAAGTCAGCACGATACGTGTTCTTCGTTCAGTCTCGCGAACATCTAATGCGATATCGAATAACGCAAATTCACCACTTTGGTCTTCTGCCGACAGCGTAAGTTGGTTATCTAACTGAATATCATCAGCCAATGAATTTTGATGATTAAACAGCACTTGAAACAGCGGAGTTTGGCCCGCTTTTCTATCAAAAAGTTTTTGCTGGCTATTCGTCGGTTCTTTACTCTTTGGCTGAATGTTCTTTTGTTCATTAATCAGAGCATTGACCAATTGATCAAATGGTAGCAATTGATGTTCTTGCGCCTCGAGTACTTTGTTGTGAGCGCCTTCAATAACGTCAGATAATGAACTACTAGTTGTTATAGATTGACGAATCACCATGGTATTCACAAAAAAGCCAATCAGGTTGGAAACCTCATGGCGTATCCGATTCGCCATCGGTACGCCAACTGAAATATCTTCGCGATACGTGACTTTCGCTAAAGCCGCCTGCCAAACACCCAACCATAGGCTTGAAGTTGTCACCGACAATTGACGGGCAATCTGCTTTAGCTTGTGAGACTGCGACTCACTCAATTCATAAGTGATGGTATCGGCGATACGTCTTTGGTTGGGTGTAACTTCACTATGCCAAGGGAACAACAAGGTTGAATCTGCCCCTGCAAGTTCTTCCTTCCAAAACTCAACATGTTTATGCCCATTACCCGCGTCTAACAAGGCACTTTGCCAGTGAGAGTAGTCACGATATTGAATGGGTAATTCCGGTAATGCTCCTTGTTGATAAAGGGTTATCAGCTCATTTAAGAACACACCTATCGACCAACCATCTGAAACAATGTGATGCATGACGAGTTGCAACTTCCACAAACCGTCACTCAATTGCAAACATTGCATACGTATCGGCAATTCAGTTTCAAGCTCAAAGCCCTTCGCGATAAACGCTTGTTGTGCATCTTGAACTTGCTCTTGATTCCAACTTTTAGCATCAACACTCACCGGATGCATAACCGCAGCTTTGTCGACAAACTGAATAACCTGCTCGGTGGCGTTAGTTATAAAGCGTGTTCGTAATACATCATGCCGCTCCAACACTTTATTGACGAGATGCGTTAACCGCTCTGTATCCAAATCTCCATTTACCTGAAACGTGCCAGACATGTGATAGGCACTGTTGCCCTTATCCAAGCAATAGATATCCCACAGGCGTTGCTGCGCTGGCGACAACGCGACTTTCTGTTCACTACCAACCGAAACAATAGGTAGCTTTTCGAAATCCAAACCTTTATTACTCAGCAGTTCGATGAACTTGATTTGTTCTGGTTTGCCCAATTGTAAAAATCGGTTCGCTAACGCGTGTTTGTCGATTTTCCCTTGGCTAGTGGCTTTAGGTTGAGTCATCGTTTTTGACTGGCTCTTTGTTTGTAGATCGCTCTGATCTTTTAGGTGGCTTTTATCTCTTGGGTAATTCATAGCAGCTCCAGTTCGTCCATCAATGCTGCCATGGCATCGAATTCGTCTTGTTCATGTTCATTTTGTGTTTGATATTGTGCTTGCAAACTATCCGTTAGTGCCTGCAGGCTATTGGCTTCGAAAAAGTCTTTAAGTGCCACTTCCAAACCAAGCTCTTGATGCGCTTTAGCTACCACACGAGTCGCTAATAAAGAATGACCACCCAGTGCAAAGAAGTTATCGTCCAAGCCCACTTGAGAGACCTCTAGAACCTCTTCCCAGTTAGTCGAAAACCACATTTCCAACTCCGTTTCCGGTGCGCGGTATTTGATTGATTGCCATTCAGGCGCTGGTAACGCTTTTCTATCTCGTTTGCCATTAGGAGAGAGCGGCATGTCGCTCAACCCAATCAGTATCGTTGGCACCATGTAATCGGGTAAATGTTCCGATAAGTGCTGTTTCACCAACGTTTGTTTGTCTTCACTCCAACTCGCATCAACAACATAACCAACCAATTGGTCACCAGTCTGATGTTTAAATGCAATAACCGCAGACTCTTCAACCCAGTCGAGTTGGTTAATCACATTCTCAATTTCTTCTAGCTCGATTCGTAAACCGCGAATTTTGACTTGGTTATCCAAGCGACCTAAATACTCCAAACGACCATCGGCCAGTTGCACCACTTGGTCACCAGTGCGATACATTCGACTGCCAGCTTCTCCAAATGGATTCGGTATAAATCGATCAGCCGTTAAATCCGGTCGAGCTAGATATTCACGCGCTAATCCAATGCCCGCTAAATACAGTTCACCGGGCACACCAATGGGTACCGGGTTCCAATTGTCATCAAGGACATAAAGTTGCGTGTTACTGATCGCATAACCTATTGGGATACGTTTAGAAACTGGCAACTCACAAGGCCAATACGTGACATCAATCGCCGCTTCCGTGGGTCCATAAAGGTTGTGCAGTTCGACAGGTGCATGACTAAGCACCTGCTCAACAAGATCGGCAGGCAATGCTTCTCCACTACAGATAATACGTTTGAGTGACACACAATCGGAGATATTGGTTTCAACCGAAAATGCATTCAACATCGACGGCACAAAGTGAAGTGTTGTCACTTGTTCTTGTTGAATGACTTCAGATAACACACTTGGCTGACGATGAGCCTCTGGCGGTGCGATCGCTAGTCGTGCACCAGTCATCAATGGCCAGAAGAACTCCCACACCGAGACATCAAAGCTAAATGGGGTTTTCTGTAACACACAATCGGACTCATTGAGTACATATTCTTGTTGCATCCAATTCAAACGGTTTTGTAATGCAGCTTGAGTGTTTACCACCCCTTTGGGCAAACCCGTTGAACCAGAAGTAAAGATCACATACAACGCCTGCTCTGGATGCCAGTGAACCAAAGGTGGTACTGAAGGTTGTCCCGATACATCAAGCTTGCTTAAATCGACATACTCACAATCTTGGATTTGTGGCCACAAGTGCACCGAGTTTGAGTCAATCAATAACAGGTCAATGTTGGCTGATTGCAGAATATACTGCAGTCGCTCTACTGGATAACTCGGATCCAATGGCACATAGGCACCACCAGCACGAGTGATAGCATGTAAGCCAATGACCAATTCAAACGAACGCTCAAGCCCTAATCCAACACGAGTTTCAGAATTCACGCCTTTATCTCGTAACCAGTTTGCTAGTTGATTAACGCGCTTATCAAACTCTTTATACGTGAGAATTTGACCTTGCATCGATAGCGCTATCGAGCCAGGTGTTTTCTCTGCTTGATGCTGAATCTGGTGTGACGGCGTCACAAACCTACCCCAATCAAGGGACGTGTCATTGAATGCTCGGTTTTGTTGCTCTGCAGTCTCGTCTATCAAATGAAGTTGGCTAACTAACCCATCACTATTTGTAGCTACCCTATCTAAAAGTAATAACCAATGACCAAGTAACGCTTGTGCGAAATCTTGTGTGAAAATCGGTGACACATAGCTTACGAAACCAAGCCACTTATTCTCAGACATCTGTTGGATGTCTATACCGATTTCGAGCTGAGCATTCACAACACCTGGATCAAATGGGTCAACATCCAGCCCTTGCCAATCAAAGAGCTCTTCCTCATCAAAGCGCTGGAAGTTGAAACTGGTTTGGAAAACGGGATGGTATTGCAAATTCCCAGTAATCCCGAGTGATTCAACCAACATTTCAAATGGGAAGTCTTGCCTGCCCAAAGCTTGCTCTGTGAAAGACTTCACCTGATGCAATAAACCCGAGAAAGATTGCTCCCCATTAAACTGAGCCGGAATCACCAAGCTGTTGATGAAACACCCTTGCATCGTCTGTGTTTCAGGTTGTGTGCGACCAGCAACCGGCACACCAACACGCACTTGCTCTTGGCCGGAATACTTGTGTATCAACAAATGCCACAGTGTCAGCATTACAGTGAAAGGAGTCGTGTTATGCGACGTTGCCAATTCAGTGATATTAGAAACTTGCTCATTCGTCAGTTCAAAGTGAAGTCGGTTGCCTTGTGTTTCAGTTTGTTCTCTAGGAACATCACTGTGCAGCACTAGAGGGTCAATATCGTATTTCAACGCGTCCAACCACCATGCTTTTTCCTCACTCGCTTCGTCGGACGCAAGCCACTGCTTCTGCCAGTTCGCATAATCTACATATTGAAGGTCATCAATAGCAGTAGGCTCAAAAGCTGAGACTCTTCCACTTTCCGCACTTTCCGCATATTCAGAAATCATCGATTGATAACAATGAGCTAACTCTTTTAGTAGCAACTGCATCGATATCCCATCAGAGATAATATGGTGCGCTACAATCAGTAGCTCAGCCTGTTCAACACCAGTAGATCGCTCGGTAGCTCTTACTATCCAATCAAAGCGAATCAACTGGCCTTCAGCGAAATCAAACGATTTAGCGATCAGTTCTTTATATGCTAAGAGTCTTTGTTCATCGGACACTAAGCTTTCGTGCATCCCAAGGCAGATTTCACGCTCAGGATGGATAGACTGCATGAGCTCACCTTCAACCTGACTGAAGTTAGTTCTCAAGATCTCATGGCGTTCAACTAACACATTGATTGCACGCTCAAGGGCGGCAACGTTCACATTGCCCGTGAACTTAAGTCCTAGAGGCATGTGGTAAGCAGCACTGGCTGGCAACAGTTGTTGCACGAACCATAAACGCTTCTGCACAGCGGAGGCTGGCATATAAGGTAGCCTTGAAGCTCGCGCTAAAGAGACGATTTCTCCCCTATTTCTAACATCTGTAAACATACATTGAGCAGCAAGATCTTTAAGCACTGGTGCATCGAACACCGCCAGTAATGATAATCTGATGTCATCTTGTTGACTCAGCCTTCCAACTAACTGGGTCGCCAGTAACGACTGACCACCTAAGGCAAAGAAATCATCCTCACGGCTTATCTGTTCTTTATCAAACAGCGCTTGCCACTGCTTTGCTAAAGCCAACTCAATCTCACCGATTGGCGCAATATAGTCTGCGCTGACAACCTCTTGCCAATTCGGCATTGGTAAGCGTTTCTTATCCACTTTACTTGCTGGAGTCAGTGGAATCTTATCCATTTTGACAACTTGGCTAGGCACCATGTAATCGGGAAGATCTTTCGCAAGATCTTGTAAAGCACCTTCGCTAGACAGCACATTATCACTTTGAATGTACGCCACTAGCTGTTTACCTGAAGGGCTGTCACAAGCGATTACCGCGCACTGCTCTGAACCTGTGATCTTTTGTAGACGAGATTCAATTTCGCCCAACTCAACCCTGAACCCACGAATCTTAACTTGCTCGTCGCTACGCCCGAGATACTCCATCACTCCGTCTGAACGCCATTTCACCACATCTCCGGTTCGGTACATTCGTTCACCGTTATTTGAGAATGGATCTGGAATAAAGCTTTCTGATGTTAAGTCTGGACGCTCAAAGTAGCCCCTAGCTAACCCGACCTCTTCGCCAATATAAAGTTCTCCGGCAACACCTGTAGGCACACGATTGAGCGCAGAATCCAACACATATAAGGTTCGGTTTCCGACAGCCTTTCCGATCGGTGCATAAGCACTTTCTAGCTCAGTATCAGAATACGCTTCCCAGATCATCGGAGTCACAACCGTTTCAGTTGGGCCATAACCATTAATGATTCTTTTTGGCTTTAATACGTGTTGCAGTTTGAAATAGGTATCGCGAGTGAAAGCTTCACCACCGAGTGTCCATGAACGGACATAAAGCTCTGGGTCGCTACCCTCTATCCACTCCAATAACGGCAACACATAACTTGGAGGGAAACACGCAATAGTTACCTGTTCACGAGCCAAAACATCACAAGTTTGTTGTGCACTCCACAACGATTGGTCTCGAATCACTAAACGTGAGCCGAACGCCAATGGCACGGTCCAACGTTCAATCGCGCCATCAAAACTGATTGACGCAAAGTGGAGTTCAACATCGCTTGCTGTCATGCCATAGCGTTGACCTATGGTTTGAACATGCATGCTCAAACCTTGTTGCGATACACAGACCCCTTTCGGCTTGCCAGTCGAACCCGATGTGTAGATCATGTAAGCCAGTTGGTCAGGTAATATCGCAGGCTTTTGGCTAAGGGTTTCAGTTAAATCAAACGAGCTATAACTAATAGTTTTAGCTTGGTTCCTGATACGATTCGCTAACGATTCACTCAATAAATCATGAACCAAAACACGCGCTCCGCTATCTTTGACCATAAAGTCTAAGCGCTCTTGGGGATATGAAGGGTCTAATGGCAAGAAAGCCGCGCCTGCTTTCATGACGCCCATCATTACCACCAGCATATTGCAGCCACGCTCAAAGAGCACACCAACAATATCGTCACGTTCAACACCTTCAGTAATGAGCCTCGAAGCTATCGCATCACTCTGTTCAACCACTTGTTGGTACGTTAAAGATTGCCTTTGCAGGCCATTATCAGCTTCAACGTTAGAGACTAACGCCTCATCGTTTGGGCGCAGTAACATCTGCTTTGTAACCAAGTCGGTAAACGGTTCAAATGCCCATGGTTCCGGTTGGCGGTCAAACGACCTAAGTTCACTCAACTGAGCTTCGGCTAATTCAGGTAATCGGCCTAAATCTTCGGTTAGGCGTTCCACTAGCTGAGTTAAGTAATGTCGGTTAGTTGTACAAAGTGCTTCAATCTGTTGAGACGTAAACTTGCTTTCATCGTAGGCAAAGACAATACGAAGTGAGTCACTCGGCAAAATTGCCAAGGTTAACGGGTAATGAGTAAATTCATAGCTTTCAGGTTCGCCAATACTAAACTCGTCGTTACCTTTACTTTTCAGAAGCGCTTCATCTAACGGATAGTTTTCAAAGACAACCAAGGTGTCGAATAAGTTTTCTCCTGACCAACCCGTCTGCGCTTGGATATCAGACAAAGATGAGTAGCTGTACTCACGCTGGTCACTTGATGAGGTTTGAATATCCAACAGCCATTCATATACAGGCTTCGAAAGGTCAACTCGGTGCGCAATAGGCAAGGTATTAATAAACAAACCAACCATAGAGTCACTATGAGCAAGATCTGTTGGGCGCCCTGCTACCGTGTTTCCAAATACTGGAGTCTCTTGCCCAGTGAAGCGATTCAATGTCAGTAACCAAGCCGCTTGCGTTAGCGTATTAAGCGTCACACCAACTTGGTTTAGTTTAGGTAACCATTCGCTGACGATTTCCGGTGAATAATCATCATTGTATCGATGGAAGCTAGACACCTTAGAATCAAATGCCTCAAGGTTCGATTGTCCAAAGGATTCAGCTAAACGCGTTGGCGACTCTATGTCTTGAAGGTAATGCTGCCAATACTCATTAGACTGGCTTTTGTCTTGGCGCTGCGTCCAGGCCAGATAATCAGAAAACTCACCTTTAACCGGAGTAATAGCACGACCTTGGTACAAGGTGAACAAATCGCTGAGTAGCACCCCCGTACTCCAACCGTCCATTAAGATATGGTGAATCGTGAAAATACACTGAACTTGATGGTCGTGAGTTTGAATGAAATCAACACGCCATAAAGGTGTTACCTTTGAACGCTCGACAACTTGCTCTAATTGAAAGCCACCCTCAACCCTTTGTTGCTTATATTCCTCAATATCAAATTGGCTGCGCTTACGAACATCCAACACCTCATAGTCCAAGCCAAGTTCTGCCCATTCCGCGAGATAAGCGTTTCCATCAAATGAGAACAACGTTGAACGTAGCATTTGGTGTCTTTGCATGACACTTTGCCAAGCTTCTACCATCTTTGGCACATTGACATTGTTCAAAGGCAATGTGATTTGATTGACGTAAGTGCTGTCACTATCAGAGAGCTTCGCGTGGAAATACAGGCCTTGCTGTAACGTTGATAACGGTAGAATCGTTCTAGGTAAATCGGCAGCGGTACTGACACACCCACAAAGTTGCTTAAACTGGATTTGAGATAAATCGACCAATGGCGCATCGGCTTTGGTTAATATAGGGCTGGCTTCAATAAACAAGTCATGTAGACGTTCGATACTGCTGTCAAATGCCGCGTGTAAAACGTCAACTTCAAATTCATTGAAACATCCATTATCTAATTCGACATCCCACAATAATGCGTCTTTGACTACAGATGCATTGATCACAATGGCTGCGTCTGCAGTGTTAGACTCATCTCTCCACAGGCCGATGTTAGTCACCTCGACTGCGTCATTAATCTGTTGAGCCGCATTGCCAAGATAGTTGAACAGCACATCCATTTCGCCAACATGAGACCAAAGATTTTGCATGACACCAGCGTGGAACGTGACTCCGCCAAGTTGGTCAGCATCAAAGCTGTCTTTTAAGGATGTAACCCACTCTTCCAACGAATCAAGAACCGGAATGGCTTGCGGATACAACGAGGTATACCAGCCGACAGTTCGGCTGAGATCAAGCCCAGAACCCTCGGTGAAACGGCCATGCGATTCGCGATGAATCGTTAACGCTTTACCTTGATTTAACGTGCTTACGGTTAAAGCACTCAAAAGGAACACTATTTGTTCTTGTGTAAGACGTGCAAAGCCAAATCCTGCTTTTGTTAGAGCTTCTATTTTTGATAGCGGAGTATGCCAATGTGTCGAAATAGGTTTACCACGTGGCATGGAATACAGTGGCTCGTTGGTTTGTTCTGCCCAATAATCTTGTTGGTCATCAGATATCGACAGTGTATTTAAAGCATTTGCCCAATTTCCTTGATGATGCGTCTTTTGCGTAAGTAGATGCGGACCAGAAATACCTCTTGGCTCATATGAAAGCTCTGATGTAGGCTCTGAAGCGTACAGTTTAACGAGATCTTCGATAATGACTGGCCATGAAAGCGCATCGACCACTAAGTGATGAATAGCGATTAACACTTCACTATTCTCGGCCGCTTCATCTAAGCCGTCCATACTCCGTATGCCAACCGCACCTATCACACCGTTGATTAAGTCTATGCTCGTTTGAACTTGGTCTATATTTATCTCGCCATCAAACGAGTGAATCGTAAACTCAACATCGTCTTGGTAATTTGCCGTCATTCCAATTGCGGCATCAGCTGAGAAACGTAATCTAAGCGCGTCATGATGTTCGATAAGGCCGCGGAATGCGTTAGTCAATCTTGCTAAATCAGCCGGATAGTCCCATTTAAACTGGATATATTGATTACAGCGATTCAACTCAAAATGTTCGATGTACCTTTGTTGAATCGGCAACAGCGCCACTGATCCTTGTCGCTTACCTTGTTCTGCAACAACAAGTTTGGCTTCTTCAAGACTCCCTGCCATATCTCTCAACTTCGGAAAATCGAAGACTTGTTTAGGCGATAGCATGAAACCCAACTGGCGAAGTTTTCCGACCAACTGGAGTGCCATGATCGAGTCTCCACCTAACGCGAAGAACTGGCTGTTCGCACCAATACTCTTAACTTTAAGTAATTCACACCATATTTCAGCAAGCATTACTTGTCGGTTGTTCTCAAGTGCACCTTGATCACTGCGTACCTCTGTCCAATCAGGAGCAAACAGCCCCTTTCTATCGACCTTACCAGCCGGAGTCAGCGGCAGCTTATCTTGAACAATAATACAAGCAGGTACCATGTAGTCAGGCAATGTTTGCCCTAGCAGTTCAAGCCATTGTACTTCTTCGTTGTCATTCGCGCTTTGCAATTGGGAAGTGTTTGACGGGGCTTTACTTTGTTGAACTTTGCTTAGCTGAACATAGCCTACAAGCTTTTTACCCGTTGGCGATTCATGATCGACAACCGCACAAAATTCAGCTCCGGAAAGCTCTTGAAGTTGAGATTCAATCTCTCCGAGCTCAACACGGAAACCACGGATCTTCACTTGTTGGTCAACACGACCTAAATATTCCATGACGCCATCATCACGCCACTGTACCAGGTCGCCCGTTCGATACATTCTCTCGCCATTACTTGAGAATGGATCGGGTAAGAAGCGTTCAGCGGTTAAATTAGGTTGTTTCAAGTACCCTTCAGCTAAGCCCACTTCTGAACCAATATACAGTTCTCCACTGCAACCGAACGGCACTTGGCTTAACTCAGAGTCAAGTACATACAACTTCCGATCACCCACTGGCGTTCCAATTGGTGCATATGCGCTGTTCATTGTATCGTCGGTATACGCCTCCCAAATCATCGGTGTGATCACCGTTTCAGTAGGGCCGTAACCATTGATAATTCGTGGTGGCGCTAGTACATGTTGAATACGCTCAAAGGTCTCACGGGTGAAGGCTTCGCCACCTAAGGTAATTGAACGCAATGCCAGTGCAGGCTTCGTCGCTTCAATCCAATCGAGTAGCGGGCCTACATAACTCGGAGGGAAGCAAGCAATAGTCACACCTTCTTGCTGAAGTGCGTTACAAGTTTGCTCGGCTGTCCATAATTCTTGATCGCGTATCACTAGCTTTGAGCCAAACGCTAATGGCACGGTCCAACGTTCAACAGCACCATCAAAGCTGATGGAGGCGAAATGTAATTCTACGTCTTGTTCGCTCATGCCATAACGCTGACCAATGGTCTGAACGTGCATGCTCAAACCTTCATGCGATATGGTGACACCTTTTGGCTTTCCCGTTGAACCAGAGGTATAGATGATATAGGCCAGCTCTTCGGCCAACGGGCGATTAAAAGAGTTATCTGAAGACAAGTTCGCAAGCTCTGCACTCTCAATACAGAATTGATTGACACCGTTACCCCCACTCAAAACGTCTCTGCATCTATCGTTAGATTTAGAATGAGTGAGAAGTAATTCTGCCCCGCTGTCTTCCAACATGAAGCTTAATCGTTCCGTTGGATAATCAGGGTCTAATGGTAAGAACGGCGAGCCAGCTTTCAAAACTGCGATCATAGAGACGATCATATCGACACCGCGTTCCATCATCACACCGATTGGTGATTTAGCCGCAGTGCCTTGAGATAAAATAGAATGCGCTAATTGGTTAGAGCGAGTCTCTAGTTCTAGGTAGCTCATTGACTCGTTTTGGTGTTTTAACGCAATGCTGTTCGGGCACTTAAATGCTTGTTCAGTCACTAAGTCAGTGAATGGACGGTATTGCCATGAGTGGTCACCTGAACCATGTTGGTCGATTAACCTCATGTCTTTACTTGATAGAGCATTAACTGAGGCGACAGCAGCGTTGGGCGATTGAACAATGGTCGCTAAATTAATCTTAAAGCTTTCGATAAATTTGGTAATAAACGGTCGGGTAAACTTCTCTTTTGCATAGACAAATCGCAGCGGAGCATCGCCTTTATTGATGACATCCAACACCAACTCAAACGGTGTTTCTAATACTGGAAACTCTTCAAACTCTGCAAACACTCCGTTGGTGTTAATCGATAATTTGTCACCATGATTTCTAAAGTTTAAAGCGGTTGTCGGTAGCGGTAAATCACCCACTAACGCCTCTAACGGCGTACCTTCAAATGCCAAAGACGCTTTCATGGACGCATGGGTATTATTTACTAGCTGCGACAACGACATCTCAGCATCAATGCGATAGCCCATCACGGCACTATTCACATAAAAGCCTACCGTTCTGCGATTCTTAGTATTTCGGTTTAAGGCGGGAACACAAATAGAAGGATGAACATTAGAAGAGTACTGGCGTAGCGTTAGCATCATTGCAGATGCCAAAACCTCAAATTTAGTCGCGCCTAGCTTATGGCTTAACTTTTTGATTGAGTCATTAGTTTCGTTAGACAAGCTAACAAGCTCATGTCTCGCCCCATAAGTGTCTTGTGATTGGTCATTCAGGTTTGATAACGACAGCGACTCTTCACCGATAAACTGATTCTCTATCCATGCCGCTTTCTGTTGCTTATAGATATCAGACTTTTCTGTACTGGCTTGCTCTGCAGCGTAATCAAGATAACTTTGAACCTCTTTCCCATTGTAGGTTTTGCCTGCAACTGAGTTGACCAGCATCTTAATTTTGATTTGAAATGACCAAGCATCAGTGACAATGTGATGAGTCGAAAGCAACACAGCAAAGCGATGTTCACTGACCCGATAAATACAACAGCGAGCAAGATTGCCTTCCAATAAATTGAACGGTTGTTGCCAACGTTTACGAGCATCTTGATTAATAACTTCAACCGCATCCGAGCCACCCTGCATGTCGATATAATCATAATCAACAGGACTAAAAGGCAAGACGCGTTGAGCCGATTTTCCCTCAATTTCGGAAAACTGACTGCGTAACGAGGGAAATGCCGACACCATTTCATTTAATGAATGTTGGATCTTTTCAGCGGTGATATCTTCACCTTCAAACCAAAGTAAACCACCTAGGTTATAGGCCAGGCTCATCGGTTGTAATTGCTGAAATAACCACAAGCGTTGTTGAGAGTATGAGAGCGGGTTCCAAGGCGTTACGGAATCCAAAATTTGTTCATCATCCACTGACATTTTTATTACCTAAACATGAAATTTGGTTACAGAAATCCTCAATTCGCCCGTTATAGGCGAAAAGTACAGGTGCTGACTAAAAGTTAAACGGGTTTAGTGTTCTAGAGCGTCTATTGCGTCGCGTAAACTTTTCGGACGCATATCGGTCCAAACTTCACGGATGTGCGCAAGACAATGTTCTTTGTTGCCTTTTACACCGACCTCAGTCCAACCATTGGGTACTAAGTGGTAGGTTGGCCAAATGCTGTATTGTTCTTGTTCGTTTATAACAACGGTAAATTCCGTATTGGGGCTATCGATACTCATTCTTTCCTCAACTAACTTTGTTTTATTATGTTTTTGAGCCTAACTCGACTCTTAAAAACTCAAGCGACAACACTTTCTAGTGCTTGGTGCGCTTGAGCCAAATTCCCTTTGCTCAACTCAATAAGATTGCCCCTATCCATTTTGAAAATGCGGTCTGCGGCATCAAAATAAGCGTCATCATGAGTAATCGCGATTACAGTCACGCCACGTTGTTTTAGCAGTGGTAATAACTGGCGGTAAAATAGTTTTCTAAAGCGTGGGTCCTGATCAGCGGCCCATTCATCAAGCAGAATACAACCGCGTTTTTCGAGTACTGACATCATCAGTGCCAGTCGCTTTCGCTGACCTTGTGAATAGCGAACATCACTCAACTTACCTTGCTGGTGATCGACCTTATGTGCCATTTCAAGACGTACCATCCATTCGTCAATATCTTTGCTATCGATGTCTTGACCTTCACCATCGACAATTTGATGGAATAAATGGAAATCACTGAATACAGCAGAGAATTGATGGCGATAATCTTGCCAATGCGCTTGAGTCACCTCATTACCATCAACATAGACTTGGCCAGAATGCGGTCGGTAGAGTCCAGTCAGCAAACGAGCAAAGGTCGATTTACCACTGCCATTACCACCAATAATGAAGATGTGCTCACCGCGTTCTATTTTGAAATCGATTGGACCTACGCCGAATGCGTCGCCATCAGAATCTGAGCGGTATCGATAGCTCGCTCCCACGAGTTCTAGTGAATTGAATACTTTGGTTTTTGCCGATTTCGGACTCAAGCTTCGATCGATACTCAACTCTAACGATGACAACTTCTTCATCGAAATGTTGGCAGTAATCAAGGTTGGAATTGAACCTACTGCAGACATCAATGGTGTTCTCATAAACAACACGACCAACGCAAATGTAGACGCGACTTCTAATGTCGCCCAACCTAAACCAGTCGCTAGGTAAAAATTCAAACCAATCAGCGCCAATACCACGGTGTTCGCCATGTTGGCAGCGAAACCATTTAGGATATCGGCCTGTGTCACTTCATTTCTGTAACCTTCAGCATTGACTGAAAAGGTTTCATCAAAGTAACGCTTGGCTCTGAATGGATTTAAAGACAGCTCTTTACGTCCATCAATCAAGGACTGGTAGTCGTGATACAACTTGTCGTCGTACTCACGAACCTGTTTAACGTGTTTAGTGATGCGCGTAACAAGCAGATAGCCAATGACACCGGTTAAAGACAGCATTAAAACGCTGACACCAAACAGAGGCATAGACAGAAAAGCCAGGTAGACCAATGCCACCACTGTTAATACCAAGCCATAAATCAGCTCTGGCAAATGTACGAACGCGATAGTGATGTTACGAATGTCTGTGTTCAGTGACGCGAGTACCCCTGCACTTCCAACCTTCTCGACTTGCTCAATATCGGTATTCAATAATTGAGAGACCAATTCACAACGCTTGTTATAAACGAATTTATGACCCAGTTTATGGAGAGCGACTTGAGCAACGGTGGCTGTGACCAACAAACCAATCAGCAGCAAAGTAAACTGAATTAGGGTATTGGAAAGTGACCCATTGCTTTCAAGTAATTTGTGCTGAATAAACGCAATCACGCCAACGCTCAGGAACGCACTCGCTATACTCAACAAGATCACGAAGGAAAGTGATTTTTTCTGTTTTTCAGCCAGTAATAGGATCAACCCCATTTCATACACACCATTTAATTAATTATTATTGTGATTATCATTATCAACTAAGAAAAGGATAATCCCGTATAAAGCGAACTGGATAATCTTGTTGTTTAGTCCTGGCCTCTAGAAGCTCAACCAGTTCATTCAATAGACACCCGTTAACAAGCGTTCAGTAGTCGCTACAAGTAACTACAGCGACTGCAAGCGACTAAGCTATAACCTTCTTAAGCCCCACATCAAGTACATGCCACCGATAATCGAAGCCACCAAGCCTGCCGGGATCTCTTGTGGGTAAAGCCACTGTCTACCAAGCCAATCCGAGAACAACATCAGCGCCATTCCAATTAACGAAGAACAGATCAAGTGCTCTTTAGCACGGCTATAACCAAATAGTCTCGCCATGTGTGGAGCCATCAAACCAATAAAGCTTAATGGACCCACCACCAGTGTTGCGCTCACGGTTAAACATGCCACCAGCACCAACAATAGAATTCGAGATCTTGATACATTGATACCAAGAGATTGCGCACTCGCCTGCCCTAATGGCAACACATCCAACCATCGCGCACAGAGAAAACCTAACGAGATAAATACCACCGAAGATATCAGTAACGGAACGAGTGTTTCTTCGGTGACGTAATACGTTGAACCTGCCAACCAAGCCAGAACTTGATAACTCCTTGGGTCACCGCCTGCCAGTACAAAACTTTGCACAGCGTTCATCAGTGCCGTTATCGCAACGCCTGTTAGTAATACTCTTTCCGGTTGGAAGCCCGACTTTTGGTTAAGCACAACAATGATTCCCAAAGTACAGACCGCGCCAATAAAGCCACCGACATAAAGCCCAACAACGCTGCTTCCAAAGCCCGCAAAGATTGCGATGATCAAACCTAATGCCGTACCAGAACTAATACCAATCACTTCTGGGCTAGCCATTGGGTTGCCACTCAAACGCTGAACGATCGTACCAGCGACGGCCAACATGCCGCCCGCCAATGCCGCTGCTGTTAATCGAGGCAAACGCCATTCAAGCATTGCCCAGTCTTGAGTTTGAAATAACCAACGCCAACCTTCTGTCTGTACAGAAAACAAACTGAATACAACCAGTGACAGAACAATAAACAAGCTGGCCAATACCACTGAATGCTTGTTTAAGCGAGAAGCTACTTCCTTATGACGCGTTAATACCGTTTGCGTTTGTGATTGGCTTTTCATTGATAACTTAGGCAACAACCACAATAACAACGGAGCACCTAACGCAGCCGTTGCAGCACCTGTTGGTATAAACATCGACATGATGCCAGGTAGTTGTTGAATCAGCAGATCGGTAAGGCTTAACAACAAGCCACCTAACACCATAGATACCAATAATTTAGGGACTAAACGGTGCACGCCCATTAAACGTGCTAACGCTGGTGCGGCTAAACCAACAAAACCGATAACACCGACAGCACTGACAACCCATGCCGTCAACAATACAGCTAACCCTAAACAACCAATTCTCAATTTGGGTAACGAAACACCTAAGCTCTTAGCGCCTTGCTCTGATAACTGGAGCAAGCTCAATGGTTTTACAAACAGAAACGCCATGAGAGTCGCAATCGCTAAACGTGGAGCTAAGTACTGAACATCTCCCCATCCGGTTTGAACCAATGAACCTGCGCCCCAAATCATTAAGCCATTCAGTTTGTCTTGGTTCACCATCAATAAGACAGTACTCAAAGCACCAAAATAGAGGTTCACGACTAAGCCAGATACAATCACCACAGTTGGAGACAAAGCTCGTCGCCAAGACAAAGCAAACACCAAACTAATGGTAGTTACGCCACCAACAAGCGCCACCAGCGAATAAGACCACTCTAAAAGCCAAGGGGCGTAAAGCGTCGCTAACATAAGTGCAAAGCTCGAACCACTCGCAACACCTAACGTAGACGGTGAAGCCAACGGGTTTCTGAGCACTTGTTGCATCAAAACTCCCGCCACCGCGAGCGCTGCGCCAGATAACAGTGTGGTGAATAACCTCGGCCACCAAGCCAAATGCAGTTTCACTGAATCTAGAGAGGTGAAATCAGCACTCCACAAACTAGAAAGTCGGCTCAGTCCAAATTGAGAGACAGATAAGTGTTGGCCAATTAGCGCTAATGTAGAAACCATTAACAGTGTTAAAACACCAAACGAGAGAGCTCTCATAGCACGTCTCCTTGGTTCAATTCAGAGACAATGAAGCGCGCAAAGCGTGTTGCAGAAGGTATCGCCCCGAAGCTCCAAACTGCTGGTACTTGTAAGGCGGGATAGCCCGACTCTTTCACAATGTATTGCCAAAACTGATTTGCTTTAAGGCTCTCTTCAGTCCCTGCTGGCATTGGCGAAATAATCACGATTTGTCCTTTAACACCAATGAGCTGATCGACACCAACCAAACTGTAACCCCAAGCGTTGGTTTGCTCTTTCCATGCTGATTCAAGGCCAATCTTGTTGACTGAAGCTTTGTATAGGCTGTTGTCTCCAAAGACGCGAACGTGATTAGTGTCCATGAATTGCACCATCAACATTGCAGGCGCACTGTTGGGTAGCTGAGATCCTAAACGATCCATTTCAGCATTCGCTTTCTGAATCAAAACTTCAGCTTGAGGTTGTTTCTCAGAGACCTCTGCTAGCTTTCGAGTAACCGTTTCTAACGCCGACCAATCAACATCTCCACTTCGGTACAAACCAATGGTCGTGACAGGGGCAATTTTGCTTAGTTGAGTCTCCAGCGTTGAAAACATTGGAGAGAGTAATATCTTGTCTGGTTTAAGCTCATGAATACGTTCAAGGTTTGGCTGCGTTCGTAAGCCAACATCAGCAACAGTTGGGGGAATTTGAGGAGACTTTACCCACGAGTTGTAATCGGGTATTTGCGCTACCGCGACAGGAACAACGCCCAATGCCAAAAGCGTTTCAGTGTGAGTCCAATCGATAGAAACCAATCGAGGTCGAGCACCATCATTCAACTCAGACGTAGCTTGACTGGCTGACGAAAGTGAAGAAAACGCCAGTAAGCTCGAGATGACGACACTTGAAATAAGAGTACGATTAACGTGCGAGCGATGTAATATTGATTGGAAAAAATGTTTAAGCATCATGCTGGCTCCAAATCACCAGGCATCGCGACTGGGTAACCCGCAGAATGTTGAGTAATGTGCATAGGCACACCATAGATATCTTTCAATATTGACTCTTTAAACACCTCATCAACCTCACCTTCGACTAATAACTCACCACTATGCAAGGCAATAATGTGATCGCAGAAACGCGCAGCCATATTGATGTCGTGAATGACGATGATCACGCCAATCTCTAATGTTTCACTCAGTCGCTTAATCAATGTCAGCATTTCAATCTGATGACCGATATCAAGTGCCGCTAAAGGTTCATCAAGCAAAAGGTATTTGGTGCGTTGAGCTAACAACATCGCAAGCCACACACGCTGGCGTTCACCACCCGATAAAGTGTCCACCAGACGATCAGCGTATTGCACTGTGTCGGTAAGTTGCATTGCCTCTTCAACATACTGTTTATCTTTACTTGAAAGTCGACCCAATAAGCCATGCCAAGGGTAGCGACCAAAGCTCACGAGATCTTTGCCAGATAAACTGTCGGTTACAGGTAAATGTTGAGGTAAGTAAGCAATTTGCTGTGCGAAGTCCTTATCAGACCATTTAGCGACCGCTTTATCTTTCAAGAAAATATCGCCTGAAGTAGCGCTCTGCTGCTTCGCTAACAACTTTAATAAGGTCGATTTCCCCGAGCCGTTATGCCCAACCAAAGCGTAGATTTTTCCTTGCTCAAACGACACATTGAATGTCTTGAGCAATTGCTTATCCCCTACGCTAAAACCGAGTCCCTTTGCTTCGAGCATACCTTCAACCTTAAAACACATCATTCACTAAAAAATTAATGAAATACGAACATATTCATAAAATCATTAACAGACACGCTTTTATACACTCGCAAAAATTCAAATGCAAACGATTTTCATTTAGATTAAACTATATGCCATACGACCTTTCCCCTATTTTTTAGAGGGTTAGAGACCTTACTATGAATAATGGATGCTTATTATTGATTATTCACCTTGTTGCAAAATGGTTAAGCTAATGATGAACAACACCTTTCGTCCACTACCAACCGATCATCCATTTATTGTGGCCGAATTTGGCTTTCAAAAAGAATTGAGCTGCAAAACTAAAGGTATTGAAATCCATGTCGCGCAGTTTGATCAACAAAGCTATGACGACCGTCTGTTTGATATAACAAACGTATACTGCCCTATCGCGATCACTCAATCGGTCGACAAAAGAAAGGCGGAATATTTTGCGGGACGATATTTGGTCGCGAGAGAATTACAAAACCTGGGCTTTTCACATCAAGCCCTTGAACCGAATAGCGACCGAAGTCCGCGCCTACCAAGTGATGTCATTGGCTCTATTTCTCATAGTAACGATTTAGCCACAGTTGCCGTTTTACCTTCTTCTACTGCGAACAGAGAAAACATTGGGCTCGATATCCAACACCTAATCTCCAGTGAAGTTTGTGATGATATCGAGAACATAGTCGCAACCGTTCAAGAGGTCGGTTTGGTGGTGAGATATGGCTTAACTCGGGCAGAAGCTGTGACATTGCTATTTTCGGCTAAGGAGTCTATTTACAAAGCATTGGCTCGCTTTGCTAGAAGAGGACTAAATTTTAACTCGGCAAGATTGTTCGCAATCGACAATGACACAGTTCAGTTCGAACTGTCCAAAGATATTACTTCGCAAATTTCGGATTCAGAGAGTCATGATTCAAAGGGCAATAAATCGGAGAGTATAATTTGCCAATACGACTACTTAGCACAACAGAACGCATACCTGACGGTGTGTGACTACTCGGCAGATACATAGCGACTATTTTGTTTTAACCTAAAACGAAACTCTCATCACGTGATGTTCTGGGTCGGTTTCAATATCGACAATTGACCAACCGAGAGAAAGGTACAAAGGTGCAATATTGGTGTAGGCGTACAACTTAGACGTTGAATCTTTCGAGGATTGAGGTTGAGATCGATAGTATTCTGGCATTTGCGCGACTGCGCGTTTAATCAATTCACTCGCAATACCTTGACCACGCCACTGGGAATCAACATAAACAGCATTGACCCAAACCACGTCTCTTACTTGATGAGGTTCTTGAAAATGGGAATACGCTAACCCACCGATGACGACATTATCTCGTAGCACAACAATTACAGGTGGTAACTGGGGGTTATCTAGATTGGCTTCGTCGGAATATGAAGCCTTAAAGTCGAAATCCGACCATGCGCTTTGGAAAAGTCGTTCGAGTTGCTGCCAGTATGGTGAGTGTTGTTCACATTGTCTGAATACGACTCTCTGCATTTAAAATTCCTTTTCAAATACTCGTGCTGCGTGGAATATATTAGTAGTGGGTTATAACCTCTACTAAGTATAACGATATCGAACCTGTTCCCTTGTGATAAGAAGGTGGTTATTCCTCTTCCTCATAATGTTCTTCATCAGGATCTTGATTGATCTCTTCGCCGCAACCCAAGCACTCCGCTTGCAAATCTGTTGGCATAACAATAATCAAACCACAATGCGGGCATAAATCACCTTGTTGAAACATCCTGTTATTCCTTCTACTTCACAGCTATTGCTTCGGATACTTTTGCTTACTCACTTCTAACCAATCATGAATGACTTGGCGAGCAGACTCAGATGGCGGGGCATTTCGTTTCCCACAAATCTGATCAATTTCAAACGGAAAGGCTTTGCTCGGAACACGACGCAGGCCAATGGTTAAGCGCTGAGGTTTGAGCATGCGAAATACCACATAGCGGTCGCTCATGATTCTATTATGATAAACACCAATACAATGTTTTTGTTCCACGCCCTCTTGTTCAAGGTCGTAGTAATCAGTCAGCGGATGAATGTTGTCGTTACCGAGTAAAGGAACTGGATAAGGGATGTCCATGTCCACAGGGCGATTTCCCTCTAACCTTCTCAGTTGACGCTGCTCTGTCCATCTATCATGCAGTTGTTCAAACATAGCAAAGGAGTTTTGACTCGTGATAGCGCGCAGTGGGTCATCCATCTCCAAATCTTGACCTAGTAAAATCGCATCTTGGAACATGGCCATTTTTGAAGGGGCATTGAGCCTGCCCTCTTCAACCATCGCAATGCCTAATCGACTGCCGGTTAAAAACGGATGAACCTGATCCAAACGCAGCGCCGTGTAACCTACTTTAGAGTAATGTTTGAATTTGAGCACACGCCTTTGTAGCGGTTCGAGAATTCTAACAATGTGGTCAAGCTCATCACCGACGTTGTAATGAAGCTCTAACTTGTCGATAAACTTGAGCGTCGCTTTACTGCCGTCTAAGCCGAGTTTAGCTAAGATCTTCTTTTGCCCTAAACGACTCAGTTCCAACGCTTTTTTGTTATCGACACTGTGTTTCATGCAGATTAACGCCAAAATAACCGGCCTTAATTCAAGCAGTTGCGCCGCTTCATAAGTGTTGGCAGCTAACCAGAGCATTTGATATTGATACTCTGGAAAATCATCGGTGATTTCACGATAACGAGCAGGCAACGAATCTAACCAACGACCATTTACATCAAACTGTTCAACGAGATTGAGGCTTAAACCAATACCACCATCGAGCGGACGTCTACCATCTTCAAACACATGAAAGCCCACGAGCTTTTGCGACCAATCACTGATCTCAATATCGTAATCAAAGCCTAATGTGCGAGTGGGAATGGTAAGTAATGCTGTCATTGATGCCTCTTCGTTAATGGCGCGTTGAACTGTCGAACTTATCTAATGACGAAAAGCCTAAAGCTCGGACTGAAGTCACTATAACAACCTTTTGTAAATTTCTTATCAATCAAAGCGATATAAATACGAGAGTACTTAGAAGATCTTTGAATGACGATTTTACGCAATATGAGACCTCTTCGATATCATTTACTTAGAGAGAAACTATGCTTATAACATCACTAATAACAAGAGGCTTTAATTATGGAATACCGACATATTCTGGTCGCACTTGAAATGTCTGATGACTCGAAAATACTCATTGATAGAGCAACCTTCTTCGCGAACAAACTAGAAACGGAACTTTCATTTGTTTATATCGACGGTACTCACGGAGAAATTTACCCAGAACTCGTTGATATTCAAAAAAGTAATGATGACCTGCCTGTCAATGAAGACGCCATAAAACACTTAAGAGAGTTTGAGGCTTACGCTAACCAGCCGATTCAACATATCTTTGTGGGTACGGGTGATTTGAATGACAAACTCAAAGACACGGTAAAAGCGCACAACATTGACCTAATGCTTTGCGGTCATCATCATGATTTTTGGCACAAGATCATCTCACACTCGAAGCAATTGATAGACTCTTCCTCTGTCGACATACTCGTCGTTCCTATGGACTAACTGCTTCTGTTGACTAACTGCGTCTGTGGACTAAAGCTTCTAAAGGCTCCCGGCTCCCGGCTCCTAAAACATAGCTGTTTGCACTTACAAAGAGCCAACCTCTATCGGTATTATTGGTTGGCTTACATCCCCTAGTCAATCTTCCTATTTACCTCAATCCAACTATCACTGACTTGCTGAAATCATTTGTGATCTTGTCGGCTTATCAACTCGTAAGCGTCTAATAATTAACAATTCACGAGTGTAAGCAATGAAAAAGATTGGTCTCTATCTTTTCACAAACGACTTAAGAATCAACGACAATCAGTTGCTTCACCACGCCGCGCAGGTGGTCGATGAGCTCGTTTGCGTTATTGTCGAACCCACACTGTCTCGTTTCTCTGCTGATTACGCACAAGAACGCATTTATGGCGCGCATCGCCAAACCTTTATTTCACAATCGATTGCCAATCTAGAATCGAATTTAGTGAAGCTTGGACAGCAACTGGTTGTGATCCGCAGTAACCATCTAGCACCCGACACTGCCGAGCAAACACTTAGCCAAATCATTGCTACACAACAAATTACCCACTTTTTCGCCAATGCACATTGTGGTTACGACGAGCGACAATTGATTCATACAGTACACAGCCGTCACCCTGAATTAATAACACGCTTGCCACATCACTCCACCTTGTTTGACTTACATGAGCTGCCGTTTAAATTATCGAAAGTCCCGAGCTCGTTTACCAAGTTTAGAAAGCTAGTCGAACACCCGGACGTTAATAGCGATGAGACGGTTATTTCACGCCTTCCGCCAGCAGCGACACCAATAGCGACACCTGAACCAACATCGACAATCCCACTATTCAGTTCACCAACTGACGAAAGCGCAGTAACAAGCGATTATTTGGGTGGAGAAGATGCAGGACTAGCGCATTTAAACAACTACTTTTCACATGATTACGCCCTTAACTACAAACAGACTCGAAACGCATTTGACGGCATCGAAAACTCAACCAAGCTCTCGCCGTGGTTGGCACTCGGCTGCGTTTCGCCTAAAACGATTTATCGCCATTTGAAACAGTTCGAAGCCGAACATGGCAGTAACGATTCAACCTATTGGATCTACTTTGAGTTGTTGTGGCGCGAATATTTCTATTGGAAGTGCTTATCGCTGGGCTCGTCGTTGTTCGGTGATTATGCAAACCGTGAACTCTACAGCCCCAACTCCTCGGCAACGTCGAACTTTAATTTCGCCAAATGGAAAAGTGGCAATACCAACTACCCGATTGTCGATGCCTGCATGCGCCAACTTAACGAAACAGGCTATATGTCTAATCGTGGAAGGCAACTAGCCGCTAGCTGTTTGATCTTCGAATTGGGGATCGACTGGAGGCACGGTGCAGCCTATTTTGAGAGCCAACTCATCGATTATGACGTGGCATCAAATTGGGGTCACTGGGCGTATATTGCAGGAGAGTTAAGACCTCCGGTAAGCGCTCAAACCAACAAGCAAAAGAATGCTAACCAAGCACAACCTAAATCACACCATTTCAACTTGGCTATGCAGACCGATATGTATGACCCAGACCACATCTTTATCAACAAGTGGAATACGACCAGCAACAAACCTGTCTTAAACAACAATCAGGATGTGTTATGAACTTCAAAACCGTGCGCCTTGTCTTAGGCGACCAACTCAATATCGAGCACTCTTGGTTTCAACAGGTTGATGATGACGTCATTTATATCATTGCCGAACTCAAGCAAGAGACGGGCTACGTTGCATCGCACATCCAAAAGGTGGCCGCTTTTTTCTCGGCGATGGGCTATTTTGCCGACGAACTCAAACAACAAGGTCATCAGGTACTCCACCTAACTCTTGATGACACGACTCAATTTGAAAACCTCGATGCGCTATTGCAACACTATGTACACGAGTTTGCTGCTGAAAAATTTGAATACCAACGACCAGATGAGTATCGACTTCTCCAACAACTCGCAAAACTGAAGTTAATTGGAGTAACAAAAGGTTGTAGCGATTCCGAGCACTTCCTTTTTCCGTTTGACGAGATTGAAGCCCAGTTTCCGAAAGACAAACACATCATGATGGAACACTTCTATCGTCGAATGAGAAAGCGTTTCGACATCCTGCTCGACGATGGCAAACCAGTTGGTGGGAAATGGAATTACGATGCAAACAATCGTAAGAAACTAAAGAAGCAAGACATCGAGAACTTGCCGCAACCATTGATGTTTGCCAACGACATTTCTGCGATTTTAAAACGTATAGAGCATCATCAAGTACAAACTATTGGTGAAGTTGGCGACCAGTTATTATGGCCAGTCAATCGAGCGCAAAGCCTGTCTCTGCTTGCTCACTTCTGCCAAGTCTGTTTGCCGTTGTTTGGTCAGTTCCAAGACGCGATGACGACCGAGCACGATTCAAAGTGGAGTTTGTATCACAGTCGCCTCTCTTTTTCGTTGAACAGCAAATTGCTAAGCCCCCAAGAAGTGATTGATTCAGCACTGTCGGCTTATCAGGCTTCTTCTAAGCCAAACGCACCCGCTATAGACATCGCACAAGTCGAAGGGTTCATACGCCAAATTCTAGGTTGGAGAGAGTATATACGTGGCGTTTATTGGGCGAACATGCCTACTTACGCCAATAAAAACCACTATTCAGCAGACCGACAGTTGCCTCATTACTTTTGGGATGGACAAACCAAAATGAATTGCATGAAGCACGCGATTGATCAATCCCTAGAGTTTGCTTATGCGCATCATATTCAAAGACTCATGATCACCGGTAACTTCTGTTTAATCACAGGGATTTCGCCCGACCAAGTCGACAATTGGTACCTTGGTATTTATGTTGATGCGATTGAGTGGGTCGAAATGCCGAATACGCGAGGTATGGCACTTTTTGCCGATGGCGGGATCGTCGGAACCAAACCATACTCTGCCAGCGGTTCTTACATTAATCGCATGAGTGATTACTGCAAAGGCTGTCATTATCAAATTAAAGAGCGCAGTGGCGAGAGTTCTTGTCCATTCAACAGCTTGTACTGGCGCTTTATGAATAAACATCGCGAGGCCTTAAATCGTAACCCTCGAATGGGGATGCTTTATCGCTCTTGGGACAATATGGATGAGCAAGACCAGCAAGCGATACTCGACACCGCAGAACAACGACTGACTAACTTGGAGAACTTATAATGGTGGAACAACTCAGATTACACATATTGGTCATTGGTGGCAGCGGCGGTATTGGTTTCGCCGTGGTTAAGCACCTATTGTCTGAGCTGTCTCGCTTTGATTTTCTCGATGTCCATGTCGACGCGACTTATCACTCACAACGACCGGAATTGGAAGATAACCGTTTGAACTGGCACCAAGTCGATGCCACTAAAGAAGCTGATATTGAGCGGCTAAGCACTCAATTCGAGCGATTGGATTGGTTAATAAATTGCGTGGGTATGCTTCATACACCGGACCTGGGGCCGGAAAAGAACCTGTCCTCTATCGACCCGGAATTCTTCCTGAAAAACATCTCGGTAAACACCCTACCCAGCTTGTTACTGGCCAAACACTTCACGCCGATTCTTAAAGCCAGCGACAATCCAAAATTTGCAGTGGTATCGGCCAAAGTCGGCAGTATTTCAGACAACCGTTTGGGTGGATGGTATAGCTATCGCTCATCCAAAGCCGCACTAAACATGTTCATCAAAACCATGTCGATTGAATGGCAACGCACATTGAAGAAAGGCACGGTGTTAGCGCTACACCCTGGTACAACCGACACGGCTTTATCTAAGCCCTTTCAGACCAATGTACCGCAAGGTAAGTTGTTCGAGTCTAGTTATGTAGCTCATCAATTAGTGGACATCATTCGAACGGCTACGCCGGATAAAAGCGGTCATTTCTACGCGTATGATGGTGAGCAATTGACTTGGTAATGAGTAACACCACTCGTAGTAAATAATACCAATCGTAGTAACTAACAGGTCACCCTAATGGGAAAAACGATCGATAACTTCGTTAGAATTTTTGGTAAGTGGTAAAAAATAGAAAACCCAACAAAGCTGTGACTCTGTTGGGTTTAGTCGTTAGCTCGAAGCTGTTGGTTGAAACTAAAGATGTCGTTTCAACGAAGGGCACTCTGAGGACTCAACTAAGGTTCAAAACTGATCATTACTGTTTCTATTACTATTACTATTACCGCTACTCAGCCCAGTTGAACTTACTCTCGTCGACACCTTCTTTTTCTTCCTTAACACGCTCGCGTCGGCTTTGCTCTTCAGCGCGGGCTGCGTCAATTTCTTGCATTATGGCATCAATATCCGCCAATGCGTCACTTTCGGTAAACTCACCCGTTAGTTTGCTGTCAGGCTTCAAATCACCTTTCTCAAACAGTGCCCACATTTCCTTAGCGTACTCAGTGTTCGCCAGTTCAGGGGCAAACTGCGCATAATAGTCACGGATATTATTCACATCACGAGTCAGCATCCACTCGGCATTGTTGTTCGCAGAAGCGTCAACCGCTTGCGGTAAATCGATAATCACAGGGCCGTATTCATCAACCAATACGTTGAATTCAGACAAGTCGCCATGAATTAGACCAACGCAAAGCATCTTAACGACATAAGTCATCATCACCGCGTGATCTTCAATCGCTTGTTCAGGCGGCATCACCACATCGTTCAATCTTGGAGCGACATAACCTTCGTCATCAGTGACCAACTCCATCAGCAGTACGCCATCAAAGCAGCCATAAGGGACAGGTACGCGAACGCCTGCTTCTGCCAGCTTATACAAGGCATCCACTTCTGCGCTTTGCCATACTTTTTCTTGTTGCTCACGACCGAAACCAGAGCCTTTTTCCATCGCTCTAGCGCGGCGGCTATTGCGGACCTTTCGCCCTTCTCGATATGCCGTTGCTTTTTTAAAGCTACGCTGGCTTATTTCCTTGTACACCTTGGCACAACGGATCGTATCACCACAGCGTACTATGTACACTGACGCTTCTTTGCCACTCATTAGTTGGCTTTTCACCTCGTCGACTAAACCATCGTCAACTAAAGGCTGTATTCTTTTAGGTATCTTCATGTCGTCTTTATACATGAGTTACCTGACAGATAAAATATTAACTCGTTAAATGAGTGGTTATTCTCAATAGATTCTTAAATGAAGGGAGATTATGTGGGTTTTGTCTTATGGCGACGACAGCGTTCAGAGCAATAAATCACCTCTTCCCAACAACGTTGCCATTTTTTACGCCATGAGAATGGTTTGAGGCAAACGGGACATGTCTTGGTGGGTAGATGTGGTTTCTTATGCATGACCGCTTCCTTGTCGATGAGTCCATTAACCTGTTCGCTAGGAAGAGATTCCCTATTGCGCTCGTTCCTCGCTTTAGGGGATGACGGCGATTATTCTAATCGTTCCTAACTTGAGGGAGTGACGGAGGTGTGATTAATAACAGCCCCCGACTCCGTCATCCTCGAGAAGGAGGAACGACTGAGTCGGGGATCTGCTTTATCCAAACGGATTCAGCTTTATCTGAAATTACTCTGCTCAAATTCAACTCAGTCAGCTTAATCCAATTAAGCAACGACTTTGTACTGCTTCTCCATCTCACTCACGCCAAGGCCTGAATGTTTTGTCACTTTAAGTTGCACAGGCACACGCTCTTTCAGTGCTTCAACGTGGCTGATGACGCCAATCATCTTACCTGATGCATTCAGGTTATCGAGCGCGTTAAGTGCGATGTCCAATGTATCGCTGTCTAGCGTGCCGAAACCTTCATCCAAGAACAGTGAATCAATACTGGTTTTGTGACTCACAAGATCAGATAGCGCGAGTGCCAACGCCAAACTCACCAGGAAGCTTTCACCACCGGATAATGTCTTGGTATCGCGCATCACATCGCCCTGCCACGTATCCAACACCTGCAGTTCTAACCCGTCATCGGCTTTACGTTTCAGCTCGTAACGACCGTGTAGACGTTGCAATTGCTTGTTGGCCAAGTACACCAAGTTCTCTAGCGTTAACCCTTGAGCAAACTTACGGAACTTGTCGCCATTTCTAGAGCCAATCAATGAATTAAGACGTGAGATGTCATCAAACTCAAGTTGTTGTACTTCGATCTGTTTGAACAAGTCTTGTTGATTACTGCGGTTCTGGCGATCCGTTTCCAAGTTTGCAGAAATCGCACCAATTTGCGTAGCATGACTTTGCTGTGCATTGGAACAGTCAGTCACGGCTTGTTCTACTTCTTGTTGTGGAAGTTGTTGCCAAACTTCCGCTTTGTCATAGCCTTTAAGTTCGACTAAATTCGCGTTGGCTGAATTCAAACGAGCTTGGGCACTAACCATCGCCTCTTCCAGCGTTTTCTTAAGGCTTTGCAGTTGCCCTGTCACGGTTTCATCCAACAGTGCCGACTCAAATTCATCTTCGGTAGCAAATGGACTTATCGCTAATGTTTGAGTCCAAAGCGACGTCACTTCAGTCAGAGCTGTCTGTTTCGCTACTAACTCGTCACTGTAACTGGTGTGTTTCGTCTGTTCTGTTCGGTGCTCGAGTTCACAACGGTTAAACGCCGTTTGAGCGGCATCGTGTGCGCTGACGGTATCCATCACTTTTTGTTTCATGGTGTTGGCTGCGATTTGAATATCTTGTGTACCAAACAGCTGCGTTCTAGATTCGGTAACAGCCTCCAGCTCTTTCGACAGTGACTCAACCTCTTGATTCGCCACCGTGATATCTTTAGCTAAGGCTTCTAACTTGTCATCGAGTGCTTTCAACTCAGCATGTTGGCTAATCAACTGCTTATCTAACCCATCATGCTGCTGTTTTGTGGTTAACCAAGTATTAGAAGCTTCAAGCTTTTGAGCAAACCAAGCATCGATATGCGCTAACTCAGGCGCTTCAATCGATGTTTGAATAATGCTTTCTCTTAGCCCTTGCCACTCAGATTCTTTCGCTTGCGCACATTTAGCGGCCTGATCATTCAATGCGTTCGTTTGTGTGGAAAGATCTGTAAGTCGTTGTTCTGCAAGTTCTAGATTGGATAGAGCTTTCTCAACAATCATCGCGGTTGCTGCGCGCTGCTTCTCTGCATCAAGGTAGGCATTTTTTGCATCAGCCATATTGCGCAGGAGTACGATCGTGTTGTTAAGCTGCTGCTCACAAGCATCAACGAACAACTGCACAACATCGCTATTGCCTAACCCTTCGACATTTGGCAGATAGATATTGAGTGAACAATTCTGAGTAGCCAAAGTTGCATGGCTTTGCTCTAGCTTGGCAACAAGGTTTGCCCAATTCACTTTGGCTTGTTCGATGTCTGATTGAGTACGCTGAATTTCATCGTTGAGGCCGTTGATGATAGGCACCAATGAATCCAAGTGTTGGCGGTGCTCGGTACCATCTTTTTGAATAACGGCTAACTCTTGCTCTTCTCGATCTTTTTGTGCCACGAGATCAGCGATATCTTGAGATTGCTCAACAGTATGCTCGGTTGAACCACACAGTGGGCATTCTGAATCTGGCTTCAACGCCGCGCGATACTTCGCTAATTCACCCTCTTGGTCAATTAGGCGAGTCAAACGCTCTAACGATATCTTATTGTTCTGATAACGCTCCACCAGCACTTCACGCTCTTTTGTGAGCTTTTCACTAAGTTGAGTATTGGTCTGCAACTCGACAGATTTGGATGTTATGCGCTGAGTTGCCTGAATAAAGCCACGATTAATATCCGCCAGAGTATTGGTATTACGGCTCCAATACTCAAGCACCTCTTTTTGTGCGTTAAGGGTATGTTCATTAGCTTGTTGCTGCAAAGTATCCCACCGCTGTTTAGCTTGGTTCTCTGCAGAGACTAACTCTGTGAGTGCTTTATCTTGTGCCAATTTAGAGTCTTTAGCTGCTTGTAACGCTGCTTGCTGAGTGGCCATCGTGCGCTGTGAAGCTTGAACACTATTTAAAAGTTCAGTGTATTGACGTTCAAGATCTCGAACCTGAGTGACCTTGATTTGCCATTGACCCAGATACTTTTCAAGCAAGCTATCAGCTTGGTTAGCCGCTAAATATTGTGCAGCGATCTTTTCTTGCTGCTTAATCGATTCAACAGTTTGATTCAAAGAAACTTGCAGCTGACTTCTCTCAACCTGTTGTTGATTAAGCGTAGTTAACGTTTTAGAAGCCGCTACTTGCTTGTCTTTCAACATCGCAATTTGGTTGTCTAACGGTCGAACTTGCTCAATGATCCTCTCTTGATCTTGCTGTTCTTGTTTAGCGACTTCAACCAACTTGATGTGGTTATTAACGCTCTGTTGTGCCGCGTTTTTTTCTGTATCTCGCTCAGCTAATCGCTTGGTACTGCTTTCAAGGTTAGCTTGAGTCGTCACAACGTCTTGGCCACAACGCTTTAAATCTTTATGAAGCGGACGCAGTTTTTCAGCAGGCTCGCTATTCGCTAAACGATCTAACGATGGTTGGTTTTCAGCAAGGCTTTCTTGCGCCGTTTTTAAGTCGTGATTGCTTACCGTAATAACCTGTTCGGCTTTACCGACATCTTTCCACCAGCCTAAATGTGCGTTCCACTCAGTCAGTTGTTCAGCCAAACGTTTCTGTTCAGACTCTAGATGGCCATGTTCTTTGGTCAGCTCTTGAATCTGCTCTTCAGAAAGTAAGCTTACACCCTCAGCCTTGGCTTTAAGGTGGTTAAGTGATTCTTCGCTCGACTTAAAGTGATCGTAAATGCGCTCTGAAATCAGACTATAAACTTCGGTACCCGTAAGCTCTTCCAATAACTCGGCACGGTCGTTAGCGTTGGCATTCAAGAAAGCAGCAAACTCACCTTGCGACAGCATGATAGATTTAGTGAATCGCGAGAAGTCCAAACCGGTCACGGTCTCAACCATCTTAATTTTCTTCATGAGCTGCGTTTCTAATACAGCATCACTATCAGCATCTGCAAATTCACAGGTTGGTGTCTGAAGCGCACCATCATGTTTTCCGCGTGCTCTCTTATGATGGAAATTAGAACGGTAAGTTTTACCCTTCACTTCAAATTCAATCTCAGCGAAACACTCACCTGTGCCACGCGTCATTAGCTCATTGGTACCTTTGGCGATACTTTTCAAACGCGGTGTACGATGGAACAGTGCCAAACAGATCGCATCAAGAATTGTTGTCTTACCCGCACCCGTAGGGCCAGTAATAGCAAACAGGCCATTTTCTGCAAACGGTGACTGAGTAAAGTCGAGCTTCCAACGACCTTTCAAAGAGTTTAGGTTTTCAAATTCTAGGCTTAAAATCTTCATACTCGTTACTCACCCGTCCCTTTTGGTGCTTCTATTTCTTCTCGACTATCAGCACCATAGCTATCAGTATCAGCGCCGTAAGAGACTTCTTCCATCACTTGCTTGAACTTCACGGTCATGCGCTCTAAGCGTGCTTTTTCAGAATCCGTTTCAAACTCTTCTAAGGCGATACGTTTTTCAAACACATCCATCGGAGTTAACTCAGATAAGGTTTCAGCAGACTCTTGCTCTAACCCTTGATTGCGTCGCTCTCTCGCCCTTCTCAATTGAAGCACTTCGACATTCAAGCCTTCCGTTAGCGCTTGCATCCGCTCCTGTAAATCAGACAGATAATCTTGTGCTTGCACTTCTATCGACAGCCACACGTTTTGCCCTTCTTCCACACCAATGTACTGGTTCAATTGCGACTCGATTTCGTTCAAATCGCCTTTGATTTCAGCAAGGGGTTGGAATGTTGGAACAGCCAGTTGTGAAATGGTGCGTTCGCCTTCGACAAACTCAACCACACAGACCTGCTTTTGAGATTTCAGCTCGTCAAAACTGAGCGGAATGGGTGAACCGCAATAACGAATGTATTCACGTTTCGCGACAACTTGTGGGCGATGGATATGACCAAGGGCAATATAGTCCGCATTAGGAAAACCATCAGCGGCAAAACCATCGAGATTACCGACATAGATATCACGTACAGAATCAGACTGCTTCACGCCCATTGCGGTTAAGTGACCCGTTGCGATGATTGGCATGTTGTCACTGTTTTCAAACGTCGCACGCTTTGCAACAGCGGCATCATAAACACTTTGATAGTGCTGTTTAATCGCGTCACCTAATTGCTTTTGACGCTCAACACCAGTGACACCGGCTTGGCTGGTCAACACATCGCGAGGGCGAATAAACGGAATCGCGCACACCAGCGCTTCTACGTCGCCGGTTTTACCTTTGAGTTCGACAACCTGAGTCGCATATTCTTCATTGGTATTGGGAATCACGTCGGCACCCATGTACTTCAGTAATTGCTGAGTTTCTTTAAGCACAGACACTGAATCATGATTGCCGCCCAATAACACCAATTGGCAGCCGATCTTATTCGAGTCGACGACAAACTTGTTATACATCTCGCGAGCATAACTTGGTGGCGTACTGGTATCGAAAATATCGCCAGCAACAATTATCGCGTCGATGTTGTGCTCAGTAACTTGCTCAAGTAACCATTGTAAGAACCGCTCGTGTTCATTCTTACGGCTTTTATTGTAGAAGTTTTGGCCAAGGTGCCAATCGGACGTGTGAAGAATCTTCATTGTTGCTCACTGGAAGTCGGTAATAGCTTTAATTTACCAAAATACCGATCAACTACCAAATGAGTTAGCATTATTTCCCCTTTTATAAGCTTGTGAAAAACAACTAATTTCGGGCTTTGGAGGATTCGTGTTCAACGTGCCATCAATTGGTATTTTTATATAAAAAAACCGCTCAAAGTTAGAGCGGTTTTGATGTGCGAATCTAGTTAACTTGGAACTTAATGGTTCGGGCGATTTAACTGAAGTAAGTCCCACTTATTGCCGTAGAGATCTTGGAACACAACCACAGTCCCATACTCTTCTACTCGTGGCTCTTCATTGAATACAACGCCATTGGTTTTCATCAACTCATAGTCACGCCAAAAGTCATTAGTTTGAAGAAAAAGAAAAACACGGCCACCAGTTTGATTACCAATCGACAGTTTTTGCTCTTCATTACTCGCTTGAGCCAGTAATAGGTTGGTTCCGTTTGAATTCGGAGGAGATACCTGTACCCAACGTTTCCCACCACCTAGATTGGTGTCTTCGATCAGAGTGAATTGAAGCTTCTTGGTATAGAACTCAATCGCATCATCATAGTTCTCTACGACTAATGCGATATTTCCGATTTGCTGTTGGATTGGTTCAGACATCTGTATTTCTCGATTTTGGCAAAAATAGGATTCTACACATTATGGCCATATTTACGAACCTATTGCCCCATAATTTGCGAATCCATTGCCCGATAAAAAAGCCCACGTTATCGCTCGACAACATGGGCTATATCTATAATTCAAATGCTAAGCAATTAGAAGTTGTACGAAGCACCCAGTGTTACTGTGCTGAACGCAACATCGCGACTCGCTAATCTATTACCTCGGTTATCGAAGAACTCGACATTTACCGCGTCCGCTTGCGAGATCAGACGTAACGTTAGGTTCTCAACTGGTGTGTATTCAACACCAACACCGAAGTGAAAACCAGCACCAGAATCATCATCAATATAGCTCGAACCCTTTGAATTAAGGTCAACGTAGCTCAGACCCGCTGTTACGAACGGACGAATTGAATTGTCGAAGGTGTAACCTACGTTTGCTGCAACAGAAAAAGACGTAGGTGAAAGTACCTTAGTACCGAACGCTTCGTAGTCAGCATAATCTGTGTAACCAAGCTCGATGCCTACGATACGGTTGAACTGATAACCACCGTAAAGGCTATATCCCATGCTTTCTGCGTCTAAATTACCACCGCCATCCGTGTCTGAATCTTGATATACGCCAAGGCCAGCACCAATGTATGGACCGCCTTCAATACCAGCAGCAAAAGTAGGAAGTGAAACCAAGCCAACTAGGCCCAATAGAAATGTTGATTTAAGCATGTAAATACCCTTTTTAGTTTGTCCTACAGTAGCGTTACGCTGTCTTTGGTAGTATTCCAACACCACCCCGAACTGTTACACCACCGTTTAAAATAATTTATTTCAATCACTCTCAATGAACAATAAAACACTGTTCATTTACGGAGTGAATGAGAAATTATCACAACATTTTGTGTTCATCAAACGAACAATTGGGGATATTCAATAAGTCTTAATTATGAGACAAAATAATTTCATTAAGTATTCTGGACATAGCCTCACGATATAACGACCATTAATAACATGGTCAGTAACACCCTAAACCATTAATTTAAATCTGTTTATTTCGGTCTATTACAACTCATAGGAAATAGCATTTCCTTTAATAATCCGGCTCATTAAATTAAAAAACTCACACTATTCGAAAATAGAACGAGTTTTATTTTCTTGAGATATATTATTTAGAACAGCCTGCTATTAAAATATATTTCAATTTATGAATACATTATTAACGCGTTTCAGCGAGACTCGCTAAATAAGTATTGGTCAGATAGAAGCCACTAAATTTCTCTACAAAATCTTGAGGCACAGTTTTCTCCATCAAACCCGATTCAATCAAAGCCGTTTGCCACTTCTGTACTTTAGGGAAACCTTCCAACATATCAAAACCTGAACGCACTTTGATCACCGATGCTCGGTGTAATAATGGTAGCCAAGCGATATCAACGTTAGAGATGTAATCACCTTTGAAAAATTCGGTGTCGCCTAATTTGTTTTCGGCTTTCAGAAAGGCTTTTTGAAGGTTCGCCAAACGTGTTTCAAAGGTTTCTTTGTCTTTACTTCCCATCGTGCCGCATTGTGGCATGTAATGTTTGCTCGCTTGATAAGACCAAGCACGGTCTAATGCTTTTTGCTCGGAAGTCACTTCTTCAATAGGCGCATATTTATCATCTAGGTATTCAACAATCGCATCAGACTCAAAAAGTACAGTGTCATTTTCTGTTACTAGGACTGGCACTTGACCGTTTGGCGAAATATCCAAGAACCACTGTGGCTTGTCGTTTAGTTCAATATATTCAATTTCAAACGGTACTTTTTTCATGACGAGCGAATCCATAACACGTTGAACAAATGGGCAGTTTTTAAAGCTAATCAATTTAATCATTTTCGACTCCGAATTAGGTCATTAATTTCTGTTTACACCCTTAAGACGAACACCAAATTAAAAAGACGAAATTTAATTCGTTATTTCTAGAAATAATTAAATACTGAAGTAACTAAAGGCAGTCACTTTAAGCAGTAAGTTTGAATGCCTAAATACGAGTGGCTAAACGATCAGAGATATCGCAATCGACGCCATGATCACTCCGACGACAAACTCCAACACCTTCCATGCTCGTGGGTTCTTAAATAATGGTGCCAAGAATCGAGCCCCATAACCAAGCGAAAAGAAGAACACAAACGATGCCGACACTGCCCCTGCACCAAACAACATTTGATTCGGTTGGTATTGCGTTGAGATGGAACCCAATAGAACAACCGTATCCAAATAAACGTGTGGGTTTAACCAAGTAAACGCCAAGCACATAGCTATCGCTTTAGTTAACGAATCTTTCGTTTCTACACTTGTTTCTAGAGCGTGATTTTCAGTGAATGCCGACCGAAAACTTAAGAAAGAGTAAACACCTAAAAAGACCGCTCCGCCAAAACGAGCAAATTGCTCAATTTGTGGAAACTGTTTAACGATGGCGCCAAAGCCTGTCACACCAAAGCTAATCAACAGCGCATCGGAAATAGCACACACGGCACAAACCGCCAAAACGTGTTGATTCTTTAGGCCTTGCTTTAAAACAAACGCATTTTGAGAACCAATCGCAAGAATCAGCGAAAGCCCCAAAGAGAAACCAGCAAAATAAGTCGTCATGAGAAAGGTCTTAAAAGTAATGACTAAGATGATAAGTACACAATATTGCCCATTTATCATATTGTTAACAAGTGAATATATTGTCTATCAACGACACTTCACGTGTGTATTTGACCTATCGAGTAACCGAGTTACGAATATATCAGGGACTCACTCCCACTCATTTTGAGACTAATAACCCTCGCCCTTAAATTACCTATTAACAAACTAATCAATTGATTTTAAACATCTTTAATTTCAATTCTTAATTTTATAAATGTTGGTTTTATTAATAGAATTTAGCTCAAACTTTGAGAGTTTAAAATCGATCACAGTGAGATCTTCCTACCATTTCATTGATCAAACGAATGATACAAGTCTGATTGCATATTACCTTTTGATTGCTTTTTGAGCGGGCATTTCCCTCTCACAGAACTGACTACGTGCTTTCAAAAAGCTTCACTAAGGAGTCAGTTTTAGTCGCACAACTATTTAGTCGCACAATGATAAGGATGCAACACACATGAATCACGGACAAAGACTCACCACGCTTGCTTTGGCTATTATGGCTTCGACCCACGTATCAGCTACAACTCTGAATGAGAGTAGCCCAGAGCCACAACCTGCCAACTCACCTTTCATCCAAGATGTAAAAGGGACAATTGTTGAGGATTACACGCGAGAAACTATTCAACCTTCATTTTTCTCGATGAGAATGATGAGCAACGCTGATGAACAGCGCGGTGATTGGTTTAACTTAACGGCAAGCTACACAAGAATTCAGGGTGTGGGTTCTGATGTGGTATACGACTACTTGATGCCCCCTCTTCAACCACAACCTGTCATCGTTGCCGTTCTTGATTCAGGTGTCGACGTTGAACACGAAGACCTCAAGAACAAGCTTTGGACCAATGAAGACGAGATCCCAGACAACGGAATTGACGATGATGGCAATGGTTACATCGATGATGTCCACGGCTGGAACTTTTTGGGTAACTCGTTAGGCATTAACGTTGACCAAGACACGCTAGAGGTCACTAGAGAATACAAAAAATACCTTGAGTTAAAAGAGAACGGACATTGGATTCCGCGTAAGAAACGCAAGTACTATCAAGGCGTTGAATCCGATTACTTGTCGTCTCTAAAAGACGACCAAGATGCGTTGAATCGCGTAACGACAGCAACTGACCAAGCCAATGAGTTCAAAGAACAGATTCTTCAGTTCGTCGATCAAAAAGACTTTTCTACCAACGGTTTAAAAACACTATTAGATAGTGAGAACGCTAGCGTTGTAACCGCTGCTGAAGGGCTTTTGAGTGTATTTGATTCATGGTACTCCTTTGAATATCTGGAATCTCGTCGCAGTCGCTATCAAGACTCTCTAGACTTCCATCTTAATCTAGAACTCGATACGCGTGGCGATATTGTTTGGGATGACATTTCTAACCCTTGGGAAAAAGGCTACGGCAACAACGATGTAAAAGGCCCTGTCGGTTCGCACGGTACACATGTCGCTGGAATCATCGCAGCTGAACGTGGCAATTTTATTGGTATTGATGGTGTGGCGGATCATGCTCAGATCATGGCGGTACGTATGGTGCCAAATGGCGATGAGCGAGACAAAGACATTGCTAACGCAGTGCGCTATGCCGTCGATAATGGTGCTAAGGTCATTAACATGAGCTTCGGAAAAAGCTACTCGCCACGTAAGTACATCGTCGACCACGCGTTCCGCTATGCAGCGCGTAAAGGTGTGCTAATTGTCCACTCTGCTGGAAACAGTCGCAATGATAATGACATCAAACCAAGCTTTCCAAACCGCTATGCGAAGCACTACCGTTCAAAGCCTATCTCAACATGGTTAGATGTGGGTGCATCAGCGAAATACGCCGACGAAACCTTAGTCGCAAGTTTCAGTAACTTCGGTCAGAAAACGGTTGATGTGTTTGCGCCAGGATACCGCATTTTATCAACCACTCCGGGGAACAAGTACGGTTCGAAAAGTGGTACAAGTATGGCTGCGCCAGTGGTTTCCGGTGTCGCGGCATTGGTCTGGTCACGCTACCCTGATTTGTCAGTCAAAGAGCTCAAAGCGATGTTAATGGGCGATGCAAAAGTCTACCCTGAGCTACTTGTTAAAAAGCCATCGAGCCCGGAAGATTTGGTTCCGTTCAGCACACTTTCTATCTCAGGAAGCGTGGTCGATGCTGAAGCGATATTTGCAGAGCTAGAAACTCGCTAACGTTTTAACCATTATCGTTACCTATTGATTCATAATTAAAAAAGGTTGCTTTCGGCAACCTTTTTTCTTTTAAGCTTCTACTAACCCAGTTCGATACTCATAAACTGGCTGTAAGGATCTAACTCATAATCGGCAAAAGGTTCACAGTAACCAAAGCCAAACTTCTCGTATAAGTTGCGGGCAGGTTTAAAGTAGTCTTCAGAACCGGTCTCTAAGCTGATTTGTCGATATTGACGAGCGCTGGCTGTATCTAAAACGTGTTGTAAAAGTTGACTAGCCACACCAGAGTTTCGAGCAAGCTGAGTGGTTCTCATTGATTTAAGTTCAGCATGTTGAGTATCCAGCTCTTTAATCGCGACGCATCCCAATAACTGGCTGTCTTTCCAAGCGCTAAAAAACGTTATCTCTGGCGACTTGAGTCCATCAAGATCAAGCGCATGAACACTTTCTGGTGGCGATGTTGCATACATGTCAGCTAAGTGCTCTTCCAGTAGTCCAATCACTTCGCCACCCGACAAGTCATCAATTTTTATTTCCATAACCCTTTAATTATCCTTAATAATTTCTTAATCCGTTTTAGATACAGTAAAATTACGCTACCCTCGAAAGATTACGAATATCATACTTTACTTACATAGTCTCGCGACATTTGTCGTGCTGCGTGTTTAAAGACTTTGCCGATATACAGCAATCAAAATCTATTCACGACACCACCATTAATAAAAAGCACCTGTTTCCGGTGAGAGGATAAGTAGTCAGGTCAATATGAGTATCCAATTAGATTTAACCACAGCCATACCTTGCCAGAATTTCGATTCTGCACAGGGCTACATTACACTGCAAGATCACCGTGTCATCGATGTCGACCAAAACATCGCCAAAATCTTCGGTTACGATACCCGCGAAGCTCTTTTAAACAACGTCAATTTTGTCTACTCACTAGTACCCAAGCATTATCACGGCTCAGTCCGTGAACGTTACCTTTCTGCGATTAAAGGCCAATTGCAAAACGGTAAGATCTATACAGATGTCCCCGTGAAAGGAAATTTCCTCTCATTGTTCAGCCTCGCTCAATGCATTATGGTCAATAATCGCCCTGCACTTCGCGTCATGCTCATTGATATCACGTCTGTCATCGCCGCAGAGCGACGCCATAAAGAAAAAGATCAGATGTATCGAGCTCTGCTCAATAGCTCTAAACAAGGCGTGCTCGTACATCGAAACTTCAAACCGCTTATGGTCAATCAAGCGTGGGTCGAAATGCAAGGCGCCAAATCAATAGAAGATGTGCTTGCCATGGATTCCATCATTTCAATTATTCCGCCGGACAATCGTATCAACGCCATGAGACGTAGCCAGAGTATTCTTGCCGGTGATACGCCAAGCTTCAGTTCGGTGGTTGAAAACCAATGTTTTGATGGCAATAAAAAGCACTTCAATATCTACGACAACATCATCAACTGGGAAGGCGAGAAAGCCATTCAAGTGGTAGTAGAAGACGTTTCCGATAAGGTGATATTGGAACAAGAACTCATGCACCGCGCACTTCACGACGACTTAACGCAGGTGTTCAACCGCAGTGCCATTTACGATTGGTTAAAAAAGCCGTTAAAAGAACAAACCGAGATGTCTTGCCTACTGTTTGATATTGATGACTTCAAAAAGATTAACGACCAATTTGGGCACAGTGTTGGTGACGATGTAATTCGCACCCTCGCGAATACCATTAAGAAGCACGTTAAAGCCTTGAACGGCGTGGTTGGACGTTGGGGTGGCGAAGAATTTATCGTCTTTTTCCCAAAAAAGCGCACGACTCACGCGTCCGCCCTCGATACTGCAGATTCTCAAGCACGCGTGGTGGGTGAACGTATTTGCGAAGAGTTTCGAACTCGTCAATTCTTTGGGTTCAATCGCACCAAGTTTCAATCAAGCGTCAGTATTGGCATTACCGACAGCTGCATCGTTCGTACCAGTAACTCCCTCAATACGTTGATTCGAGTTACAGATGACGCGCTCTATCGTGCTAAATCAAACGGAAAAAATAGAGTCTCGGTAAACCACGTAGGTGCATGTGTAGAGTGTGGTTCATGAAACAATTGCTAAGCATCAAGAAAAGGTCATTTAAGCCTGTCAATTGACCCAAGATTTTCTTGTTATTTTTAGGTTCTAGTTTACTATGCGCCACCCCAATTTTTTCAGCTTATGCTGCAGGCAAACATGTCCGCCAACGCACTCTATACCGACCTATCCGGTTACTATGATTTAATGTGTGTCGATATTGACTACCAAGCGCAGAGTGACTGCGTTCGTAGGCTACATCAGATTTTTGGAAATAAAGGAATAACTCACCTAGACCTTGGATGTGGCACAGGACCACACGTTCGTCATTTTATTGATTACGGCTATCAAAGTAATGGCCTTGATCTGAATAAACCGATGCTCGATATCGCTCAAGTTCGTTGCCCTGAAGCTAACTTCTCAGTGCAGAACATGAGTAACTTTGAAGTCTCTGAGCCACTCGACTTGATCACCTGTTTCTTATATTCAATCCATTACAACGACGGTCTCGATAAACTAAAAGAGTGCATTGCAAGTGTGCACCGAGCCTTGAAACCCGAAGGTGTGTTCTGCTTCAACGTAGTCGACAAAGAGAAAATCAGCAACGACTTGTTTGTTCGACATACGGCCAACCAAGAACAAGATGATTTCACCTTTCGTTCAGGTTGGTATTACTCAGGTGAAGGTAGCAAGCAAGCGTTAAAGTTAAGTATTGAAAAGACGACGGCGGGTGAAACGCAAATTTGGAATGATGAACACCCTATGGTCGCGTTTTCGTTTAAAGAGTTGATTGAAATACTGAAGCCCTACTTCGAGGTTCATATCTTTGAACACGATTACGATAAGTTACTTCCATGGGATAACTTGTCAGGCAATGCTTTGATCACTTGTGTAAAAAGCTAACACTTTTCGACACCTATGCTCACTCTAGTTACGAGCACCCAAATTAAAAGAACCCACACTCGCCAATCTCTTTATAGAGTATCCAGCCAGTGTGGGTTCTTTGTCTTATTGCTTATCAATTTAGCGAGTAAAATCACTCATACCAAATTAGAAATCTGCAGTCATACCTACATAGTAAGTACGTGGCTCTTCCACATAACCAATGTACTCTAACTCTTCCGATACTGACTCGTCCGTTAGGTTTGAGATACCTGCACGTAGTCGCACAGAATCATTCAAGTTGTAAACCGTACCAATGTTCAATGTTGTGTAAGCATCTTGAGTTAGGTCACTGTCAATCTGACGTTCGCCACGGTAACGCGCACTCACAAAAGTGCTTAGGTCATAAGTTGGGCTCCAGTTAAGCTTAACAAAGCCAGAATGCTTGTAACGCTCAAGAAGTTGTTCACCTGTCGATTTATCTTCTGTATCCAAGTAAGTGTAGTTACCAGACATCGCCCATTCATCCGAGATTTGGTACATACCGCCCAACTCAACACCTTGAATAATGGCTTCAGACACGTTTTGGTACGTCTTCGCGCCTAAATCCCCCGTTGGTGTACCGTCAGGGTTTTCACATTGAAGAGCACTTTCGTTCCAATCACCACCTTGCGGGCAGTAACCTTGTGTTCTTTCGATAAGGTCATTAATTTCGTTACGGAATAACGCCGCTTCTACATTCCAACGTGGTTGCGTGTATACCGTCGCAAGTTCGTAGTTGATGCTGGTTTCTGGGTTTAGGTCTTCATTACCCACCAACGCACACCCACCCTTACAGCTTGATACTGTGTAATCAGATTGGTTTTGAGTCAATGTTGGTGCTTTGAACGCTTTGCCTACACCACCTTTGATGATGAGGTCATTGGTCGTTTGATGAACTAGATATACGCGCGGGCTAAACTCTTCACCGTACAATTCGTGTTTATCCAGACGGCCACCGATCGTTGCGGTTAGTTTGTCCGTCATTACCCATTGGTCTTGAACAAACAACGCGCCTTGATACGCTTCAGATGTTCCGCTGGATAGGTTTTCTTTGTTAGTTAATTCACTTAACTGGTAATCCATACCAAACGTAAGCGTGTGGCTGTCGCCAAGGTAAGTGGTCGCAGATGCTTCAACAATTTGAGTTAGCTCTTCGATATCGCTGCTGAAATTGTTGCCTAGATCAGCCGCATCGTTATCGGTCACGTTCTCGCGAGAGTAACGCACTTGAGTATCACCCCAACTCCAGAAACCACTGTGTGTAATCGCTTGGCTGTTGCGAACTACGCGAGTGTCTGACTCAATAACCGATTTTGCGCTTTCTGCCGCTGATTCACGTTCGTCGTCGCTGTAACCAAAATCAAAGTCGATCGTTTGATTGTCTGTCGCATTCCAAGTCAGGCTTGCGAGTAAGCTTAATGTGTCACGTTCTTCTAAAGCCGTAACATCTGAACGTTCGTAACCAGAGCTGTGTGTACCAGAGTATGGCTGCCACGCATTGCGACTAGTTTGGTTCACAGAAACGCGTGCAAACAACTCATCTTCAATTAGAGCCCCAGAGGTCGTGAAGCCCATCGAGTACTCTTCCCCCCCATCACCATCTAACGGTGAAGAAGTGTCCATGCTTAGCGTTGAACTCCAATCATTTTCCGGAGCTTTGGTGATGATGTTGATTGTGCCGCCCATGCCATCTGAACCGTAAAGTGCAGACATTGGGCCACGGATGATTTCAACACGCTCGATTGAATCAGCAGGAATGGTAGAAAGGTCGAAATCGTTACCACGGATGATGGCGCTTGCTGAGCTTAAACGACGGCCATTGACCATGATAAGCGTGTAATCAGAATCCATACCACGAATAGAGATCATTTGACGGCCAGCACGTGTGCTATCGAAGTCAGACTCAACACTCGTTGATTCAGCAACGATGTCAGCCAAGGTAATACCAGGGCTGTCTTCGATATCTTGAGCGGTGATAACCGACATTGAAGCTGGTGCTTGTTTTAGTGCCATCTCAGTACGAGTTGCCGTAACCACCATTTGTTCATCGGTCGCTTGTGCTTCTTCTTGCGCTAACACGTTAGCCGAAAGTGACGTACAAATAACAGCGACTGCGATCGAAAGGGGTTTACGAACCAAAAGAGGTTTGCGAATCAAAAGGGATCTCTCAGACATGATATTCATTCTTATATGTGATTGGTAATGATAATGGTTTGCATTAAACAACCTAGTACCATTCTTATCAACGAAAGTTTCATACCAAAAATTGATTCTCGCTATTCACCTTTCAAATAACAGAACAAAGACATATTCATTTCAATAGCACTATTAAAATCACATTCACCACCCAGATAAATCAGGTGTATATCTCTTTAAATAGATTGCGAACCCATCGACACATAGGATCATTGTGGAAACGTTTATGCCAGTAAAGGTACACATCTTCTGACGGGCTTCTGATCGCTTTCGGCACACGTTTACAAATTAAGTCACGTTGCTTGGCCGCTTGTATAGCAAACGGTGTTGGCAAGTGGAAGATGATGTCGGTCGTCTCAGCGATATCCGCAGCAATGTTGAAGTTGGACAGCTGAATTGGGATCGATAGCTGGCGCTGCTTATCAATTAAGCCTAAATCTTTAAAGCGATTTTCAATGGAGAGTTTCTTGTCCCCTTGTAGCGAAATCTGACCTAGTTGGCTGTTAAGTAAATCATCGACCGTGATCTCTTTGTCTGCCAGCGGATGGTCTTTGCTCATTAACAGACGGTAATCGCGACTGATCACGAACATTCGATACAGGTTCTGCTCAGAGCTTAACGGCTCATGTGTTGACAACACGAAGTGCGCATCGCCCGACAGCAAAGGTTCGAAGTGACGTTTAGGGATCGAGTCGATGTCGACAACCATATTCGGTGCTTGTTTTCGAATTTGCGCCACTACTTTTGGCAACAAGTGTGAAACCTGAGGAACCAAGCCAAAAAAGCGAACAGTATTATCACTAGTCTCAGGTTCAAATACGTCTCCGTGAACCAGCTTTTCCAAGCGCGTAAGTACAGAGTTAAGATCTTGTTTAATCGCTTCCGCTTTTGGCGTTAATTCATAGCCATAAGCCGCTCTCACCAACAAATCATCGTTAAATACAGTGCGCAGTTTTTGCAGCGAACGACTCACCGTTGGCTGGCTCATATCAAGCGCTAACGCCGTATTGGACACATGCTTTTCTTCTAAAAGGTGCTTTAAGATGACTAAGAGGTTGAGGTCGACTTGCGCTAGATTCATTATTTACATATTCACAAATTTGAAAATTCAGTGAGCGCATAGTGCAACTTTGGAACAAGTAATACAATTGATAATCACTCTTATTTTGATCTAAAACAAAGTCCCCTATCGACTTAGCCATTATGTGTGACAACAAAAAAAGAGAGGCACATGGCCTCTCTTTGATCGTTTACGTTTCTAGTTTCTAGTTTCTAGTTTCTAGTTTCTAGTTTCTAGTTTCTAGTTTCTAGTACGCACAATTAACTTAACTTACAGCTTTGTCCAAGCATCTTGCCAGTATTGGCTTTCTGCAGGAGCGTAAGATGCGCTTGCACACCAAGCCGTGTATGGCCAAGGCTTACATTCGTATAAACCATTGTCACTGCCCACAACAATATCGCCCGCTTCGTAGTTGGTACCTGCTTCATACGGAGGGTAATCACCTGGAGGTGGTGTTGTACCGCCGCCCTCTTTAATCGCGAACGTATTGTCGACCATCACCATTTCGCCATCCGATGCTGTACCAACCACTTCAAGTGCATATTGCCCTTCGGTAACATCATTTAAAACGATGGTGATTGTTTGGCTATCGACAAGGTTGACTTTAGTCTGTTCAACCACAGTACCTGCACTGTTGAGCACCATTGCGGTCACATCCATTGCTTCGTTTGACGTCAGCGTCAGATCCAAGCGGACATTACCGTTATCAGGTGCGTATTCAGACTGAAGGCCCGAAACTTGAAGTTCAGGATCTGCACCTGGATCAGGGTTACCACCGCAGGAAGAATCTGAAACCTTTCTCCAAACGCCCCACTCACCTGTCGTTCCCGGCTCTTCGCCACGAGTGTACCAGCCAGCTCCCCATGTTGAGCCATCATGTGATACTTGATCGCCTTCAACATAAACTGTGTCGGCATCCCATGCTGCTGCACAGTTAGAGCCGTCAGTCACAGACACTTTACGTTCGGCAGTGACGGTTTGATGAGCACTGTCTGTCACACTATAAACAAGCGAGTAGTTGCCTATTTCATTCACATCGACACTGCCAGTGTGTGTAATAGAACTGGTTAGGTCACCATCTTCTGCATCATTCGCCGTTACACCAGCCATTGGGTCGAATGCAGTACCAAGTATTACTGTTGCATCAGATACGCCATCGAAGACTGGTTTTTGGCTGTAAACTTCTACTGTTCTTGCTTTGGTGGTTTCGTTATCGTCGCTGTCTTTCACTCGGTAAGTCAGAACATAAGTGCCGATTACCGCTGTTTCAACATATCCATCAACATCGATTGAAGACGTTAAATCGCCGTCTTCTTTGTCTGTTGCTGTTACGCCTTCCATTGGGTCAAATGTAGTCCCATGAAGCACACGCGTATTTTCAACACCTTTCAGTACTGGCTCGCCTTCAACCGGTGGTGGTGTCACTTGTCCATGGACAAACGGGCCGTAATCTTTGATGAACTGTTCGTTGTATTGCTGGCCGTTCTTATTAGTGCCCATGTCCCAGTTGATAGACCAAGTCATCACACCGCGCAGAGGTTGCCCTTGAGTCGTTAAGGTCTCGAACGCGTCGTATAAGTCTTGAGGATCTTGAACGAAACCCGTCGCAGCGGCATCAATGCTTGAAGGGATACCAAACACGAGCTTGTCGTGTAGGATCTTGTGGAAGCCACGAGTACCGTTGATTAGAGAATCAGAGATGTAGTAGATGAACTCTTCTTTCAATTCATCATTATTTTGAGCAATCCAACCGACACCATCAACCCAGATACCATCGCCACCTTGGTTGTAAAACTGAGGGTTAATCCAGTCGTAGTAACCTTCTAGATTGTCGATGTAAGGTACGTATTTACCACCAGACGTCAGGTAAGGAAACTCAGGTGCCATGGTAATAAGGAAGTTTTTACCTTCAGTACGGTAATGGTCTTTCACCAGTTTTAACGCATCAGGAATGACAGTTTGGTTGTTGGCTGCGGTCACCGCTGCTTGCTCCAGATCGATATCCAGACCATCAAAACCGTAACGCTCAGTCAGACGAATAATCTCATCAGCAAAGGCTCTTTCATCACCTGTTTCTAATTCTACGTGTGCATCTGCACCACCTAGCGCTAACAGGACAGAACGACCTTGCTTGTTAAGTTCTGAGATTTGGTCAATAAATTGTTGTTCTGACAGCCCAATGGTTGGGTCCAGTTTAAAAGTTGGGATTCGACCATCCGCCACATCGTACACTTTCATGAACGACACATTCACGATGTTGTACATTGGGTTCACTTCATCCAATGTCACACATGGCGCATTGCCACCTTGGTAACCACCACCATCACACCAGTTGTGCCAATAACCGACTACGACACCAGAATCTGGATTCGTCATGTCTGAACCATTCGCATAAACAGCGCCAGACATTGCGGCCATTCCGACCGATACTGCTAATTGCAGAGCTTTACGTTTCAACATCAATTCCATTCCCTTACTCAACAGCTGTGCCCATCACAACCGAATCAATTCATTTTAGCCATGAATATTTATAGACAAGTAATGGAATTTATAAGAAAAGATGACCTTTGATTTAACTTGTGATTTTAAGTCACAGATTGAATATAAGAATCAATATGATTTTGACTTTTCATTCAAATTAAAATGCTAAAACATTGATTTATCGGGATGAACCATTGACAAGACAAATAGATCTAGAATCTTAATTCACTCGGGTAATTAAGATGAATATGTAAAAATAGCAAAGTGGACACGCTGGGCTGAGAATAAGAGTAAAAGGTCTAGAAACCCTCGTATTTACTGGCCTAACGGAGATTTATCATTGCGAGTGACATCACGAAAATTGATTAGGTCTATTAGCTGTACGTATGCTAGATGTGCACACGAACAACCAAAGATGTAGGTGACAATTATTATATTTTCAGTTGTCAGATCGAGAGTTAACTATCGATACATTTTCCCAAAGATGAATAATAAATCTCAATTGACGAAATAAAATTCACTTTGTTTTCTTCATTGAGTTGATTGATACCCGCTGCTGCTTTTCTTCCACCACCCGTATCAAAACTAGAACAAATTTCGTCTGCACCGATTCTATTTGATAACGGCGCTCTCAAACTCACAGTATAAGATTCGCCATCTTGGTTTTTAGTTAACACCGCTTGTGCACGGTGTGGGTCTTGATTAACGATTTCATTGCCAAAGACACCACTAATGCGCCTTGCCCAAGTCTCACTTGGCAATTCAAACACACGCGCGACTTCACTCTCATATATAGGTACTAGGTTTGATAAGTGTTGGTTGTCATTTTGATAAGCTGTACGAAGACGATAGAAAACTGAGTCTTTATCATCTAGGAGAGCGAACGGATTCGGATATTGGTAGAGAGCATGGTAAAGCTTGATTGGAGTAAAGTGTAAATCATTCAGTGACGAGCCGTAGCCGTTGTAATTGACTAGAGTACCCAGCTCTTCCAAGAAATCAGTTTGGGATTGGTCAAAGCCATTTTCTAACGCTAATTGTGAAGCTACCGCTTTTAAATTATCACCAAAGGCAGCAGCAATGGCCCACGCAACATACTCACCCTTTAACTTCTGATTTATCAACAAACTGGTGCAACATTCAGGTGCCGTATTAACTAGAGTCTCAAGATGCTTAGACTGAGGTATATCGCCTGTGCGATGGTGGTCGCAATAGAACACTTCAACGTTGGCCTCAAGTAACGAGTGTAAAGCCGGAAGGTTCTTCTCCATCGATACATCTAGGACCGTAACAGACGCAACATCCGCTTGATCGCCCTGCTCAGCGAGTTCAGAGGCCACTTGAGAGACCAATTTGATATCACGCTTTACACCAGTGATCAGCACACTTTCTTTCGGCTCATTTAAGCGCAGTTGCAGTAAAGCGATGATGCCGTCTGCATCTCCATTGAATACGTCGTAGTGCATGTTGTTCCTTTTGCTCTCAATCAGATTAGGCTTGAAGTTTATATCTGTATTTTTACAAGCACCGTTGTTTATTATCAATATCAACTTGTTAGGTGATATAACTCTATTGAACATAGCGGTTATTCACGGCTTGTGCTATTGATCAAAAACTCAAGATTATACGCAACACGCTTAATCTCACTTCAAAACTATGAGCGCGTTACTTGTATGGCTTTTGAAAGTTTAATATCGAAGTTGATAACCTTTTGTTCATGTACATAAAAGTGACCACAACGAACCGTTACGCTTTGATACAATGAGAGCTGGATTAGTTAGGTTTTTACTCGAATTGACATTTATAAGCGTTTACAATGACTTTCGAGTTAGCGAAAACTTTCAATTCAAACCACAGATCCAAAGGTACACTGCATTTCCATGATCAACTTCGAACCCAAACGCCCTTATCAAACCCTCGGTCTTATCTTGAGAAAAGAACTATCTGATGGTCTTTACCCGATTGGAAGTCGTTTACCGCCCGAGCGAGATATTGCTGAGCGTCTATCCGTGAGCAGAGCTGTGGTTAGAGAAGCAATCATCATGCTGGAACTTGAGGGACTCGTTGAAGTAAAGAAAGGCTCGGGAGTGTACATCGTTAACTTACCGACTACATCAACAGTGGCACAAAATGAAGATGTAGGTCCTTTTGAAATGCTTCAAGCAAGACAGTTATTGGAAAGCAGTATTGCTGAGTTTGCTGCAACACAAGCGACCCCTGCTGATATCGAAAAAATGCGTGAAGCTCTAGAAATTGAGCGCCGCGAAATTGAAAATAATGTCCAGAATCCGGTTGGTGACAGAATGTTCCATCAGTGTATTGCTGAAGCGACACAGAATTCTGTGCTGGTCGATATTCTAAAGGAATCGTGGGAACGTCGTGAGTCTAGCCCTATGTGGAAGACACTGCATACACATATCGAGATCCAAGACTATAGGAAAGAGTGGTTAGATGATCACGCTGCTATTTTGCTAGCGATGAGACGCAAAAACCCAATCGAAGCCAAGCAAGCGATGTGGCAACATCTAGAACATGTGAAGATTAGGCTTTTAGAGCTTTCTGATTTTACCGACCCTAATTTTGATGGTTATCTGTTTAACTCCATTCCCGCTATCGCGACATCAAAAGACAATCTTTAGAAAATAGGTGACATAAATACTTATGTCACCTGATTTTTACTGAGTGATCTCCTCACCAGTTTCTACATTGAGCTTAAAAGACTGGCCCGCATGGGCAAGTATCAAAGTATTTTCGTCAGTTAACACGTAATCTATTGGTTGTTTTAAGCAACTCATAACCACTTGATGTTGCTGCTGTTCTTGTATGAACCATTCTAGATGTTTAATATCTTTCTGAGCGTCAGATTCAACATTCCCTTTGAAACCATCACCGTCATCAATTTCACTTGTTAACTTAACTGCACAAGAAGGATCACTCATCATTCCAAGATAATAAGTTTCTTGTTCATGGTGCAAATCAACACTCCCCCCCTTAATAACAACTTCGAGCGGGGTATGGGCTCGCCATTGCATCGATTTGGGTTCAGATAGCCTAATGTTGTCGACAATAACGACCCCGTTATCTGCAACTTGTATTATTGTTCGCACAAACGACTCACAACTCTCATAAGCATTCGCGAGATCTAGAACGACACATTGAAACTCATTGCTATCAATTCGAGTGATTACTGTTGCTTGAGCTGTTGCGCAATCTATCTTCTGACCTTCAGTCGCGTTGGTAACGTTATCGTCTAAATTGACACCACCAAATAAGGGTAAATTATGCGCCTGCGTCGTTCGAGTCCATAAACTATGATGTTTGCTACCAAACCTATAGCCATAGCTGCCACTCGGAGTAAGAACATTAACGCCATCATCGACTAATGCAACATTCCCTTGATCAGCATGGCGATGAGAACTATTGCCAAACTTACTTGCTCGGTAGTACACCGACATTTTACTGTGGGTAGTTTTACCTAACCCCGCGTATGAATAGTAAATGTTGTTCGACTCAGGGTTCACACAATGAGCAGTCTCGTCAGAAGCAAGAGCCTCATTTGAAGTCATTAACGTATTAGAAACGGTTGAATGTTGACCCGATTTTTCAAATCGTAACTGCGGATACGTCGGTACTATATCTAATAAATGGAGCTTGTAAGTCTCAATATTGGACTCTAACTTCTTGGACTCTAATATCGACTTCGTACAACCATACCGTGGTGCATATATTCTGAGTGGATTTTGCGCAAAGAAACCAGGCCACTCTTTACCTTCTCTCTTACACCAGAAGCCATCACCAAAGGGATGAATTCGATCGTTATTCGCCACAAAGTCCAAAGCAAACTTAACGTAATTCTTATAAAACGGGTGATTATAGAAAGAAAAGCCACTTAAACGCTCAACCGACAAGAAAAACGGATGGTGCCACTTGGTATAGGAAGAAGAATAAAAAGGCCCCTCAACCCAACTGCCATCTTTTCCGCCATAGAAAGGCAACACACCTCGGTAAATCATTAAGGCGTAATTAAGCCAACGTTCACAAGTTTTAATTTCAAACTCTTTGTGTAACACAAGGGCAGCAACGCCTAAGTAAGCAGGCAAACGCGATGTATGTGAATGTCCCGGGTACTGTTTAAACTTATCTTGCTCTAAGCGCTCTTCCATTTGATAGGCATATCGAATTAAGAGCGGCCTGACGAATGAACATTCGTCGGTCGTCAACAATGGAGACAACCAATGATAGGCAAGATACAAATTTCGCGTCATTGACAGGCCAATTTCATCTCCCCACGTGCAAGGCCTTAACAGTGACGCCGGGCCTTCAGGGCTCCACTCGGATAAGCGCAATAAAATTTGGCATGCCTTATGTCCTGCCTCCTCATCACCCCACACCTTATATAGTAATGTTAGTGCGATAAGATCGCGATCAATCCAACGTCTTACGTTAGCGATAGCTGTACGCTTCCCTTCTTCATTACCACGGCGATAATGATTAGAATATAAAATCTCGTCGATATCGGTGAGTTCAACACTATTGCGTAACTTGTCTCTTGCACTTAATGAAGTATTGCTGACTGCGTCAATATCTTCATCGAGATACATCATAAACTGGTCTTTATTAGCACACAGTGAGAATAATGACATAGCGTCCGGTGCCAAGTAGTCTTCTGACTCCGTCGTGATTTCAAAAACAATCCAATCAGATTTCGCTAGAGTGTTAAGGCAAGTCACCCTCCAGCGATAGCTGCCTTGAGGTAACTGAAATGTCGGTTGTAAAGGAGACTGCACCGATTTCCAATCCCATTTTTGCTCACCGTCTTTGTCTTCAAGTTCGATGTTATACGCAGAACCATACTCTCCTTGAGGCCAATTGAAACTTGGGGGATTGACTGAGGAAATTTCGTTACAAGGCGACAAAAAAACTTGGAAATCATGCGTTCTTTCTAGTTGTAGCATGTGTTACTCCTCTATTTCGACCAATGATAACGCCCTGTGTCTGCATCAATATGACCAATTTGCTTCGCTGGGGTCCCTGCAAAAATCGAATATGGGGGCACATTGGATGTCACTACCGAATTAGCACAAATCAGTGAACATTTTCCGATGCTCACTCCTGGAGTGACAACAACACCAGATGTCAACCAAACACCCTTTTCGATTGTGACCTTTCCGCTTTCCAAATCACTACGACCACTAAAGCTCTCTGTAGTCGGGTCAAATACATGATTAGACGCAACGACAGAAACATGTGGCCCTACCAAAACGTCTTCACCAACCTCCACATCACCATTGATGTAACTGTATAGGCCTATATAACTTCGTGTTCCGATTTGGTTTTCACCAATGCGAACGATAGCTCCTGGAGCAACTCGAACATTATTGTTGGTGAAGCCTAAGATTTTAGCTCTCGACTCGTCATCATGTTTATTATTACTTTGTGTTGTATATAGGGTGAATTTTCTAAATTCCTCATCCGAAAGTTCACCGCCAAATTTTTGTTGAACTGACACATCATCACCTATAAATAAAGGGAAGTAACAGTAACGACTTCCCTCATTGATTATCAATATTTTCACTGACACTAAATAAGCTAAGCCGATAATATTCCTGGGTTAGCTTAATTTTGAAAACCAATATCGAATTGAAAATACATTAATTAAAATGAGACCGAGTCAATGCATACTCGACACCGCGAATCTCAGCTAAGCCTTTTAAACGGCCTATGCAAGAATACCCTGGGTTTGTTTTTTTATTTAAGTCGTCAATAATTTGGTGACCATGATCAGGCCGCATTGGAATTAAATCACTTTGTCCATTATTAGTACGACGATTTTCTTCTTTAAGAAGTGCAAATATCACTTCATACATATCAACATCACCATTGAGATGAGCTGCTTCATGGAAGTTGCCGGGTTCTTCTTCGCGCTTTGTTGAACGTAGATGCGTGAAATAAATTCGATCACCAAAAGTTTCAATCATCTTCACAAGATCGTTATCGTCTCGCACACCATAAGACCCGGTACACATAGTAATACCGTTCATTTTGCTCGGTACACGATGCGCCAAGAATTCGATATCTTCAATCGTAGATACCACTCGCGGTAAACCAAGAATTGGGCGTGGTGGATCATCAGGGTGAATCGCCAACTTCACGCCATATTCTTCACACACTGGGGTGATTTCGTTTAGGAAGTAAACTAAATGTTCACGTAACTTATTACCATCAATGTGTTGGTACTGATCCAATTGCTCTCTAAACTGCTGAAGAGTATAGCCTTCTTCCGCACCAGGTAGACCAGCAATGATATTCGATGTTAGCTGTGCAATTTTGTCATCAGGCATGTTAGAAAAACGAGTTCGAGCAAGTGCAATGTCTGCTTTTGAATACTCTTCATGTGCACCTTCTCGTTCTAGTATGCATAGCTCAAAAACAGCAAAGTCAATATGGTCAAACCTTAATGCTTTTGAGCCATCTGGGAGTACATACTCTAAATCTGTTCTCGTCCAATCAAGAACTGGCATAAAGTTATAGCAAACTGTATCAACTCCGCATTCAGATAAATTGATAATAGATTGCTTATAGTGCTCTATCCATTGAATGAAGTTTCCAGCTTGAGTCTTGATATCTTCATGAACAGGGATACTTTCGACAACTTCCCATGTAAGTGAATTTTCTTCTATTAACTTTTTACGTTTTAGTATTTCTTCTTTAGGCCATATGTCACCATTCTTAATATGATGTAATGCCGTTACGATTCCTGTTGCCCCAGCCTGACGAATATCATTAAGCGTTACAATATCATTTGGACCATACCATCGCCAAGTTTGCTTCATAAGTTATTACCTATTATTAATTTTTTGATGAAGCCTTATTAAGGCTTCATCTGATATTTTATTTAATTAGACAGTGTAAGCTTTTAGTTTTACATCATTTAACTTACCAGCTCGTAGTAATAGCCAAGATATAAACCCGACAATCGCTGCCATTAATACAAATAACATTCTTCCCCACATAGGGTTTGGTATCAGCGTTAATAGAAGAAGCGCGGCACTTGTCGCCAATAACACTCGACCAAGTAAAATGTACTGTTGTCTATCAGCTTCGAAGCTTTGAGGCGAATCTTCGACAATTACTGGAGTTTCTGCATTACTAAAGAACTCTGCGATTTCTTCAGCACGCTTACCTGTTGGCTCTTTATAGAAAAGTTGAGTCAGCAAGAAGAAACCACCTGTGATAATAATGTGCCCTGTTACGCCCATGGTTATCGATTTCATTTCAGCGAATTCACGACTAGACAATGGTTCAGATAAATTAAACAGGCTTTCGATCATTGGTGCATTTGTTGAAGCAATAACGGCTGAAACACAAGCGCCTACTGCAATGGTTGCCCAACATGACCAATCTGGAGTCTTCTTGATAAAGAAACAAAGCAGTGAAGGAATAAGCACAGGGAACGCGACAAGAGTACTCACCATCATAAGTGCATCAAATAGACCAAAATCTTGCAGTTTGCTCATGAACAAGCCACAAACAATAATCAACAAGCCGAATACCACGGTAGAAACTTTACTTGCAAACAAGATCGATTTATCTGATTTGTCTTTTGCCATATAAGGTTCATAAACGTTTTTAATGAATATGCCGGCATTTCTATTTAATGCTGAGTCCATTGACGACATGGTTGCAGCAAACATAGCTGACATCATCAAGCCAACCATCCCAACCGGCATCTCGTTACGAACGAAGACAAAATAGGTGGCATTAGAAATATCTTTGCCTAGAACATCGAGGCCCCATGTAGACATATCTGGGTAATTTCCGCTTACATACCAAGCAGGAAGGAACCAAATGAAAGGCCCAAACGCCATTAGACAACACGCCAGGATTGCCGCTTTACGTGCATTATTAGTATCTTTTGCTGCAATATAGCGGTAAGAATCAATCATATTGTTTGTACTGAAGAACTGTTTGATGAAAATACAGATAAACCAGCCAACAAATAAATAGGTATAGCTATACCCTTCTCCAACAAAACCTTGATCAGGCAAACCCGCTTCTAGGATTGGTGTTACACCACCAGATTTGTATATCGCTACGATTGTCGCTATGAAGGTAACAACAGTAATGATGATCATCTGTATAAAGTCTGACGCAACTACAGCCCAACTTCCGCCGACCAAAGACATAAGAAGTACAACCATACCTGCAGCAACTATCGTTGTTTCAATTGGGATATTAAATACCGCACTTGCAAAGATCGCTAATGCATTCAGCCATAGGGCAGCCTGAAGTACACTCGACGGTACTGTCGCCCACGTTACAACTTGCTCACTAACAGGACCAAAACGTTTGCGAATGCCTTGGATTGGGCTGATAACTCGCATTTGTCGAGCTCTTGCAGCAAAGAATAAGTAGTTACAAAAGTAACCGAGAGCATTCGCAAAAAAGATAACAGATATGGATAAGCCAACATCAAGAGCTTTTCCCATTACGCCAGTAAACGTCATAGCACTCAGTGCTTGAAGAAATGCTGTGGACCCAACCATCCACCACAACATTTTGCCTCCCCCCCTAAAGTAATCACTTGTCGATGACGTTGCTGATCGAAACATCCAACCTACTCCGAGGAGGAAAACGAAGTAGCCTATAACTATAAGTATATCGATATTCATAATGAGCCCTAACCGTGATATTTAAAAACTAAACACCTTTCGCTTTCTTTTATATCGCCCCTAGATATTGGCTGTCAAAATTGGTCTACCAATTGGTTGACGCCTCTCACAAAAAAATAAATCTCTGATGATATGCTGTTTAAATAATACAAATGAATGTTACTCTCTAATGGTAATTTTTATAGCCGTCTGATTTAAAAAATTGGAGCAAGAGTGCAGGAATATGAATAAAAATGTTTTAAATCAACACTTAAAAGAAGAGCAGAGAATTGTTCATATTGGATTAGGGGCTTTTCATCGAGCTCATCAAGCTCTATATACAAGCGAATTGTTAGACAATAAAAAGTCTAACTGGACGATCTGTTCCGTTAACTTATTTGGTTCACAATCGCTTATTCAGCAGTTAAGAGAGCAAGGTCATTGCTACACTGTTTTGGAGAGAGGTGCGACAAGCGAACAAATAAAAATATCAAAGGCAATCACTCAATCCTTACATCCAGATCTAGACGGTCAGTCGACTATCATCGAAAAAATTGCGAATCCAAACATTCGTATAGTCTCAATGACTATCACAGAAAAAGGCTATTGCATTGAACCAAGTACTGGTTGTCTTGATGTTAACAACCGTCTTATCCAGCTCGATCTCGACTCACCTTCTCGTCCAATATCCGCCATCGGTTATATCGTTGAAGGTTTAAGACTCAGAAAAGAAAGGAATATTAATGCGTTCACCGTATTGTCTTGCGACAATATTCAAAACAATGGAGAAGTAGCGAAGTCGGCTATTCTTAGTTTTGCAAAATTGGTCGACTTGGAGTTGTATTCTTGGATAGAGGCTAATGTCACATTCCCAAACACTATGGTTGACCGTATAGTTCCAGCGGCGAGTAAAGAAAGCTTATCTTATATAGAAACAGCTATCGGCTACTCGGATCCATGTGCCATCGCTTGTGAACCTTTTCGACAATGGGTAATAGAAGATAAGTTTGTAATTGGTCGACCAAATTGGGATGAAGTGGGTGCGCAATTTGTCGATGATGTCGTACCTTTTGAAGAGATGAAGCTACGCATGCTAAATGGTAGTCACTCACTTCTTGCTTACTTGGGATACTTGAGTGGTTATAAGTATGTGTCAGAAGCGATTTCAGACCCATATTTTAAGAAGGTGATTCTAGACTTCATGATGAATGAGCAAGCGCCTTCATTGTCGTTACCAAAGGAAACTGACATTGCAGCTTACGCAGATTCGCTGATTGAACGTTTCTCTAACCCAAATTTGAAGCATCTTACCTCTCAGATAGCAATGGACGGAAGTCAGAAATTACCACCACGATTTTGTGAATCTCTCAAATATAACCGTGAAAATGCTGTTCAAACGACTTGGTTAGAGTTGGTCATTGCAGGGTGGATGGCTTATGTGATTGGCACGGATGACAACGGCGATGCTATCGAGGTTCATGACCCAATGGCTGGCGTGTTCAAGCAAATCAAACAAGAAAGTAAAACGCCTCGTGAAGCTGTCGTTTCTTTATTAAGTATTGATAGCATTTTTGAATCAGGCATTCTTGCAGATGCCGAATTCGTAAATAAGATAGTCGACCTTTTCGAACGTATTCAAGAGGTTGGTGCAATGCAAACTTTACATAACTTAACAAAAACACTGAACTTAAAGGGCTAGGCATGGAATACAAAAATAAGTTGATTCGATTTGGTCAAAACCGCGTTTGGCGCTCTTACAGTGGGGGTAAGGTTTTAGACCAAATTAATAACGAAAGCGTTCCGGTCGACTCCCATTTTCCTGAAGACTGGATTGCATCGGTCACTAAAGCTGTTAATCCAGGTCGAGAAACCATCAGTGAAGGTCAATCAACTGCGATTATCGGCGATCACTCACTCGATTTCTCCGAATTATTAGATCTAGATCCTGAGTATTTTTTAGGTAAAGAGCACTTCAGTAGATTCGGTCCTAACCCTATGGTTTTGATTAAGTTTCTAGACTCTTCAATTCGCTTACATTTCCAAGCACACCCAACCAGAGAGTTTGCCCAAAAGCACCTAGATTCAAATTCAGGTAAGGCTGAAGCCTACTATATATTACAAGTTCGTGAAGAAATTGATGATCCTTATATTTATCTCGGATTTCAGACGCCTCCGACTAAAGAAACGTTGAAAGAGATCATTGTTGAACAAGACATTAACCGACTGAAAACTTGCTTCGAAAAAATCAAAGTCTCTCCTGGTGAGTGTTACTTTATTCCAGGAGGAATGCCTCACGCGATTGGCGAAGGCATTCTAATGATTGAGATAATGGAACCATCGGACTGGGCTGTTCGATTTGAGTTTGAGAGAGCCGGTTACACACTTCCTGAAGAAGCTCGCTACATGAAGCGAGATTTGGACTTTTGCCTTGATGTTTTTGACTATTCAGAGAAGTCGGTTGAAGCGGTGACAACTCAGAACAAAAAGACACCTCAACTATTGACAACTTATGCTGACGGCTCGGTAAAAGAGTCTCTCATTGATGACAAAACAACCGACAGATATCGAGTTTGTCGCACAAAAGTCATTAGCAGCATCACCAAATCTGAGAGCGACTTTTATGTCGGTGTTATTACTGCTGGCAGTTGCACGATAAAATTAGACGAAGAAATTTTAGTACTCAATAAGTACGATAAATTTTTCTGTCCGGCTGGCATTGAAAATATCACGATAGAAACAGACGATGGCGTCGAGATTATTGAATGCTACCCACCATTAACAAATTAATCATGAGTTAACGTATTGAAATGGAAACAATAAGCCTTTATTACGACGCCTTTATCTTTGATATGGATGGAACATTAGTAAACTCCGAGCCGCTCAAAGGTCAAGCATTAGCGTTGACTTGTAAAGATTATGGTTCCATCGTTGACTACTGCATTTATCAGCATGTCATGGGTATGAAATGGGAAAATGTCGTTCAGTATTTTTTCAAAATTGGAGGGATTGAGCCAGATGTACAAGAGTTTAACGATAAATTTAAGGAACATTATCAATTACTCCTTTCACAAAGATTATCTATCAATAAAGGTGTTGTTAACCTTCTACAGCAACTAAAATCTTCTGGGAAGCAATGTGCGGTTGTAACTTCTGCGCAACAGTGGATGGCTAACCAAATACTGAAAGATTGTAAACTTGAGCACTTGTTTGATCTTGTCATCGCTAAAGAGCATGTTTCAATGCACAAGCCAGATCCAGAAGCTTATTTGTTGGCGCTATCTAGATTAAATGTAACCGCAGATAAAGCCATTATCTTTGAAGACTCGGCTCCAGGACTTCAGGCTGGTTTAGCTAGTGGTTGTGAAGTCATTGCATTTCAACATTCTTTCAACATAAACAATGATTTTTCAGGTGCGTTAAAAATCATTGATGATTTCTCACTTGTCAGTTAAGGCCAAAATTCTCACCCTAAGTTTATTTGACTTATTGTATGACATATATCACAGCAATTTGTACCCAAATGATATTAAAATAGAAATCCCCCACTCAAAGATAAAGCGCCATATGAACACTACCACCACTCTTGTTTATGACACTTTAAAAAGCCTTGCTGCACACGCTCCTGAGCAGCATGCCGAGATTAGACAGCGATTATATGAGCAGTTGAGCCTGCCATTTAATAAGCAGATCTCGTTATACGCTAACGTTTTGGGCCCGATAAGTTCAGGTAAGTTAGCCGGATGCGACAACATCGACAAAGCGGTCGATCTTGCACTCGAAGTGTTGGAAGGCCGAAGTAAATAACAACGCGACAGTAATAGTTACAGTAACAGTAATAGTTACAGTAACAGTAACAGTAACAGTAACAGTAACAGTAACAGTAACAAGCGTTCTTGAACCAAACGACCCTGCTCTCCCCCGAGCAGGGTCTTTTTTTGACAAGGCAAATCATATCCAAGGCACTCAAATACAAAAAGGCGCAGATTATCTGCGCCTTTGTTTCCATCCCACTTAAATCTCGGTTTCCCTGTCATTAAGCGCTTTTCATATCATTTTCAATTACGACGTCTTGAACTGCGCCACGGCTTTATCCATGTCATGAGCTTGCTCTGCGACCTTATCAACTTCAACTAAACAGTGTTGAGCTGATGCGTTGTTGTCACTTGAGATGGTGTTTAGCTCGGTGATTGAGTCACTCACTTGCGCCATCACAGCACCCTGTTCTTCAATTGCTGATGCAATACGTTCTGAATTGCCTTGAATGCTTTCCATATCGCTTAAGATAAGCTGCAAGCTAGCATCTAGCTCTTCAGAATCTTTAAGTGTCAGCTGACCTTGCTGATTACATTCGCCAATCTCGGTCATTGAAGCATTCATTTGACTCTGTATTGCTGTTACAACGCTGGTGATTTCAGTGGTCGATTGATGCGTTCTACTTGCAAGAGCTCGAACTTCATCCGCAACAACAGCAAAGCCTCGGCCTTGTTCGCCTGCACGCGCTGCTTCAATCGCTGCATTCAATGCCAGCAAGTTGGTTTGCTCTGCAATGCCTTGGATGATGTTTACTGCATCACCGATTTGATCAACATGATGGTTCAGCGAGCTAATTGAGTCTTGGCTGCTTGAAAGACGCTCAGACAACTGAGTAATGTTACTGATGGTGTCTACCACCACTTCACGGCCTTTATCGGCATTCACTTTCGCTTGGTGTACACCTTCAGCGGCAACCGATGTGCTTTCTGAGATCTCGCCAATCGTTAACACCATTTCTTGTACCGATGTGGTCATGGTCGAGGTGTGGTTCGCTTGCACTTCAAACTGCTTGATGACTGATTCAAGCTCATCATGCATGTTCGATGTGCTTTGCGTCAGTTGAAGTGACTTAGATTGCGATGCCGCGATAAGCCCTTCAAGTTGATCAAGTAATTGGTTGAAGTATTGGCCTAGCGTGCTCAGTTCGTCTTTACCGTCTAGGTGTGAACGAATAGACACATCGTTAGAATCGACAATGTTGCGGATTACCGAGAGTAATGACTCAATCTTACCAATGATAGAACGGACGATTAACCAGCTGAACAAAATGATCGACACAAGTAACGTGACGCAAAGGATGTTGTTGATCAGCGACAGTTTATCCATCTCTTGTTGGGTTTCTCGCTCTAACACAGCTGAGAACTCTTTGAATTGAGTTTCAATCGCATGAGAACCTGATCGAGCTTGCCCTAACAGGCCTTCATTATGCTTCATGCCAATCACACGTTTCTGCGCGACGACTTGCTTTGCAGCATCTAAAAGCGAACTTGAACTGCCCGCACTCGAGGTAATAGAAAGCACACTCGGGTCGAATGTGCCCTTTTCAATCAGGTCATTAAACAGGTACAGCTCAACTTTTTGCTCAGCGTTGACTGTTGCACTGATGCTGTCTAACTCTTCATGAAATTGGCCAAGTAAACCTTTGTCTCGTGCTAATCCATACACTTCACTGGCCTTTACTAGGTTAACAAAGCTTGTGTGGTACGTTTCAATATCTTCACGCAAGTGTGTGCTGTTCGCTAGACCCAAATCGTTCAGCACGGCGTTAAGTTCTGATTCAGACGCTAGGAATTTGTTGTAGTTAACATCGAACTTATCGAGGTATTTCAAATCACTGCGCAGCAAGAAGTCTTTCTCGTTTCGGCGAAGGTTGAGCAATCGCACTTCGAGTTCTTTGGTTATTTGTTTGGCTTCGCTCATTTGAGCGGTGGTGTCTGCGAATTGTGAGGTGGTAAACAGCAATGAAATCATGCCGAAAATGGAAAACATTCCCAATGAATAGAGCTTTTTCTTTATATTCATATATGCGACTCGTCTTTACTAAACTAAATATAGGTATCTAAGTGTGGTATGTAACTCGTTCTAATTAGCTCATGCTAACTAACTCGTGTTATCTCGTTATTTTTATCGTTTTTGTCCCAATAATGAGCACGAAACAAGAGGCAATGAAGACCACCAGCCGTACTGTTCTCAATTGCATTTAAACCGCGAATGAGACCTTTCATTAAAGTTAAATTTATCAATAACACAAATTTATTACATGTACATCCGTTGCGTTATAAATTTGGGAGACGGGTATTTGACGGGGCAAGTATACCTCGCACAGTAGGCCACACAAGGTTTTGAATTGAAAGGCTTTAGCGTTTCATTGGCCTTTATATCGCCAATGACAGTATTTTGGCTCATCAGATGAGCCGGAATGAGGTTCAATACCTAGATTTATAAAAAATGGAACGTCTCTATTCGAGTACGATCCATTTGTCTGCATTCGTGACCGGTGATTAGTGATTAGTGATTGTTGATTGTTGATTGTTGATTCAGCTTTCTACTAAAACTAAAACGCTTTAACCATCTTAGTCAGGCATTTCAACAATACGGCTTTCTCATCTTCTTCGATGTCTTGCGTTAGTTCATTAACTAGGTTCAAGTGAAGTTGGTTGTGGTGAACATGGATCTTCTGACCTTCATCGGTCAAGGCCACTACAATCGCACGACGATCCGTTGGGTGTTCATGGCGCTCAATCAACTCTGCCTTAACTAACTTTTCAATTTGAACGGTGAGCGTGCCAGTAGTAATGCCAAGCTTCTCTGCCAGTTCTTTCATTCTTAACGCACCATGCATACCAAGCACTTCGATGGTATGTACTTGCGCTAAGGAGTAACCCGTTTCTTTGACAACAGATTGCTCCCACGAAGACATTTTATCGTAGAACTCAGTCAGTATTTGATTAAGCTGTTCTATATTTCGCATGGCTGTTTGAGTGCACTTCAAGAGTAAGATGGTTAATCTTATCAAACTTGGCGAGCATTTGTTTATATTCAGAGACGCTTTTATCACTGTTTGATTCAAGAGTAATCGCCGCTGAGTAGTGATGCCCGCTCACCTTCCACATGTGTAAGTCGGTTACGGCCGCATAAGGCGCTAAAGCTTGAGTTATGCCGTTACGGTACTCATCGTCGATATTCTGATCGAGCAAGATTGGACTTGTCTGCTTCATTAGGTTCATGGTCCATTTCGCAATCACCACAGCGCCAACCATGCCCATAGCTGCATCTAACCAGTTCCAACCGTAAAACTTACCAAACAACAGTGCCACGATCGCCAGCAGAGACGTCAATGTATCGGCCAAGACGTGCATGTAAGCCGCTCGTAAGTTGTGATCGTGATGATGTCCTTTGTGCTCTGCGTGTTCTTGATGCTCACCATGTTGATGGCTATGTCCCTTATGTTCGGAATGAGAGTGTCCATGATCGTGTCCGTGGTCATGATGATGATTCCCTAGCAAAAACATACTCACAACATTCACCGTCAAACCAATACACGCAACGATAATCGCTTCGTTAAACTGAATCGCTTGTGGGTTAAACAAGCGATGTACTGACTCCACCAGCATCAACAACGCCACAATACCCAATGCAATCGCGCTGGTGTAGCCCCCTAGCACACTGACTTTGCCAGTACCGAAAGAGAAACGTTCACTGTCGGCATGCTTCTTCGCATAACGGTAGGCAAACAAGGTGATACCAAACGCTGCAGCATGCGTTCCCATGTGCCAACCATCGGAAAGTAACGCCATAGAACCGTAAATCGTACCGGCCACGATCTCGACAACCATGGTGATAATAGTTAACAAGAGAACGTAGAAAGTACGCTTTTCACCTTGTTGATTGTGTGAAGAGAAATTGTGTTGATGACGTGTTGGAAAACTCAAAATGGCGTCCTTAGCTCGTATGTTCAATGTTAGGAGTCGTTACTTATCGATCTTGCTCAAAAAAGTGCTTTGACTAACAAGTAGTTTGACTATCAAATCAATAAATGGAATTTAGTTTGATTATCAAACATTGTCAACGATGAATTTTAAGGCTCTGATTTGGATGAGTAATAATGGATGGGGAGCTCTAATTAGCTCGATAGCCTATTGGGGGGAGAAACAGCTGCGCTTTGCAGACACAAAAAAGCCCACACGAGGTGGGCTTAGATAGATCAGATGGCGTTATTGGTTTTGCAACAGAGTAATCTCATCATTTACCCAACCCAATAACTGCTTGGTCGCTTTAGACAACACTTGATTCTGCCTAACAATATAACCAAGACTTGTGCTTGAGAAATTGATTAATGGTGTCACCTTCGATTTCAGGTGCTGCTTGGTTGATATTGCAAACTCAGGAATGATTGCCACCCCAAAACCTGCTTCTGCCCAGTCAATTTGAGCGTCTACACTCCCTACTTCCATGACCCTATGATTGGGTAGATTCAAACTTGGTAAACCTTCATCGATGAAGTCACGGGTTCTCGTATCATGACCTAGTAGGATTAAGGTGAGTTCTGTATCGACACCTTCATCTTCAGACTCGCTTTCTATCGAATTATTTGCGCTTTGGATATCCAAACCATTACCAAGTGCACACCATGAGAGCTCTTGCAGCTTGGTGAAATAGAGTGACTCATTGTGTTGTTCTTTGGCAATAACGAAGCCAAGATCCGCCTGAGCATTCTTAACTAAACTCGATGCCTGAGATGACGTGGTATTCAGCAAAGTTAGGTCGATACCCGGATATTCCGCTTTGAATTTCTGGAAGGGACGAATCAGCAAGAATCGAGAAATGATGTCACTCACAGCGATGGTTAACGTCCCTATTTTAAGGTCGTTAATCGCATTTAGATCGGCCTGGCAAATCTGCAGTTCGAGTAACGTTCTTTGGCTTGTCTCTAATAGCCTTTCGCCAGCTTGAGTCAGTTGAAACGGGCTTCGCTCTATCAACTTTATGCGTGTTTGTTGTTCTAACTGCTTTAGATGCAAGCTCACATTGGGCTGTGTCATATGCAGTGCGTTTGCCGCTTTCCCGAAATGCTTGTATTCCGCTAGCGTCACAAACGTTTTCAACAAATTGATATCAAGCATCATGTCCTCTTTCTTGTCACTTACATCATCCTCTAAAGTGAGGGATGCACCTACATCGTCATTCCCTACAGTGAGGAACGAACGTGATAGGGAATCTCGCTTATGGGTTAAGACTTTAAGGATATATGAAATCCTTATCAAGATAATAAAGATAATTAATTTCTCTTATCCACTTTGCAGGACTAACATAATTTCTCAATCAGTCAGGAGAAAAATTATGCCATCTATTGTTGTTGTAGGCGCAAACTGGGGCGACGAAGGCAAAGGCCGTATCGTTGATTTTTTAGCAGACCAAGCTTCTGCTAGCATTCGCTTTCAAGGCGGAAACAATGCTGGCCATACCGTAGTAAACGACTTCGGTACGTTCAAACTGCACCAACTACCAAGTGGTATTTTTAATCCTGATTGTACAGCGGTTCTTGGCCCTGGCATGGTGATCAGCGCTGCTGCGCTAACTCAAGAGATTGCAGAAGTACAAGCGGCTGGTATCAAAGTTAAAATGGTGATTTCAGACCGCGCGACACTGTGTCTGCCTTTACACGCCCTTGAAGATACGCTTGAAGAAGAGCGTTTGGGTGACGGCGCTTACGGTTCAACACGACAAGGCATTGCGCCAGCGTACGGCGACCGTGTGATGAAGAAAGGTATTCTTGTGGGTTGGTTGAATCAGCCTGAGATCTTAGAGCAGCGCATTCAATTCCTACTTGATTGGAAGATGCCTCAACTGAAGGCTCTATACCCTCAATGTGATTTCACTCAGACTGCTTCTGAAATGACAGAGTGGCTACTTGAAGTGACTAAAGCTTGGCGCCCATTCATTTGCAACGTGACTGAGCCGCTTAAAGCACTGCAATCACAAGACGCGAACCTACTGTTTGAAGCTCAACTTGGTGCAGGCCGTGACCTTGTCTACGGTGAATACCCTTGGACGACCTCTTCTAATGTAACTGCAGCTTACGCAGGTATCGGTAGTGGCTTACCTGCCCTTCGCCCTGAACGCATTATTGCTGTTGCTAAATCGTTCAGCTCGTCTGTTGGTACTGGCACCCTTGTGACTGCAATGGAAGAACAAGACAGCTTCCGCGAAAGCTCTAACGAATACGGTGCAACAACGGGTCGTCCGCGTGATATGGGTTACTTCGACGCGGTAGCAACTCGCAACGGTGTTGACCTGCAAGCCGCGACTGAAATCGCACTGACTAAGATTGACTGTCTGTCTGGTTTATCTGAACTTAAGATTTGTACGGCTTACTCAGGTGAACACACTGAGAACCCAATTTGGCCACAAACAGCTGAACTAAAGCCTGTGTATGAAGATATGGCTGGCTGGAATGAAGACATCACTGGCTGCCGTACCTTTGAGAGCCTTCCTCAAGCAGCACAAGATTACGTAACTCGTATCGAAGAATTGATGGGTGTGCCAATTGTAATGGTATCGGTAGGTCCTGAGCGCGAGCAAATGATCATTCGATCTTAGTTTAGAAAGCTAAACCATCTACATCTACATCTACATCCAAGCCCACACTAGTGGGCTTTTTACGCCTGTCACGAACAGCTAAATCTTGTTCTTCTTGTTGAGGTACATGTTTTCATCGGACGACTTGATTAGATTAATGATATTGAAACTTCGAGAATCCGCCGTACCAAAACCATATGAAAAGCCGAGGGAAACCTCATCATCGCAACGAAAGCCTTCAATGAAATCATCAAATTCAGCGTGAATTTTACTAACCAACTCAGAAGCATAGCCAGCCTCTTCTGAATGTATGACAACGATAAACTCATCACCACCGACTCTAGCCGATATGATGTTGTACTTTGAATTGTTTTTTATGCATGACGCAAAACCAGAGATATAGTCATCACCTTTGAAGTGACCATAGGTATCATTGATGTATTTCAAATTATCTAAATCGAAATACAAACAAACGATCTCGCCATCGCTGATGTTTGCTTTGTTGAATTCATGGAAAAAGCCCCTTCGATTAAGGAGCGTAGTCATGATATCAAAATGACTATTTTTGTATAAAATCCGGCTCTCTTCTTTTAATAAGATTTCAGAACGCAATAGAGTCGATATGTTTTCAATCAAGTTAACTTGGCTTTCTGTATACGTTGTTGGGCTTAAATCAAACACCAAGAGCACCGCAAACACTTCGTCATCGATATCTCTTACCGGGACGCCGCAAAAAGACTTATAGGCATCCGCTCCCTTTGCCGAAACGGATTCTCCACCAGCGTGACCACTCAAATAAACCGTGCGATTTTCGTTATGCACATATTCACAAAAACAGCTAATCCTGCTCTTGTGCTGGTTGCACGATACGTTTGAGGAGCTCCACACACTCTCAGAACCAGAGCAACTCAAATCAGAGATCATGATGATGCCTGCATTCGATGCATCCATTATGTCTCGTATGTTATCCAATATAGATATCCAAGTATCGACATCGATATTTCTTTGCATCCCTTCAGAAGAGATCTTATCAAAAAGCATTAATATTTCTTTAGTATTAGATAGTTAAACTTAATTGAATATTCATTAGTATACGTTGTAACAAAAATTCCAAGAGCAATAATTTAGGGCGGTTATTGCTGAGCACTAAGCACTAAGCATTAAGCAACAACCAAGCCCTACCACTTATTCTATCGGCAGTACCGTATTGGCTAGCAAGCAGATGCCTTTGAGTGCATCTTAATTTTCTAATTCAGTGACATCGTTCGAAGAGGCCCAGATTTCCGAGCGTCGATTACTGGCTCTACCCTCTGAAGTTGCGTTGGAGGCAATAGGCTTACTCTCACCAAACGAACGAGTCACAAGACGATTTTTCTCGACACCATCCGCGATTAAACCGTCCGACGTAGTCAGTGCTCTTTGTAGCCCCAATGCTTGGTTGTAACCTGCTTCGCCAGTGCTATCAGTGTGGCCATCCACCGTAATCGCACTACCGTTAGTCTTTAACTCGCTTGCTAGTTGGCTCAAAGCTTGGCTGCCCATCGGCGTTAAGTTGTGTTGGTCAAAACCAAAATGAAGACGTGCCAACAACCCTTGGCGCTCTTGGTTACTGATCCAAGTCTTACATCCTAACTGGTTCATACCTAGATTGGATTGACTAGCTAACGCCTGTTTTAGCTCACTACTGCCAGACGGCTGCTCTATTTGTAAAAAGCCCTGTCTGTGCTGTGCAATGCCGACGACATCATCAACCGTAACATTGTGTTGATATTCACTGAACGCAGTGTTGCAATAAACGCTGATACCTTCTTCTGCATGAGCGATAAAACTAAATTGCAATGTCGATATAACGATTGAACTGATCATTAACTTTTTCATATTTTCCTCTAGTACAACTTAGTGATTCCGCTTGTTTTTGAGCCTTTACGGATGAGTTCTTCTATCTTTTCAATCAATTCATCTAGGTTAGATACATCGATGATGTCTTCATTTGGGTCGACAACGCAGTCTTGAAAACCACTCTGCTGGGATGCTCGAAAATCAATACCAATGACACCTATGTATAAGCCTGGTATTTCCTCTCTTGCTTTGTCACACATGCCTCTGTCGACTAACCCTCTGAGGATGCCGTTATCAGGGCTCTCCTGCCCGTCACTTAAGATCAGCAGCATCTTGATTTTCTTGTTGTAGACTTGCTGTTCTTCTTGGTCGGAACTGTTCGGGTCACCGTCATGGAGCACCTGAGAACCTCTCAAAATACCTTGAAAAGCTGCAGTACCACCGTCTGCCCACATCGAGTTAATCGGGTTCAAGTCTGAGAGCTTGTTCGATAGGCGAATGTTGGAAAACTGTGATGAGTTTGAAGAACCATGCGCGTTAAATAGACGAGTTCCACTCACATCATAGAAATCAGGCTGTAACCCCGACTTGTCAGTAAACATCGTCGATACCGAACTCGGAAAATCAACGTAGTTGTAGACATCAGCAACGGCGTATCGATCTGCATTGATGACATCCCTTATCCGTTTGGCGTACTTTTGATTATCCGATTTTGGATTTGAACAATATGACTGCCAACTAGCGCAATTAAGCACCTGATTCTGGGTATACGTGCGCCAGTAATCCCAGTTAACATCGTTGTAGGAATAAGGTGATACGTTCGTTTTATAGTTATCTTTGTAGCTCAGCTGGCTGGTCGCATTAGCTTTATTACCCGAGACGATTTCCCTCGTTCGGACGTTAAAAGGCACAAAGCCAACTCGGTTAAGCAGCCTGTCTCCGGTTGTATCTTCTCCCGGTTCGTCACAAACGTATTTCCACTCTCCATCGACATAGTCCTGTTTAATCGATGTGCAAAGAATTTTGCTGGATATTTCATCGATGGCTGTCTTTAGATCGTCGATTTTTATGTGTCGACTTGAGCCCCATCTGTCGTTCATTGAACCGGAAAAGTCCGACACAAAAACTATATCGATGTTGTTGTCACCAAGATAAACAGGGTACTTCCTCGCTAACGAGCGTCCCGCTAAGTCTTGCTGCTGGTCAAACGAAGGGATAAAGCTACTCGCGAACCAAGAGTCATGTGTCGTCTTGGCATTCACTGTGTATTGGATGTATTCCAGAACCCCAGTGCCCTCGTCTTCCGCTTGGTGAAATCGGTCTGCTGAGAGGTTGGTTGATTTGATGTCTCGCACGTAGTTTTCGACATACTTGGTCGCTAACCCACGAGCCTGATCCGGTTGATCTTCAATCGTCACCGCTATGGCAGCGGCCTCTGCTGAATCTCGTAATCGACTGGTCTCTTGTACATAACGTGTGCCTTCAACCGCCCAAAAGGTCATGCCCATGATTGGAACAAGCAATAAGCCCATCCACACCGCGGCAACCCCTTGCTGTCTGTGGAGACTGAGATGCTGGCGATTGATATAACGATCGTGCTGCATTTTCATTTCATTATCTCCCAGGCATGATTGAAGAAGATCCAATCTTAACCGTGGTGCTGGTACCACTGTTGAAGAAGGGCTTGAACCAAGAACTTTGCTCTTCACAAAGACTGATTCGGTACAATGGATAGACAACGCCCTTTTCTATCGGAGCTAGATCTGCATGCTCGAGAATCGAATCGGTTTGGCAATTTAAGCTTCGGTACTTACTGGTTGAGAATTCAGCGACATTAACTTTATTGGTCAATGACTCTATCTTGATCGCCACGTTATCGACTGGTGTATTGAGCATTCGACTTGCCACTTTAGCCATGTCTTCTAACTCTGAATTAGTTACGGGTAGGTTTTGTCCTGCCAGCACGTCGGCTTCAAAGTAACGAGTACGCTCTTTGATCACATTGACTAAAGCAAAGCTGGACCGATCGAGCTTGGCACGCATGAGTAGCTGATGGCTCAAGTCTGCGCCAAACAGATAAACACCCCACAAGGCCACAAGAATGAACAGCAATTCAACGGTAAATGAACCTTGCTGGCGAATCGCGTAAGACACACGTTGTTTACGGCGCATCATCTTCCCACCCCTCGTGTTCTAAGTTCAAAACCATAGTGCTTGAAATATCCCTATCCGCAGCACCGGCCAGTTTAATAACTGGGGTATAGCGGTACGTCACCGTGATCTCGGCTAAGTCGTAATTGAAGTTCAAGCCTTGATCAGAGTGTCCCCTGTTCGCGATGAAATCGTCATAGGTTTTGAAGTACTGACCTTCGATAGAAAACCTTGAGCTATCAATTAAGAAGCTCCATAGATTGTCATCATCTTCGATTAGTGATTTGAACTTAGTTTCGTACTGCTCGTTGATCCCTTCGCCTTCATATATTTTGGTATTCCTGATGGTTTCTCTCAGCGAATACTCGGTCATGTTCACAACGTAGATTTGGTAACTTGATTCGAAGATCGCAAAGGTGGCGAAAAACAGAACAAGCGCACCCAACACAAACTCAATCGCCGTCACGCCCTTCTGTCTATTAAGACGCTTCATCATTAACTCCTAATTGAGTTAATTCAGCGGCGATGCTCTGGATCTCTTCTGCAGAGAAGTCGCCTTTGAGTAGCTTTTTGGCTGAATCGATTTGCTGAGTTTTCATTAGTGCGATAGCTAGGTTCGCTTTAACGATCTTATTCGCAGGGTCTTCTTTTAAAACCGGAGCTAACGTTTCGATTGCCTGTTGGTACTCGCCATTGGCCATTTGAATCATCGCAATGTTGTTCTTAACAACGACATCATCATAACCACGTAAACGGGCTCGGTTGAGCTCTTGGTAAGCTTCATTAAATCTTCCAACTTTGGTATATGACACACCGAGTAAAACGTGAATTTGACCCGTGGTATTCCCCGCATCTACTGAAGCCATATAAGCAGCAATGGCGCTTTCAACGTCATTTCTTGCATCAAACACTTGCCCTTCTAATTGGTACAAGTTGGGGTTTTCAAACCCCTCTTGTTGCAAATGTTGAACATAGAAGTCTGCCGACTCGATATCTCCTTTATGAAAATATGCCCATGCCAGTTTCTCTTTTACCTCTGGGTCTTCGGAGCCTTGCTCTAGCTCGGATTTGTAATAACTAATCAAGCCGTCATAGTTCTTCACTTTTTCCATGCTAGTCACGTTGCCAAGCTGCAGGTCTTGTGGTGAAGGGGCCGATTGACAGCCCGCCAACACACTCATCGACAACAAAATGAGACAAAAACGTTTTCCAATCACTCGTCGTCTCCCTATATATTCAATGTCATTTGCATGATGCTCGGCGCGAGAATCAAGATAACGATCGGAAACATGATGAAAAGGATCAAAGGGACACTCATCTTCGCGGAGAGCTTACCTACCTTTTCCTCGACCGTAAGAATTTGGACTTTTCGCATGTCCTCTGCGAGATCACTTAGCACCTGAGCAACGGATGTACCGTATTGCAGGTTTTGAATGATGGTCAGTACAAAGCTTCGTACTGGAGGCGTTGGGATACGTTCACTCAGATCATTGAGCGCCTTTTCTAAACCGTGTATTTTCGCAGAATCGGATGTGCGCTTAATCTGGTAGCAAAGATCTGAGTCAAATTCAGCCAGCTCTTTGCCCAAATAAACCAACGCCGCTTCAATCGTCATGCCGGTTTGAACGCATACCGACATCATGTCGAGCAAATATGGCAGTTGAGCTGAGGTTCGGCTGATCAACATCTTTCGGCGCATTTGAAGCATGGTATCTGGGACGACAATGACGCCGATCAACGAGAAAATAACCACGATCAGTTTGTTGGTTGATGTCATGTCCCCTAACAATACCAAGCCTGAAACCAACGCTAATACCAACAACTTGGCCGGAAAATAGAATTTGGCCCAATCCGTGTTGTAATAACCCGCCTCAATCATTTTTTGCTCGAGTTCTTGTCGGTGTTCTTTACCAAAACGAACAAAAAAGCGATTTACGCGCGAAGGCGCACGAGCTGAATTATCCCCGATATAGAGCGCAACCTTCTTATGTCGTTGCTCTTTACGAATCGAATCAACAATCAAAAACAGTAACGAAAAAAACAACACAATAAGGGAAGCCAGTAACATCATGCGCGTACCCCTCTTACTAATAACCAAACAAGGAATAAACCGAAAAGCTCACTACCCAATACGTAAAACAGCACCAGCCTTCCCTCAGGGTCGTAGAGAACAAACTCCACATTATCTGGATTAACGTAGTTAAGAATGAGCATAAAAATCAAAGGTATCGCGGCAACAATTTTGGCAGAGATTCGAGCTTCCGAAGTCATCGCCATCTTCTTTTTCTCTAGTGTTCGAGAATCCACCAGCACTCGGATCAACCGGGCTAACACACCTTTGAGTTGCCCGCCTCGCGCGATATTCGCTCTGATCGTCACGGTAAAGAAAAGAAATTCCGGATAAGGATAGTTTTTGCACGAACGTTTAAGCACCACTTCTGGAGACTCACCCAATTTCAGTCGGTCACCCATTAACTTAAATTCACGACCAATTGGGTTGTGCATCACATCGCCTACATAACCGATAGCTTGCATTAAGCTGTCACCGGCCGTTACCGCACTCATTAGAATGTTCAGCGCATCAGGGAACGTATTCTCAAATTCTCGACGTCTTCTTGTGACCAGGAATCGATAACCGCAAAGGGTAAACACCATAGATGAACCCAGTACAAACCACGTATTAGTGATTGATAACAACTCAACAACGATGTACCAAGATGCGATGATGCTACCCGTAATATAGAGCGCGATGTATAAAGAAGAGCGTGGACCTAACACCATCAAGGTGGGTGACACAGACTCTTTGAGTTTTTGCCAGTTTTGCTTACGTACCAATGACTTGACGTTAATGGCATTGAAGTTTTCAGCTTCTACTTCTTCAATATTGAAAAACTGATTGACCTTTTTTACCTTTGAATCTCGGATCAAAAGCAACACAAACGCAAAGAGGATTAACGAAAGCCAAAGCATGCTAGGCCCCCTTAAACGATGCTTTCAGCTCTTCGTAGAGCCCGAAGAATTGCGCTTTTTTCACAAGCTCAGATCGCTGCATAATGCCGTCGGTGACAAATTCGCCTTTAACGGTTTCTCCGTAGTGCGCGTCGTCATAACGAAAACGATAAATCTCTTCCATCACCACGCTGTCGCCTTCTAGGCCGACGATTTCCGAGATGCTTGTGATCTTGCGAGACCCATCGCGCAGCCTGTTAACCTGAACAATCATTTGAACGGCACTCACGATCGTTCTTCTAATCGCATCCAGAGGCTGATTTAGGTTCGCCATCATCACCATCGATTCAACACGAGCAATGGCATCGCGCGGGGTATTGGCGTGCAACGTAGACATCGACCCATCGTGTCCGGTATTCATGGCTTGCAGCATTTCGAACGCTTCAGAGCCACGACACTCCCCGAGGATAATACGGTCTGGACGCATACGAAGTGCATTGATTACCAACTCACGTTGAGTCACTGCCCCAGTTTGTTCAACACTTGAGGTTCGCGTTTCCAGTCGAACTAAATTGGGTTGTTGCAGACGCAGTTCAGCCGCATCTTCAATGGTAACGATACGTTCATCTTCTGCGATGTATTGAGATAGCGCGTTAAGCAATGTGGTTTTACCTGAGCCGGTACCGCCAGAAATCAACACATTGATGCGACAGCGTGAAGCGATCATCAGCACTCTCGCCATATCTGGAGACATAGACCCGAAGCCAATCAAATCTTCAAAGCCGATGTTCTGCTCTCTGAACTTACGAATAGAGATCGAAGTACCATCCAACGAAATGGGAGGAATCACGATGTTCACACGGCTGCCGTCTTCTAACCTGGCGTCGACTGTCGGTGAAAGTTCATCGACACGTCTTCCGACACGTGAGGCAATACGCTTAGCAATGGCTAACAACTGCTCTTCATTTACAAACGAGACTTCGGACTTTTTCACCTTGCCGTGTCGTTCGAAAAAGATGTTGTTGGGCCCGTTCACCATGATATCGGAAATAGACTGGTCTTCGACCAAGGGCTGTAAAGGTCCCAAACCAAACAGTTCATCAATCAGGCTTTTCACCAAGCCTGACTTCATCATCGAGGTGATCGGTCTTTGGTAGCTATTCGCCAACAAATCAACCGCCGCTTGTATCTGCGATTCAAGGTCTCGACGGCTCATTTTCTGAACCGCTTCTGCATCTAGGGCTTCAAAAATCTGGCCACGAAACGCGAGGTATAAGTCTTTGTTAGAACTCATTTAGCACGCACCTTTTTCAACCAAGAATTCATACCCTTCTGATCCATCGGCTGACCATTAATCAGCTTCACCAGTTGTTCCATAGAACGACTAATGTGACGGTCGTGCTTATGGCCGCGTTTACCATCGATAATGATGTGCGCTAACGCTTTGCAGTAATCGACTTCGAGGTCAACATTGGTGCCTAAATACTTAATCAGATCGGGCTTTTGTAAGACGTAGGCACTTTCCGGGCGATGGTAGTTCACCACGGTAATCAGGCGAGTACGCGACGATAGCGAAAGCTGTAAGTTGGAGACTTTTTCATACAGTCGTTTTGCACTTCTTACTGAAGAGACTGACGCGTCCAACACCAGCACAACCACGTCGAAGTTTTCTACCAAGAGTTGAGGTTCAACTTTGAAATCCACGCCACCAGAAAAGTCTTCAATAATGAAATTGGTGTTGCGCGCTAACAGCTCACACAAGGTTTGGTTGTAATTAAGAACATCGATTTGACTCATGTCGCCATCAATCGCTAACAGACGTAAGTTCTTGCGAGCATTGATTAGGTAACTCAACGCCCCTTCTTCATCCATTTCATGCAATGGCGCAGTGAACTCATCGATGGTTCTCGGCTTAAAGTCTTTTAGGCCGAGCAAGACATCAATGTTGGTATCCGCATATTGATGATCGACGAGAATCGTATCCGAGCCTTGAGTCGACAATAGTGAACTCAACTCAGTTGCTAAAAACGATGCGCCCACGCCGCCTTTTGAACCGACAATCGCCACTCGCTTCGCTTTGCGTTTTTGGCTCACACCAGAGAAAGTCTTAAGGTTCTTACTTACGTGGTTTAAGAAGTCAGCAAATTCCTGCTTATTCACTGGCCAGAACACGTAGTAAAAACCCATGTCTTTAAGCGAACGAAGCGTAGAAATCGCATCCTCTTTACCAATCACAACCACCCCTTTATGCGTGGGTAGTTTACTGGCAAAGGATTTAGCGTCTTCAACCACATTGGTCGATTCATTAAGCTCTAGAATCACAATGTGGCTACTTTGTTGTTCTGTTAGCTTGGTCAAGCCGGCTTTGGCTTTAACGCATGCAGGGTCATTCCATCCTTCAAATCGAAAGACTTCTTGAACAAGGTCTAAACACTCTTGAGATTGGTAGAACAAAGTACATCCGGCAACACCTGTCGTTCCGGTCTGAACTGGCTTGGCCTTTGTTGTTAACGCTTTAGTTAGGTCAAACATTATTGCTCTCCTACCAATCGAGACTTGTAAGCCACTTGCTTCAAACGCATCGATTCCGCAAAGCAGTCTGACTGCCTCAACCGAACGTGAATCTGTGCTGGCGCGCATTCTTGAGTCTTCAAACGCGTTAAGGTCACCTGAATCTTTAAGTCGCTCGGTAACAACTGAGCGCTTCGATACGAGACTCTTTGTGGCGCGATGACATGCGACGGATATTGATCGAAAATCGCCTGCAGCATCTGTTTGCTACGGTTTGATTTGTAATCCACGACATAAGTGGCTTCTTTGTCCGTTGATTCAATATCTTGAATCAAAGCAGTGATCTGTTTAGTCGTTTCCGAACGATTTTTTATCGCAAAATCAAAACTGTGGTGCTCTTTGTACACCAAGGCTTCAGCACCATGACCAACAAAATATTGCTCAGAGGCGCAGCCTAAAAGTGACGTGGTAAATAACGCCATTAATAGTAATTTCTTCATTGGATAAACCCTCCTTGCGACAACAGACGAATCGTTGCATCGGAAGAGGTCACCGACTTGCCATCCCACTTAATGTTTAGCCAACGCGCCAAAGTTGAGGTCTTCTTGATGTAAGGGAGTTGAATGTCTTTCGGTTTCATCGGTTCAACAAGATTCACGGTAGCAACGATGATCAATTCAGTTCGTTTTCTTTCTGTGGTTGCTTTGCGGAAGGCTGCACCCAAGACTGGTATATCGCCCATAAAAGGGATCTTTTGCATTTTTTCCAAATCAGCACTGCTCATCAAGCCACCAAGCACGAAGCTATCGCCATCGGCTAACTCAACGGTTGTCATCGCTCGTCGTGAAGCCAGTTGCGGTACTTTGATGCCAGCCGCTTCTACATAGCCTTCTACTTCGCTCACTTCTGGCGCGAGTTGCATTCGGATTCTGTCTTGGCTAAGCACTTTCGCAGTAAGATCGAGTTTGATACCGAACTCTTTGAAAGAAATGTTCACGTTGCTGCTGGTCGACACGATAACGGGCACTTCGCCGCCCACAAGGAAACTTGCTGACTCACCGGACAACACGGTCAAGTTGGGCTCGGCCAATACCTCTGCGATCTGGTCATTGCCTAATGCCGTGATTAACGTGCTGAGGTTTGCAGCATCGAACTGGTCGAAGACAAATTCGCCAACACTTGAACCTACGGAACTCCAGTCGACACCAACGGTTTGTCCAAATGATTCGGTGACTTGAGCCACTGATATTTTGACGTTCACTTGCTGGGTCGTTGCAACTTCAATGCGTTCAATGATCCCTTCCCACGTCATATTGCGGGCAAACACCATGCTTTCGGGTTCTTCATAATTTGAGCTATCGGACTTAAACTCCAGCTTCACCGTTTTGTCCCATTTCTCTGTTTTTTCTCGTCCAAGCAGAGTGGCAACCAAACGATAGATGTCGTCACGAGTCGCTTCGGAATCAACAAGACCACTCACTGCGACTTGCTCTCCCACAGACTGAATCTTGACTTTGGCATCGGGGAAATGAAATTTGAGTTGACGTCTGATATCCGTTAAATCCAGATCAACAATAATGCGGTCTGAAAGCAGAACATCACCATCAATGCCGTAGACAATCAGTCGTGCTTGCCCAATAGCATTGGCGAACACAACGATCGTGTTGTCGTTGATTATTTTGTAGTCGACGATGTCAGGGTTATTAATAAACACTTGGCCAATCGGACTTTTTAACTGGATGTGCTGACCATCGTTGAGCGTGATGGAGCGATCGGCGGCAAAAGCGTTTGTTATAGAAAGTAAGCCAATCAGTGGCGCTAGAATGGAAGCAAACAGTACTTGTTTGATTCGATGGTGAATCATCATCACAAAGCCTCTCTCGGGTTGCTTTCGTTACCACGTAACTCAGAAATCCCTGTATAGTTATCGATAATATTGCGCACCTCCGCGAACTCGGGTTGCGTGTAGGTTTGGCTTCGGTAAATTTCGATGTGCATTGTTCGTTGTGCTAGCGCAAGCTTTAGTAATTCGTCGGGGCTAACTTCGATGACCACCGTAGTCAGTCCATCCTCTTTACTCGGAGCGCGAGCAGTAATAGAACTGTCGCCAGTTGCGTCATTGCCAATGTTGAGCACTTTTACATTTTTAAGAAACATTGAAGCCTTCACACCCCTAAAGCGCTTCGGCTTATCGATAATTCCGGCTAAGTTGTCGTTTGGAGAACTCACAGTGAGGATATCGATGGACGTTCCAGGGCGGATGTAATCGTTGATTAGGTTTTTGTCACTGACTTTAAGTGGGTATAACGTCATGCCTTCCGTGATCAAAAGGTCGATGTATCCGGGTTGGCCTGGCGTCACTTGATATTCAGGCAGTACAACCTCACCTGCGTTAAGGCTGCGATTGAGCAAAATGGAGGGCGAAAAGCTGATTTGTGCATCTTCTCTGACACCAAGCGTTAATGCTTCACTAAGAGGGAGTTGTTGTTTTACGACACCTTGCGCATCGATCGCACGTCCTTTTTCATAAGGTTCCGTGGTCATCCAAACGGCAACATGCTCTTCATTTTTATCTTCCACCACTACAGCGGTCGTTGTCGGTTGAGGTTCACTCTTCAACAAATCGACAACGCCTAGCGCGCCCACTATTAAGGCAGCAATGGCAACAAGTAATACCAGTCGAGATCTCATAATGTTCTCATTCTTGGAGGTTTAAATATGTGGCGTGTTTTGAGTTAAAATTACCAAGTAGAATCCAACGCTAATTGCTATCCCATATGGAATACCTTGTTGGTCGTTCGACGTTTTTCTTGTTAGCTTTTTACTTATCAGCTTGTTCTTTACGAGATAAATAACAGCTAGAAAACCACCAGCAAAAGCCGTCATAACAAACGCCCAAAGTAAATCGTTGAGAGGTATAGTAAGTGATAGAACTGCGGCATATTTAATATCACCGGCTCCAATCCAAATCAGGGCGTAAACAATCAGCCCTCCCCCTAACACCAGTAAAAAGCTCATAATTTGAATGTCTAACGGTGACAGAAAACATTGCAAAAAGAGTAATATCAACAATGCGTGATTTTGTATCTTGCGATAGAGAAAATCGGTAACCGATACATAGACACACACGATTGCCAAAATCAGTAAATACACTTCAAAACTCAAAATTGGAAATATTGCCTAAATTTATATGGATTGACGTAAGCAAGTCTTAATTGATATTCCCAATTAACTGAGCCAGACCAATGAAAACATAGGTCTGGCACAAATATCTTTCGATATATTCTAAATTGGTCAATAAAGCTTGATGTTAGCTGCCCGCATTATCAATAGCAGTAGCTACATCTTCGAAAGCACCTTCTAGTTTGCCAATGAAACCATCAGCGCCTACTGCAGTAGTTACTAATACAGCCATTGCTACTGCAATAAGACCATATTCAATTGCAGTTACTCCGCGCTCATCGTTCTTGAATTGTGATAGAAACATGCTTGTTTTAACGTATAGCTTAGTAATCATTATTATGTCTTCCTATAAGGGCTGTTGAAAATTCGTCGCCATTATAATTAGCACCACCAATCTATGGAAAATACCCCCTATCGATTCAATCTATAGGTCGTGTAAAAAACGATCAGAACAAACACCTTTTAAAATATCAACAGAAATACAAAGTCCATACATGACAAACACTTACATTAAAAAACAGCTAAAAAACAAAATGAATATTTAAATTTATAAACTTGAAAAAATAAGACATACATCAATGTTTAACTTAATCCAAAATTTATATAAGCTTTGGAACTAGCCTAATAGATAATTCATCGATCTTTATTACTCCTTATAAAACATGTTGAAATACAATTATCATCACGCTATTGTTCTTCGAATCAACAAACCATAAAAAATATAATTTCTTTGTGTCAAAAGGTTAGTCGAATCATGAAACTACATTTCGAAAATATTGTTTCGTTCATAGCAGTAGTTGAAGAAGGTTCATTTAGCTCTGCTGCACGTAAGCTTGGCAAGTCTCAGTCAACGGTTAGTACCGCTGTGCAAAACCTAGAGTCAGACTTGGGTTTCAATTTATTTAATAGAGAACACTCTAAAGTCTGGTTAACTGAGAAAGGAAAACGCCTATTCCAATTATCTTTACCTGTAGTATCAAAATATCGTGAGTTAATCACTATTGCAGAACAAATGAATCTATCCGACCAGATAGTTTACCGCGTGGGCATCGATCCATTAGTTTTCAACAAAAACGTAAAAAAGGCATTGTTGGCATTTTCAGAGGCTTTTCCTAATGTCGACCTACTTGTTGTGACTAAACCAAGTTTCGTTTTAGGTAATTACGTTAATGAAGGAAAGATAGACTTAGCGTTAGGTAACCCCTATCACAAGACAAATAACGATTTTAATATAGAAGAGCTTTTTCACGTCAACTGTTGGTGGGTGGCCCACGAAGACTTGGTATCCTTGAAGTCTCACGCGCCATCTCAACGTGTTCTATTAATGGATGGCTGTGAAGAGCTGCTGAATTTGTCGAACATCGCCTCATATAATCTATGGCGACTGGATGATTTAGCCACCATTATCGAACTGTGCAAAGCTCAAAAAGGCATTGCTTTTTTACCGGGGTTTCTCATCGAAGGAAACGTAGAAGACAGTAAACTTAAGGTGATTACAGACCACCCCGATTTCTTTGGCAAGCGAGTTATTGCATCCCTTTTCTGGCAAATACATTCTGACTTTAGCTTGTTTAATCAATGGATTAAGGACGAGCTGAAAACAAGTTCCAGTTATAAACAAACATTTATTGCTGACTTAGCCCAATAATGTTCTATTAAAATCATGACAATCACACTCTATTGCACTCTCCCGCTTCGAGTGTGATATTTCAATACCAATATTTATCCGAATATAAACGCCAAGCAAAGCATGCAAAATACATATAATTAACATGAGATATATCAGTTAATGTATGCATTTTTATTTACTTCGAATTCTTCATTACCTAGCCGTTCATAAATCTGTAATAAAATCTAGATAGACACTAGCCGATAAGGTTATTCAGCACTTAACTAATACTTAGTGTGCCACCAAATATCGAACGATGCTTCTCAAGCTGTAAACGCAGAAAACCCGCCATAAATAATAACGTTCGATAATAGAATAGCTTTTCTGTGGTCACGTCAGACTAGCCCCAGCTATCAGATTTTTTTACGATGATATCGACAATGTCCGCAAGCTCTTTTCCTTTTTCTGTCAGACCATAATATACAGTCACAGGAACGGTTTCTTCTTGCCTGCGCCAGATAAAACCTTCTTTACTAAGTAACTTCAGCCTCTCACTAAGTACTTTACTAGACACCAGGGCCAACTGTTTTTGGATTTGACCAAAGCGTATCTCGCTATTCTGACCTAACAACCAAACGATGTGAGCAGTCCACTTCGTAGAGATCAAGGTCAAATATTTATCAGCGTTACAGTAACCTTCAGGTTGCTTACCCTGTTCACTCATATTTACCTCTCAGCTAATTCAAATCACCAATTGCATAGTTACTTAACAGTAATTAGTTACTTTTAGGTAGCTAATTTCTTTTAGTAAGCACCCTATCTATTATGGCCTCAACCCAAAACACAAACAAGCAGGTGGTTCCATGAAGATATTTCTGTTCATAGTTTTAAACTTTATAACTTTCTATTCTTACGCATCAACAGATTACAAAAAACCGCAGTCACCAACAGAACTGCATCAACTTTTCGCTGAATACTTTTCAAAACAAGACATAGAAGGACTGGGCACTCTGTTCCATGAAGACGCCATATTCGTCCTTGATGCTCAAGGGAACCTTGCTAGAGGGCCAAAGGCTATCAAGCCAATATTGAAAGGTTACCTTCAAGGTGACGTTGAAATGCTAACCCATGATGTATCTATCCATATTAACGGCGATACCGCTCTTGTTAGGTCTAATTGGGAGATAGTTGGAGGCCCCAAAGGCACCGCTCTGGAAGTGATGAGATATGTAGATGGAGGCTGGCTATACGTTATTGACAACCCGAATGGATTTTAAGTGGCTATTGCAGTTTGGAGCATTGGAGGCCACAATCTAAAAGCTTTGTAGGCAATAAATTACAGACACAAAAAAGCCCACACTAGGTGGGCTTTTTTGCTTGTTCATAAAGAACGAATTTGGTGCCGCTACTGGACTCGACTATCAACCCTATCTTTTTGATTAAATGAATATCACAAAGTAGAACTTAAAGGCACCCATGATACTTCTTTGAAGTTAAATATGCTGCGAGTGAGACATCACACTTATTAGTGTTCGATATTGATTCAATAGAAATCAATCGACATACGTGTAATAAATATGACTACAGGTATTAAGTTAAGCATTCTATTAGATATACTGTTACATCAACAACCAAAGACTCCGATTAAGAATCTAGCTGTTCTTAACCTTGTAGTCCCTAAAAGCGTCTCTTAGCTTTGCAACCGCTTGCTCTTCCCTATCATGGTCAAGCGGTGTATCCCCATTAGTCTATGACGTTTATGGTGGACAAGTATTTTCTCTAATGAAGCACCAGAGGAATTACTAAATAAAAACCTATTTTCCTTACCCAAGTCAGCAGTCATACCAATAAATTCTCTACCGATTTTTATGCCTAGGTTGTTTTCATACAGTTTACACTCTACTGCAATTACAACTTTATTCTTCTTGGGGTGTACTCCGTGTGAGCTACAAAACCTAGCTTCATTCTGATCTATGACAGCCACATCCCACTCATGTATTACTCCTGCTAAACCTTGAACAACCGCTAGTAGCGAATAAAACATTCGTTTCTGCTCGCTACCAGCTCTTTGGTTTGGTCTGCTATCAAGATTTAAAACGCTGCATCTCTACATACTCACGTAGATGCTTAAATGGATAAGGCGTTACAGTTGGTAGACGATGCCTTAAGTGATAAACGTAAAACAAGTTTTCTACCTCTTCTGGTAGCACATCAAACGAATGTTTTATCACGTATAAATGACTAAAGTTTTCGATTTTGCTTTGTGGGCTACCTTTGCCACCAGCAAAATACATTCCCTGTTCCCGGTTATAGAAAAAACCTAAAGATGCATTAAAGAACCCTTCACTTTGTCCTCTTATTGACGTTTTGAAAAAGAATCCTTGATCGCGCAGCCAATCGTAAAATTGTTTTTCATCATTACCTTTGTAAGAGATTGACGAAAACTCATCAAACGGTAAAGGGGCTGTATCATCCCATTCCGACAGTATTGCTCTGAGCTTATTGACTACTTTACTCTCTGGGTTTTCTTCAATGAACTGAATCAATAATGCAATTGGAACATCTTGTAAACGCCCTTCTTTAAGTTCACGCAGCCGCTCTGCAACTACTTCAAATTCCGGCAGCATTTGAATACCAGTATCATTGAAAATGGCATAGTCACCTGTCTCCGGCCAATAAATAAAGGGGGAACGTTGGAATCCTTGAAATACTTGCCTTTTATCATTGCCTAAATCGAGTTCAAGCTCTTCAAGCTCCTCTTGAGTCGCTTGTATATATTGCCATTCATTACCCACTAACTTAGACGCATACACTGGCCACGGCCCGTCTCGAACCTCTGAAAATTCGCCTTGCGGCCGATGAGGCATGTAATATACACATCCTTCAGGGCTGCTTGGGTATTCAATCAAATGCTTTCTTGTATGGACTTCTAGTTTGATAAGTAGTTCTTTTAACAGCACTTCCACCACATGGCGGTTTGGCTGGCCTTGACGGTTCCATAATCGCTCTGGGTAACACGACTGGAAAACCGTATCTTGGTACTTTTTGCGATAAACCTTATATGGGTCTTCTTTAGCTGACTTATAGGTGTCTTTATTACCGACAATTAGGATATTCAATGCACCACGAATCGGAACTTCGGCTATTTCTGCATTTATATCTAGATGCTCGATGCCATGAAGCAAGGTTAATGCAGCATCAGTATCTTTGTTTTCGGTTAAATCACAGATCACCAAACGATGCTCTTTCAACGCATCAAACAGCCCTACATAGTGATTTTTAACAATCGTATCTGAAACAAATCTGTGCTTTTCTCCGGGAATCCGCTGCAACTTCACGGATACTGAATCGCCATAAGCTTGCTTAAGATCTTGTATGAACTGTTCAAGAATACCGACCTTAGATAGTTGAAAGCCGCTATAAGATTCTTTGGTGATATCAATCGCCTGAATTCGATTCTTCGCATTAGAGTAAAGCGGCTTCTTGATATAGTCGCCCTTTATGGATTTGCTTACCAACATCCCTACATCATCAAGTTGATAACGTGTAGCAAACTTCACCTTTTTTTGTATCTCTCCGTTCTCTAGCGTAAACCAAGACAAAGGGGAAAACGTTTTGGCACTCATTGACAGTGTTTGTTTGAATCCAAGCACTGCACATGGCGCTAAGTCGATTTCTACGGTCGTTAATTCATAGCCAGAGTGACCTTTCGGTAACTTTTTGCTTTTGACTAGATAATATAAACCTTCACTTTCAAAGCGCTTTATCTCTGGCATAGCGCCATTCAATACTTTTGGTATCGCTTTAATCAGTAAACGAGCCAATTGCCATGTAGGTAGCTCGGTAGCGCTAACTGGTTTGATGGCCAAAGACGTATCCTTGAGGTCTAATTTGATGTCCTTTGGTAATATCACCCAATAACACGCTTCCTTATTGGTACCTTTCACTAAGCAATACACACATTCGGATTTATAGATTTCACTCGCTAATGTAACTAAACGCTTAGGTCGTTCTGAAGAGTCAATTCCTTTATAACTGACGCAGTAAATTGCGAAGCTTCTATCAACCCAATCAGTATCAATCGATATTTGTTCAATTAAGGTCGATAAGGGTTCGTGTGAGGACGGCTCTAGCTGTTGTGTAACCATTTTATCAACTCCTGTACTGCTGTTAGGTTAGTGTCGGCATTGACATCATCAATTAGTGCCGGAATTTCAATGACTTTAGCTAACTGTGGTGAGGTTTCTACGAAGCATGAGTCCAAGTATCTAATCGGTTTTGAAGCATCCCCTAGCGCATTCACATAAATAAACTTCGAGGGCCCAAACTCTTCTTCCACCAATGAAATTTTCGAGCTGTAGCCTTCGCTGGTCTCATTACCTTCATGCTTCCAGTATTTGCTGTCTAGCCAGATCGGTTGCTCAATCCCTGCAAACATGACTCTATTGTCAAATCGCTCGTAAATTGAATTTGGAACTTCTTCAAACGTAAAATCGAATGCTGTTAATACTGCCTCTACCGCTTGCTCGCCCAACGCTCCCTTATAAATGTTGGTAAACATAACTGGCGTCATTACATAAACTTCTTTTTGCCACGAACAGGCAAAGCCTTTGTGTTCAAACCACGACCTCACATATTGGTTTTGTAGTAACGTAGCTAGGCTGCACGCTTCTTCTGAAACCATGTCACCAGTAGGCACTCTATTAAAGAACTCGAAGGCATTCGGATTACCATCTAAGTTACCTTGGTAACGGTAATACCCTTTGGTCATAGACTGTAAGTACAATCGATTGAATCGCTCAGGTTGAGAGGCGATCGTCGGATATCGAAGTAACTGAGTTCTAATGTCTTGCCACTCTTGAATATCATTATCAGATGCAGGTTGATTATGTAGACGACGAACTAGGGCCTTAATTGACTGCATACCGTCTTTGTTGTTTCTTTGAGCAAGGTTGAATAAACGTCGGACAACCCTGTCCTCAACTACAGACTTATTAGCTGATTTCGCTTTTTCAACCAAAGCAACATACTCGTGCGAGAATAAGCTTGGTTCTCTACTCTCTTCTGCCAAAATTTCTTTTAAACCAGAATCAGCAAACAAGAGAATTTGTTTTCGTTTCAGAGAGGTTCTCCCAGCTCTTCCTACCGCTTGCTCAATGTATTTCCTTACTGAACTTTGGTAGTCACTTGTTTGGTAGTATTGCTGTAAAGAGCGCTCTCTGCTCATGCCCATAAGTTGCTGGCGACACCAGCTTTCAGCGCTTTTCGGTGACAACTCCCCGTTCTCTTGCAAAGATAGAATTTGGTGGAATTGACAAAGCTGGTTAGCAGTATGCGAATAATCATCTGACATCAGTAGCTGAGTAGGTTTTTCAAGATAAATACTGTCTATATCGGTTCGCTGCTGCGTGCTATAAGTGACATCGGCAACGGATATTAGGCTTTCTCCTTCTAACGCTAAATTGACTGCGTAATCGGGGTTTTTACCCGCTCCCATTGAAGCATATGTACTAAATACAACGACTTTCCCAGGTTCTGTATTTAGGTGTTTGGAAATATCATCATAGCCAACCAACCTCATCCAATCGGCGTTTACGCCAAAAAACGTCTTGGTTTGAACATTAAATTCTTTCGCCCATTTATCGCAGCAGAACTGAATAAAGTCATTAATATCCTGACGCGTTGTATCAAGAGTGCGGTTTAACAACGACAGCATATAACGATTATCAGAAACTGAGATAAACGCTTTAATACTGGCTAATAGCTTAGACAACCAGCTCCGAACAAATGCATGCTCTGATTCCGCAATACCAACATAATGATTTAGGATAAAGTGGCTTGAACGAGCTTCCGGCTTATACTCTTCTAATAAAGTATCAAGGAATGCATCTCGACTATTAAGGTATTTGACCGTTAAGACCACACCGTTATCTCTATAGTTGCGCTTACTATGATAATAATCATTTACCCACTGCTTTTGCTCTCTCGACAAAGACAGAAGCTTTTTACCCAAACGCTCATTCAAGTATTTAAAATCAAAGTTATGTATTACGGTGTCTGCTCTCGCTGTTGCACTTATACCGAGAATGACAGCTCCGGCATCAACCATATCCGCTAAGACACCCGATGGTGAAAGATTTAGGAATGACGCTTTACAATTTACGGTATCGCGAGTCCCCTGATTATGAGCGACTTCGACAAGTTTCAGGCCGGTATGATGGTAGCTCTTGCTAGAACTTAACTTGCTCGCTTGACCGCCCGCAGATTGCCGTAGTCCCCTAGTATCAAATGACTCGTAAACGGCAGACTCAAATTCTTGCAAATTGAAGTGAGTAAGCAAGGATTGAACGGCTTCTTGAAACGTTCCTTCAAGGTTTCTATTTTCACGCCCTTCAATTTCAAGGCTACGAACGTTCTCCCAGTACTGAAACACTGCCTTACGCATTGTGCCAAGAAACCACTGATATATAACATCCGCCTCATTGACAAAGCGAGTTAAAAGGCCATTTTTTTCAATGAGGGATCCTTCCACTTTCTCATCACTAAATATGAGATTCTTCTGTCTCAATAAATCTGATTTTAATGACAGCTTGTGAGTGGCACTGCTTACATGTGTGAAGCTTCTATCCGAAAACAACCGAACCGGTCGCTCATTCAAGTTAGGTCCTTCCGTATTAAATGCGAGCGCTAGATTCCACTTGGTGCCAAACTCTTCAAGCCGCTCACGGAGTGGTTCAAACAGGTCTTCAATTTTATCGTAGCGAGGCGAACTCTCTAGTTGGTGATCTCGAAAGTTTGCTCTCAAAGTTCTTATAGCCCAAATTAAGTCTTGCGCTTGTTGCTTACACAGCTCGGAGAGGATAACCTGATTCTGCTTGTCAATTTCATCAATGATAAGTAGCGCACCACTTAAATCGCGCAATGGACTGTAGCGCGAGCGAGTATTGTGGAAGCCTTTCAAAAATTTACTAGTCGTTAAGAAAATAACATGAGCGCTTCCATTGCGGATTTTTTCTCCCGGCAGTAGTGCTTCTACAGAGGCCAGCAACATGCCATTAAGCGGGGTTCTATCAGCACCTTTTTGTTTCTTTTGTAAGCGGGCAACTAGATTACGGTAGAAGTAACCAGCCTGCCTGTTCAAAGAAACTTTAACTTCTGGATTGCTCGCATGACGTCTTAGACCTGATATAGCGATCCACTCTGCTTTAAGATCACGCTCGGTGTTCAAGTCAAATCCGACTAACACTTCGTTCAAGACCGCATCAGAACATTGCAATAACTGATCTGACTGATTGGGTAGGTGAACTATTTGCGCTTTAAGGTACTCTTGCTGTTCTAGAGTGAAGCGAGGCTCCCCCTTGACAGCTTGCTTTTCAACTAACCGAAACAAGTCCGCTTTCGCGTTAACAACATTATCTACTGAGTCTGTAACGTAATAGAGCAAACGCTTTGTGTTACTACCGAACTCTTCTTCCTGTAATTCATTTTTCACTTGTTCAAGCATCTGCTGGAGCAAAAAGTTTAATGCCGTGTATGTTTTCCCAATTCCAGTCTGAAACGGTAATGGAAGCAAAGCTCCAGATTTAGCGCCATTAACTTTAGTGTGATTTTCGAGTGATTCTGTAATGATAAGATCCAAGGGCGAAAGATCGGGAATAAGACTAAAATCAAAACTCGCAAATGCTTCTATCGACACGTTCATACAATTCTACCCCAACAGCTCTTGATGTTTAGTTAACCCAACCATAATATGACGTCATCAGCGACGGGTAAATGCTGACTGCATATACACGTAGCATAACTAGACAGGAATCAAACTATGAGCAAATGGCCAATTCGGTGGGATCTACTATTCCGCTATCGCATGATAGAAGTGATTGCGTTATGGGAAGGGAGGTTAACAACTAACCATCTGATCAAAAACTTTGGCATTGGTAGGCAGCAAGCATCTAAAGACATCAACACCTACCTCACCGATGTAGTGCCAGGTAACCTTGTCTACGATAAGCAATTGAAAGGATACAAGCCCAGTGATAGCTTTATTCCAAAGCTAACGAGCGGTCATGCTGATGAATACTTACACATCCTATCTCGAAGTGAAGATATGACTGTGACTTTCAATGAGCTTGATATGGGCTTTGAAAATACGACGATGGTTCGCCCAGTGACACGCAACATCACACCCGAAATTTTACGACCATTAGTCCAAGCAATCAGAGAGAAGAAACGTGTCGATTTAAGCTACACATCATTGAAGAATGGTGAAGAAGTAGAACGGATCATCTCTCCACATACACTCGTTTGTACACCATTACGCTGGCATGTTCGAGCTTATTGCGAACATTCAGAAGACTATCGAGATTTCGTGCTGAGCCGAATTCGAGGTGTTCCAGCTCTTGAGACAAAAAAAATAAAAGGGAAAGAACAAGATGGGCTTTGGAACACTCACCTCTCTATTAAATTAATCCCCGATTCAAGATTAACCGAAGCCCAAGCCGAAGTGATTGCACACGACTACGGTATGGAAAAAGGCACCCTAGTAATACCGACGAACGCAGCATTGGTTCGCTATGTTCTGGATGCTTATAACATCGATATTAATGTGTTGAATTCGAACCCTAAAGGGCAACAAATCATCTTGGGGAACTTTGAAGAATTGAAACCACATCTGATCTTTTAACTCCATGATAAGCCAGAGCTAATCAACTAGCGCCCCTTAAATAACTCGCCTCGATGATAACGAAGGTATGGCCGGTGATCCGGCATAATGCTAAATGCCATATCTTCCTTTAAGCCAATCACATCCGGAGACTCCAAGTAGCTTGAAATGAGTACCTTTCCGTGATCATCAAAGGAGATAAAACCGAGATCAAACGCTTTATCTAGGTTGGCAAGAAGCAGCAAACCATTAAATTTATCTAATCGCTCTTCATTACTAGAATCTCGCCAGGGTTTAATGTGTGAAGCCAATAACAGCTGTGTATTTCGATACCCTGTAATGGCGCAACCACCCCACATCTGAATCAGTTTTGATCTAAAGTGTCCCTGCCCTACTCTTGTATTAACCAAAATAGTCTTTTCAGTTTCGGACAAAGTTTTGTCAGTCATCACTTGTTTGATGTCTGCATTAACATCGACTTGAGATAGGTCAGCTAAAAACTTGTGGTAATGAGACAAAGCGGCGCTGTACATCCCCTTACCCCTAGAGTCACAAATTTGAAACTGTTCCAACTTTCTCGCTTTTTCTTCATAACCAACAAACTCACGATACGAATTGATATCAGTAAGCGGTGCTTCTAACTCACCAACATCCATCAACCAATTAGATATCGAGCCTCTTATGGCTCCAAGGTAGTTCTTCGCGGTTTTTTCAGATTTACCAATATCAATCAACCACTGATGATATAACGTCGCTAGATCAGATAGATTAGAAACTAAAGCATCCTTTAGTTCGTTAGAAACGATATAGCTTTTCATGTAGCTAAACAGCTCATCGTCAATATATGCGTGGGAGACCGCCTTTACTGAATAACGACTGGTTGACGTATTGTCATAACCGTCATTGAAGAAAAGGTGCCAAAAGCCTTCACTTCTCAAATGGAAGAAAGGGTTTTCTGGGGTATTTTTGTCAGCCCCCTGAGCTAGGTTATCAAAGTGATGTGTAAAACGTTCTTTAAGGGCTTGGTTAAGGCAGATCTTATTGGTCGAAATATGCCCTGCTTGAATTAGATCCATAACAGCCAGCAACATACAGACTTTATGAGGACTTTTTTTGCCACCAGCATTGTTCATTTTCAGGTTTTGAAAACGATCTAAGTAGTACTCGAATGCCATTATCGACCCTTGCTTTTGTTAGATCTTGCATGTTCTAACACTACGGTTTGCCAAGATATCCCTTTTCTCTTCAATGAATCAGTGTCTTCAGCAACGTGACAGACTGTCAGCCCTACAGCTTCACTTAACCTTTCTAATTGTTCGACTGAAACACGGTAAGCACTGCGGCCATCATTAAAGCCGCCATGACGCAATGTGATCACTAGTTTTCCATTCTCGGAAAGCAGTTCAGACAATACATCGATCGACTTTTTTCGAACCGACAAATTTAAATGCATCCATACCGCTGAAAGTAAAATCAAATCGTACTGAATACACAGTTTTCTGACTTTGCTTAAAGCAGGCAGAGCGTCGTCTAACCACTGAACTTGAGTCGAGGAGTTTAAGATCCCTAACTGTCGAAGTTCGCTTGCTGGTTCAACGGCTACCACTGAGCAACCTTGTTCAACAAACCACCTCGTATCTCGGCCTGAGCCAGCACCGACATCAAGTATTCTTGTAGCACCGCAAGGCCAATACACATGCCACGCACGGTGGACATTTTCAAATTCCAAAGAATCATATTGCTTTGAAAGCTGGACCGCGTTTTCGTTGTAATAAGAAGTGTTTACCGACATAAGTCAACTCGTATATCAATCTCACTCGATAATATCTGGGTTGGTTGCATATGACGATTTAGCATTAGATAAGTATTAGTAATTGTGATGAAGATCGCCCGCTTTCGATTAATTAACGGCAACAAGGGCAAAATAACAATTAGAGGTCGTAAGCTTAATTCTTAGAATCGTTCATCATGGAAAAATTGAACATTTAATAAAGATAGGAATTACAGACACAAAAAAGCCCACACTAGGTGGGCTTTTTTGCTTGTTCATAAAGAACGAATTTGGTGCCCGCTACTGGACTCGAACCAGTGACACCTTGCATGTCATGCAAGTACTCTAACCAACTGAGCTAAGCGGGCAATGCTTTGAAACTTAACTAACCGCTTTATTAAGTGGCTAACGCTTCAGAACGAGATGGATAATAACGAGTGAATGGGTAGCGTGCAAGGATAAATTTGCACAAAACTGATCGTTTGCTTTTAAAAACAACAATCAGAATAAATTTTAAACACAAAGCAGATCAATGGCTTGAAGTAGATCACATTTCGCCTCTACTTCAATCGCTACATACATCTGCCTGTTTCGTGTCTTATCCCCCAGATGAAGCGTTTTGACTCAAGATATTAGTTAGAATCTTCATCCACATCGAACACCACATTGTAGTTCTCAGTGTAAGTACAATTAGGTTGACGGCTACATGTGAAGAAGCGTCTGCCTTTATAATCACCTTGGCTTGCCAGCTTGATGATCATCGGGCTACCACACTTCTTACAGAATCGAACTTCTTTCGATGGTTCAATAAGGTCAATATGAGTTGCCAATAACCTTTTCAAACGACTCACTTGATAACTGTGTTTTACCGATGCGCCAATCAAAGGTAACCCTGCCGATTTGCACACGTGTATTAACAGCTTCTCGCGATCTACCTTGCCTTTATTCAGTTCTTTGCCGTTATCGAGCTCGATAATGACTCTAGGCTCTAACGTACGCGGGTCACACACCACAAAGTCGAAATAGCTTCGTGCGATTTTATTGTTCGCGATGAACCAGTTTTTCTTCGTATTCGATTTTGCAGGCGCAAGCACGTTTGCCATGTTCACTTTTGCAAACACCACGCCGTGATTACCCACTGCGGAGATCAAGGCCGTATAAAAGGTGGCTTGTTGTACGTTGAGCAATGCCCCTTTCTTTTGGTAAGCGTGGTCTTTGGTGTCGTCGTGTTTAAACACATACTTTTGAATAAAGTAAAAGAACACAACAAGAACCACTACAACGATAAAAATATTAGTCATTTTTGAATGCAATCACGTAAATAGGGAGATTAGAAGAGTTTGTAGCCTAAGTAGAAAGCCAGCATGTGGCAAGAAAAAGAAAATCAATTGCTAACAAACATCACGCCGTTTCAAGCCAGCTAAGGAGAAAGTGTCAGTTGATGAGTTCGACATAGTTCACCTATTTGATCATTCTAAGAATATTTACACCCGAGATTGATGTAGATCAATTTGCGTGCATTTGTGATCACTTAGATTGAAAAACGTTAGGCAAATGTTAATAAGGAAATTGATATGACACTAAAACAAGACCCTCGATGCTATACCGATGTTTGTGTAGATGGTAAGTGGTTCCACTACGACCATTGCGGGACGCAAGCCTACATGCTGAAAGGTGGATCTTCTGCAGTGATCGAACTAGCAAAAGAGCCTGCAACAGAAGGTGAATTAGTAGAAATGCTGCAAGGCATCGCAAAGTAAGTTAATACGTTCATCGATCACTGGTACTAAAATTACCGCTTAGAAGTCATTCTTATCTAACCACGATCAGAATGGCTTTTTATTCCCTAATTACCGACTAACTTTCAGCAATAACCACACGGTCTCTACCCGATTCTTTAGCTTGATATAAAGCATCGTCTGCGGCCTTGAGATGCTTCTTATAAGTTCCGCTATTAACTTGCTCTTGAGCGACGTTGATAGTGGCACCAATCGAGCAAGTAAGCTTCAACGTTCCAGTATGAGTATCAATAGGATGCTGAGCGATGGCTAGCCTGATGGTTTCCAGTTGTTGTTCCGGATCCTGAGAGCCTGAAAGTAGCAGAACGAACTCTTCCCCACCCCAACGAGCCACGACATCGTTTTTAGACAACTGTTGTTGGATACGCTTGGCCACTTCCACCAGCACTTGGTCACCAACATCATGCCCGTAGGTATCATTCACTTGCTTAAAGAAGTCGAGGTCTAGAATCGCCAAACTCACGCCAAATTGATTGTGATCGAATGACATAGGTTGAGTGAGTAACTGCTCAAGATAGCGTCTATTGAACAAGCCAGTGAGCTCACAAGTGGTTGATTGTGTTAACAAGGCTTTGTTCTTAGTTTGAATTGAACGCAGTCGAATCATCAATAAAAATGCGCTGATACCTACCATGATGATCAGTGCGACAACGATTCGATTTCTAAGCTGCTGCTTTTGCAGTAACAACTCATTTAAGTCTTTTTCAGTGTTGAGTAGTTCGTTTTCTTTCGCGAGTGTCGCAGTTGCAAAGTCTTGCTCTAAAAGGAAGATGTCACTCTGGCGTTTATCAAAAAGCAGCGCTTTATTGTCTTTATAGTAAAGCTTGTAATAGTGTAATGCCTTATCAAGGTCGCCCTTTGATTCGTAATATTGAGCCAACCTTTTAAGACCGAGCACCTTCCAGCTTCGGCTGCCCACGACTTCAAAGCTGTCGAACGCGTGTTGAAAATCTGTCAGGGTATCGTCGTCTTGATTCAGTCCAATTTTCGCCAACGCTCGGTTTAGATAACACTGACCATGTTGAAGTGTGTATTTCTCAGCGCCAGGATAATGAATGCATTGATTCGTTACATTTAATGCTGATTGAAAATCGCCTTCCGCGAGTAATACATCGCTGTATGTTCTAAGCAATAGAACCTTGTATCGGGCACTCACTCGCTCACTATTAAGCTGCTGCGCTTTGTTATAAGCAATACGGCCTTTATCGAGATCGCCACTGCCTAAATAAGTAAAGGCTTCGTTAATGTAGAGGGTGCCAATGGCTTCATCTTCAAGTAAACCGCTTTGATAATAGAGCTTTTTAGCTTTCTCAATGATCTTGAGTGCTTTTGGCCAATCTTCCAAATAGATGTAAAGCAATGCCATGTTAGACATGAGTTTGCTGTTATAAATGTGTTTAGGGTACTTTTTACCAAGTTGTATCCCTTGATGGAAAAAGTATTGGGCATCTTGGAGGTCGTTGCGAACATTATTGATGGCGCCCGCCGTGTTATAGGCTTTGACCAACAGTTCTTCGTATCTTATGGATTCTGCAATATCGATTGCGGCGCGAATTTGAATTTCAGAGGCTGCGAGCTCCCCTTCTTTCAAATACTCGATAGATAATTCAACAAGCGACTGAGCTTTCAACCACAACAAATCTTCGTGGTCAGCCAGTTCTTCAAGCTGTTGAACGTATTGCATGACGGCTTCGGTATCTTGCTGATGATGGGCGACATTCGACAGAATCATCAAACGGTAAGCTTGGTAAATAGCGGAAGGTTTTGTAGGTGAAGTGTCTGCAAGCTCAGCAAGCTTTTGTTGTGCGAGAAGTGGATCACCACGAGATAGCTCAAGCAGTTTGATTAACTGGAGCCCATATGCGGACTTAGCCAGTTCATTTTCTGGAGTGTAAGCAGCAGTGTTCGTTATTTGCGTATGACTCAGGTCGTCGTCCTGCAATGGGTACAACAAATAAAGCCCGAGTACGGCACTCATTGTCACAACGAGTAGAAAGGATCCTAAAACGTTGTTTTTATTCATGTATCAAGGCCGTTCCAAATTGAATTCTCATATCACTGCTGTTTATCTATATTAGAAACGTATTATACCCGAGCCCTAGACAGATTAAAATGTTGCCAGCTCGACGATATAAATAAGATTTTTCTAATTAAATAGAATAATCAGGCAACTTTCTTGATTTAACTCAGGCATTCATCTGGCACATTGGCGTTATAGTGATTTTCCTGTTCCTATAGCCGTGACTTCTGACGAACGAGCGGAAACATAATGAGAATTAACAATGACCCAAATTAATGAACAACGTCTTGTCGACCATTTCTGCGATCTTGTGAAAATCGATAGTGAATCACGCAACGAAAAAGCCATCGCGGAAGCACTGGCTGAGCAGCTAGGCGAACTAGGCTTTGACGTACATAAACTGGCGGTTCCTGAAGAAGTGTCGAACGGTTTCAACATCTACGCTCGTTTAGATGGCACACTTCCTGGTAGCACAGTATTTAGCTGCCATATGGACACAGTAACGCCAGGTATCGGCATTGAGCCAATCATTGAAGACGGCATCATCCGTTCAAAAGGCAACACGATCCTAGGCGGCGACGATAAATCTGGCATCGCAGCTATTATGGAAGCGGTTCGCGTAATCCAAGCTGAAGGCCAAGCGCACAAAACCATTGAAATCGCGTTCACCGTATTCGAAGAAGGCGGTCTATTTGGTTCTTTGAACTTCGATATGTCTTACATTCAATCTGAGCACGCTATTGTTCTAGATACAGGCGGCCCGATTGGTACTATCGTAAATGCAGCACCTGGCCAACAGAAAATCGTTGCGAAGATCAAAGGTCGCCCTGCACACGCTGGTTTAGCACCAGAAGAAGGCATCAGCGCGATTCAAGTAGCAGCAGACGCTATCACTAAAATGAACCTACTTCGTATTGATGAAGAAACAACAGCAAACGTGGGTATTGTTGAAGGCGGTCAAGCGACTAACATCGTAATGCCAGAGCTTAAAGTCGTAGCAGAAGCGCGTTCACTAAACGGTGAGAAGCTAACAGCGCAAGTTGAGCATATGATTTCGACATTTGAAGAAAGCGCGAAGCAGTTCGGTGCTGAAGTGGAGATCGAATCGACTCGTGCTTACGATGCATTCGTGATTGCAGACGATCACCCGCATATTCTTTCTATCAAAACAGCATTTGAGAAGCTTGGCGTAACGGCGAACACCAAACGCACTGGCGGCGGTAGCGATGCAAACAACTTCAACGCGAAAGGTCTAACAACCGTTAACCTTTCTACGGGTATGGCGAAAGTTCACACCACTGAAGAGTACATTGCAGTGAAGGACATGGTCGCAATCACTGAGTTTGTTGTCGCTTACGTGACTCAATAGTCTTGCTTCTAAGCTAGGTGGAAATACCATTTAGCTCATATCAAAAAGCCGAGTCCCCATATGACGTGTGACTCGGCTTTTTTGTTGTCTTGCGTTTAGCCTAAAACTAACGTTTACCAGAAATTTCGTCTAGAAGCCTCGACGCTTCCAGAACTGGCTTTCGTCTTTGCCAACTAGGTCGAATGTCTTGTCGGCAATGATGTTTCCTTTTAGCTCGACTGTCATACGCCATTTACCGAGTTTGTTCGAGATAGGAGCCCAAATAGTGTCGCCTAAGTAGAAGTCCCAATCGTTGTTGCCTACATATTCTTCACCATCAAACGGTTCTAAGACTTCACCTTTATCTGTGGTGATATCTGGGTGATAGATGCAGTAACGGATCTTTTCACCTTTGGCTTTTTTGATATTCAGGATATAGCCAAACTCGACGTCAATTTCAGCGTCGACAATCGTGGTGAACTCTTGGATTTTTGGTAGGTCTTTAGATTTTGAATCCCATGTGGAGTAGATACCATAAGAAGTCATGTCGACCACAACTGAGCGCTTTGCCATTTCAATCTTTACCTTGGAGTTATTCTTTAAGTTTAAATATTGGTCGTTGTGTTTGATTCGTTAGCCAGATAGTCGTTAGCAAAAAGTACAGGACTATTCTTGCCAATCTTTCACCATACGCTTAATCACCGATGGTTCGATATCATGAATGCTGCCATATTGCTCTCGGCAGACTTCGATAACCAAATCAGCTTTGTATTTGAGTGCAAGTTGGCGATAAGCCTTCATTTCCCACTGCTTGATGAATGTGTTCGACACCACAACATCTAGCCCTTGCTTTAGGCCATTTTCCGTCGTGTTCTGACACCACTCATGCGCTTGCTGCAACTGCCTAGGATCGAAATGATATTCACCTTGCTCATTCACGTAATACATATCCGCTTCGACATGTAATGCATCGTAGGTCTTTGCTTTTGTTGATTTGCCCGAGCCAGGCAATCCTCGAATGAGTATTAACTTCATCTGTCACTTTACAGGCTAATTCGAAAACATGAGTTTATCTCAAATACTATCGAGTTGCTCCGATAACTCCTCTAATCCTACATACTTGAGTCAAACTATTCCCCCACCCCGAATGTACGAACAACACACTACAAGCCCTTAGTAGGTAGGTGTTGCTTTTGATAAAAAACACAAATAATTTACATCTATCCATTTTGTATATCGACAAGCGTATAAAACTACTATAAATTTAGAAGTATAGACGTCTACATATCTAGCTTAGGGAGAAAGCTGTGCCTATTCGCATTCCAGACCAATTGCCAGCATCTGATGTTCTTCGTGAAGAGAACATCTTTGTTATGCCGCTATCAAGAGCATCGACACAGGAAATTCGTCCACTTCGAGTCTTGATCCTCAACCTAATGCCGAAGAAGATTGAAACTGAAACTCAATTCTTACGCCTACTATCGAACAGTCCATTGCAAGTAGATGTTGAGCTGCTGCGCATTGATGACCGACCAAGCAAAAACACACCGACAGAGCACCTTGATAACTTCTACCGCCAATTTGAAATGGTCAAAGGGAGAAACTTTGATGGATTGATCATCACTGGTGCGCCGCTTGGCTTAGTTCAATTTGAAGATGTTATCTACTGGGACCACCTAAAAACCATCATGGAGTGGGCCAATAAACACGTTACCTCGACTCTGTATGTATGCTGGGCGGCTCAAGCGGGCTTGAAGCTGTTGTATGATTTGCCAAAACGCACGCGCAAGGAGAAGCTTTCTGGTGTTTACAGTCACGAGATACATAACCCATACCACCCTCTTTTACGTGGCTTTGATGATACGTTTTTAGCGCCCCATTCGCGTTATGCCGATTTCTCACAAGAATACCTAAACGACCATACTGAACTGGATATTCTTGCGACATCTGACGTTGCTGGTGTTTACTTAGCCGCAACCAAAGATAAGCGAAACGTGTTTGTAACTGGTCACCCAGAATACGATGCGCATACATTACACGGTGAGTACGTTCGTGATTTAGGGGAAGGCATGGAGCCGGTGATTCCTATCAATTACTACCCGAACAACAATCCAGATAATAAGCCGGTTGCAAGCTGGCGAAGCCATGGGCACTTATTGTTCTCCAACTGGCTAAACTACTGCGTTTACCAGCAAACACCTTACGATCTGGATCACTTCAGCGAAGACAACTTCACTAAAGACGATTAAACGTGAGTTCGTAGTAATCAACAGGTCGTAGTAATCAGTAGTTCGTTATAGTTAATCTTGATAAAGCCGCACTCGGTAGGTTGTTGATAAAACAGCTAATTGAGGGCGGCTTTTTTATGGTGTGTGGCTCGCATTCCATAATAGATTTACCACTTCGACGACTGCGATTTCATATGATGTGTTTGTGTTCATAAGGAGCCGCACATGCCTGCCAAATCGTTGTTTTCATATCCCCTACTACCAAATCTCGCGCTACTTGCTTCATTCTCTCTGGTTGGCTGCGTTTCTGTGACTAAAGGACAACCTAAAATAGAAAGCGACCCTATTGCGATGTCTGAATCTCGAATCGAGTTAGGTTTGGGGTACATGGGGCAAGGTAACATGGTAAGAGCTAGAGAGAATCTTGAACTCGCCGTTAAACATGCACCAAGTTACTATCGCGCACGCCTGTCTATGGCTCACTATTTTGAACGAGTCGGCGAAATTGATGAAGCCAGAGTGACTTATCAAAAAGCTCTGCGCTTAGATTCCAAAAATGGTAACGTGCTCAATAATTACGGCACCTTTTTATGTAAACAGGGTGAATACGAGCAAGCCGATAAATACTTCAACCAAGCTATTGACCAGCCTTACTATTATTTAGTGTCTGCAAGTTATGAAAACGCGGCTTTTTGTGCGTTTAAAGCAGGCGAAGTGGACCAAGCACGATACTACTTCACGAGAGCAATAGACCACGATCCAAACCGCGTAAAATCAATTCTTCAGCTATCTAAGATAGAAGTCAGTACCGAGGATTATAATGATGCTCGGCTGCGCCTGTTTAAATTCCACCAGCGTTATGGCTATCAAGTACCCTCACTTCAGATCTTAATCGAACTAGAAAAGAAAGCCGGCAACAGCGCATTACAGCAGAAGTATCAAAGCGAATTAGACGAGTTGCTTTCTGTTTAAACCAGCTTGGGTTTTAGATGATTAAATAGAAACGGGCTTGCTGAAAGTATCAGCAAGCCCGTTGTTAGTTTTAGAGGTCGGTTTTGAACCGGTTACTTCAATTCTGGATTCGTTATTTCAATTCGATCCATTGTTGACGCTGTTCGTCGTCCATAAATGTCCAAGCAACGAAGCGACTGACTTTTTGTCCTTGAGACATCTCAACCACTTTCACTTGTTTTGCTCTCAGCTTACCAAGTTCTGAACGAATCATATCTACGTTGTCTTTCTTAGAAATCAGCGTCGTAAACCACAAGACTTGCGTCGAGAACAATTGGCTCTCTTTGGCCATTTTCAAGATAAACGCAGCTTCACCACCCGGACACCACAATTCGGTTTTCTGACCACCAAAGTTCAATGTTGGTTTGTTCGCTGCATCTACAGCATTCTGCGCCGTCTTCTTGTTTTTACGCTCAGGCTTAAACGGTAAGCCTGCTTTCTTCGCTCGATTGGCTGCTAAGTTGTCTAGTTTACGTTGAGAACCTTGCTCCGCTTCTTCTTGCGATCCATGGAAAGGAGGATTACAAATAGTGACATCGTAACGCTCATTATCCTTAATCACACCTTTAAAGATGGATTCAGAGTCTGCTTGTAAACGACTTCGGATCTTACCTTTTAGGTTCGCATTGCTTTCTGCAATAAAGTTCGCCGCTTTCACTGAAACAGGATCCACGTCCGTGCCGGTACAACGCCATTTATACTCTGTCGCACCTATGATTGGGTAGATACAGTTTGCACCAACACCGATATCTAGCGCTTTAACAGAAGCATGGTTATAAGGTTCACCTTGGCCATCGCTATTCAGAATATCGGCCACTCTGTGGATGTAATCAGCGCGCCCTGGAATAGGCGGACACAAATAGCCCGCAGGAATATCCCAATGCTTCACACCGTAATGATGAGCAAGTAAGGCTTTATTCAAAAGCTTGACCGCCAAAGGATCAGAAAAGTTAACCGTATCTTCCCCTACTGGATTCTTAATCAGGTGTTCTTTCAACTCAGGCAGTGCCGTAACCAACAGGTCAAAATCGTATCGGCCTGTGTGTTGGTTTCTTGGATGCAAACCGCCTTGAGGTTTTTCAGCCGAGCGTCTTTTCTGGGCTGCGTTTTTGTTAAAAGCTGTTTTATTAAAAGTACCCTTATTCGATGACCCCTTATTCGCGCCCTGTTTACCTTTGCTATCTTTTGCAAAAGGTCGCTTTGCGTTGTTGTTGCCAGCGCCTTTAGGTGCACTATTCTTGCGGCTTTTATCAGATGTGTTCTTTGTAGAAATGCGCTTGTCGCTGCTTGGCTTAGCTGTACTTGGCTTAACATCAGCTTGATTGTCTTTTGTTTTTGCTGATGAGGTACTGTTTTTCGACAGGCTTAGCGTAGTTCTGTTTTGTGATTGGCTCATTGGGCTACTTCTTTAAATCTAAATACATCATGAATAAACGGGCATCTAACTCAAGTTGGTGATAGTCCGGTTCCATGTGACAGCATAGTTGGTAAAAAGCTTTATCGTGCTCTTTCTCTTTAATATGCGCCAGTTCATGAACCACCAGCATTCTCAATAGAGGCTCTGGTGCGTTCTTAAAAACACTCGCTATGCGAATTTCATTTTTCGATTTGATCTTTCCACCGTGATTTTTCGCAACATAAGAATGAAGGCCTAATGCATTATTGATTAGGTGTATCTTCCCGTCGTAAATCACTTTGCTAATGGGCGGCGTTTTTTTCATATAGCGATTTTTTATCTCAATCGCATAATCAAACAAGGCTCTCTCGCTTTTTATCTCATGATTATTTGGATAACGAGCTTCAAACCAAGGCACTAACTTATCCGACTCAAGTAACTGAGTTACGGGGTCAATAATATGCTTGGGATAGCCTTGAATATACCGCAAAGAAGGATGCATGCTGAAAGACCGTACCGGTTACACCACGACAATACGTTGTGGTCTTGAAATTTGAGCCGCATAGTGTAACTGATCACACTTTTCTAATCACCTAGGATTCGTTACACTTTAGCGAGATTCACCAAGAGAATGAAAAAATGAAACGTGTTGTATTGTACGTCGCAGACAAATGCCCGCACTGTAAAGATGCTCAACGCTATCTGGACTCAAAGAAAATTGAATATCGCCTCACGAATGCAAAAATGCAGCGTGGTCGTAAAGAATTGCAAGCAATGGGCGCGCGCTCTATCCCTGTACTGAAAATCGGTGATCAAGTGATGGTCGGTTGGAATCAGAAGAACTTCGATAAGATGTATAACTCAAAGAACACATAACGTGGTCTAAGAGCTTAGTACTTCTACACAACAAAGCCCGCAGCTCCAACTTAGGATGTGCGGGCTTTGTTTTTTCTATTTCAATGTAAATAGGTCATTAAAATTCGATATCGCTATCCTTTAACCCTCAAGAGCTTGTCACAACCTGAACACTTATATTTTTCTTTAATTCCAAGGACTTTGTCTAAAATGGTCCTGCGAACTCTCACAAGCCTTTGTTCTTTGCACTTACATTTCATAAGGTAGCAATTACTATTTGGATGATGTTTAAGGAAGCAAATATGAATGACCCAGCGTAAGTTAGCCATATTGTCAGTCACACGTTTTTCTCAGAATAATATAACCATCACTAACGCTTGTGATTAAACTTGGATAAAACATTTAAAATCAAATAGTTATGTATGACCAACTTTTAGATAAAGACTGAGAAATCTTCTAGCACTACCCAGAGACGATTTGAAGAGTTTGGAGGAGGTTTAAGAATTGGACTCAGCCAACGTTAGAAAAGAGCCAATAATTGAAGGCATGACTGTCTACCTTTTGGAGTAACTATCCTGTTGCAATGAACTGTTGAGTCAAATCAAGGAAAGCTGAAACTTGTGCATTAGGCATTAGGCATTAGGCATTAGGCCAGCTTAACACAGGCCTATATACGCATATTTCAACCACACTTTTCTCTTACTACGCGCTCACTAACCTTTGATTTTGAAAACCATACCGCAGTTCACGCACTGGTATCTTCCTTTGATACCAAAGAAACGATCCATAAACGTTCTATGAATCCTAACCAGCTTTTGCTCTTTACATTCGCATTTCATAACAACAGAACACCATACTTAATAATCCTGTTAATTATTAAGTACGAGGCATATTAAGTAAATCATAAACCCTTAATATCCACGCCTAAATTAGTGACATTGATCTCATAAAACACCACAAATGAGACATTACTTCAAATTAATCGCCGATGTGACGACAAAAAATCACACATAGCGCTTCACGAAATCAATAAAGGTTCGGTCTGCTTTCGACAGATACCCTTCCTTTCTCCAGGCCAAAGATAGATTCAGTTTTACTGGGTCTTTGAATGGCACGCCGACAACATCTTCTTCATACTCCGTCACTAAGCTGAGTAATGCAGTAATGGCGAACTCTCGTTTTACAATAGATAGAATCATCGGGAGCAAGTTGGTTTCGAATGCGATGGTCATGTCTAGGTTGTATTTTTTACAGGTCGCATCAATAAAGTCACGATGGAAATAACCCGACTTAAACATGATCAGCTCTTGAGCGAAAAACTCTTCAAAGGTGATGGATGGTTGCGTTGCCAATGGGTGTTCTTTACCAACAACAGCTAGCATTTCTGAACTTAACAAGTGATCAGTTTCAAGATCATCAGGCACGTTTTCATGATTAATCACGCCGATATCAAGCTCACCGCTCAATAACATTTCACGAATCGAAGCAGTACCAGCATCAATCAGCGATAACTTGAGGTTGGGGTATTGGCTTTTAAAGGCCATAACCACCTGTGGGAAAAAGTAACTCCCCATCATGCTTGGTGCTCCTAAACGAACCTCTCCTTTCTCTAACCCCTTTAACTCGTTCATTGCGAGTTGAGCATCATCAAACTGCTGAGCAATTCTCTTGGCATGCTCGAACAACACCTTCCCCTCTTCCGTTAAGGTGACGGATTTATCTCCGCGACGAAACAGAATTAACTCCAATGTCAGTTCTAGTTTTTTAATGGAGATACTCAATGCAGGCTGCGCGATATGCAGCGCTTTTGCGGCCTGAGTAAAGTTACCAAACTGAGCAACGGCCAGAAAATGTCGAAGAGGTTTTGATTCAAGCATGTCGATATATTTTATATATTGAGGTGATATCTTTAATATATTTTTTTAATCACTCCTGTGCTGATAACTTGTTCACAAATAGCTTATTAACTCGCACAGGCGCAACATCAATGTTTGATAAAGGCAGTACTCAATACAAACGAATCACCCAATCATTAGCTATTGGCTCGTTTATCATTTTCTGCAACCTGTACCTTTTTCAACCTATCTTGCCGCACATGGCGGAGCACTTCCAAGTATCTGAAACTCAGATCAACTGGCTGTTTGCTGCAACAACGCTTGGCCTTTCAATTAGCTTGGTGCCTTGGGCAATCGCATCTGAAACCTTCGGTCGAAAACCTATTATTCTATTCAGTTTATTCGCGATTCCTGTGATTGGATTGAGCATGGTGTTCACGACAACCTTGTTACAACTGGTTATTGCGAGAGCTTTCATGGGAATTGCTGTCGCTGCTTTTGCTGGTGTTGCGGTTGCTTATATGGTCGAAGAGTTATCGCCCAAAGCGTTTGCGGTCGCGATTGGTGGCTATATAGCGGCCAACTCATTAGGTGGGATTTTTGGACGTGTATTAGGCGGCTTAATCACAGATTATTTCGATTGGCATGCCACTGTATTATTTTTCGTGGTCGGCTCTTTGCTTGGTGCACTCTATATTGCGTATAGCCTGCCTGACCAACAAAACTTCAAACCACAGAAAGGGTTGTTCTTTCATCATAATCGCTCGGTAGTAATGCACTTAAGAAACCGTACCTTATGGCTCGCGATGTTGATTGGTGGCGCTAACTTTGCGCTGTTTGTTAACCTCTATTCGGTAATGGGCTTTAGGTTGGTATCCGAACCTCACTCAGTACCGGTCGGTTTGGCTTCACTGATATTCCTTTGCTATTTGGCCGGAACGGTAAGCTCTAAGCTCTCCAATAAATGGACACTTCGTTTTGCTCCGTTAAGCGGAATCTTGATGGGTGTGTGTATCAGCTTAATTGGAATGCTCATTTCTGCAGTCGATAAGATCCCGTTCATGCTAGCAGGCTTGCTATTGATTAGTGGCGGCGCGTTCTTCGCTCATACCCTTGCCTACTCTTGGGTAAGTCAAAAAGCGCCAAGTGCGAAGGCCACAGCTACCGCGCTATACCTTGTGCACTATTATATTGGCGGAAGCTTGGGTGGGTTCTTGCTCTTGTATTGCTGGCAGTTATTTGGCTGGAACGGTGTAATAGCAGGTGGTTCTATCTTCTATGTCGCGATATTTGCTTGGGTCTATCAGTTGAAACAGCTTCAGGTATCAACCTCTAAACTAGCTGAAGCTTAAGTAACACAAGCTGTCTGATTGAATTAGTGCTTTTGATTAACGTCCGTTCTGATATCCTACGCAAAATTTCATTTCGGAACCTGTTATGTCGAACACTCAAAGCACAGATCTTCAAACCATCCACGACCAAGTAAAACAATGGTTGGACGATGTCGTTATTGGCCTAAACCTGTGTCCATTCGCAGCCAAGCCACAACGTAATAAACAGATTAAGATCTTTGTGAGTGAAGCGAATACGGAAGAAGCGTTGTTGGAAGACATCATGACGCATTTCGTCGAGTTAGATAACACACCAGTCGCTGAATTGGAGACGACGTTAGTGGTTGTCCCTAACATGCTGCAAGATTTCTTCGACTACAACATGTTCATTGATTGGATTGAAGCGCTGATTAAGCAGGAAGACTGGGAAGGTGTTTACCAAGTAGCGACATTCCACCCAGATTATTGTTTTGGTGGTGCCGACCCAGAGGACGATGAAAACCTAACGAACCGTTCTCCATATCCGGTTTACCATTTGATTCGTGAAGCAAGCATGGAAAAAGTGTTGAAGCACTACCCTAACCCTGAAGCGATTCCTGATACCAACATTGCAAGAGTTGAATCTTTAACACCAGCGGAACGTCGTCAACTGTTCCCTTATCTATTCAGCTAATTGCGAACAGTTGAACACTGAGAACGAACCGATTTCGGCTTACGAACCCGAGTGTTCTTGATGATATGGACGAGAAATAAACTGATCTCGTCCATTTTGTTTAGCAATGTACAGGCATTCATCGGCAACTTTGATTAACGAGTCTAACGCCGACATTCTTTCCCCTTTGGTGTCTCCAGTACTCAATTCAAAATGACACGCACCGATTGATATGGTAATTGGCTTTCTATCCAGTGTAATTTTCTTCATCTCTTGCAAAAGAATCATGAACTTATCTTCAACATAACTGGGTGTTCTATTTGGATACCAAAGAATGAACTCCTCGCCACCAAAACGCGCCACAAACTCGCCTTCTTGAGTGTTATGACTCAACACGTTCGCCACTTTCTTTAGAACAACATCACCCATTTGATGTCCATAAGTGTCATTAACGACCTTAAAGAAATCGATGTCGACAACCGCGAGTGTCCCTTTTCCCAAAGAGCCTTTTAACTGTTCAACTTCCGCATTCAGCGTTTTGAACAAGCAACGTCTATTCGGTAAGTGTGTAAGAGGGTCGTAAAGAGCTTGGTACTCTAACTTTTCGTTTAGCTCTTTGAGCTTTCGTTCTTGTTGTCTTCTAACGAGTTCCACTTCTATCCATGAGGCCATTAACCTCATCACGTCGATGTCGAACTCTTTAAATTCACGATGATAAGGAGCCGGGCTTGAAAAGTTTAAGGTGCCATAAAGCTCATCATTAACGAAGATAGGAATACCAATGTACGACTCCAAACCAAAAGACTGGTAGGCAGGATGAGTCGCATACTTATCGTGTTTGCCACAATGTTCAATGCAGATAGGACTGATAGATTTACAGGTTATCTCACAGTAGGTCGAGCGATAATCGAAGGTGTCACCACTATTGAGTTCAACCCCTTCAGGTGTAACACAATGTTCAACCAAATAAGTATTACCATCGACTTTAGACAAAATACCAATATCTAAATTAAAGCGTTCGAGCCCCATGATAAGCAGCTGAGCGATCTGACTATCGAAGCCCTTTCGATAATCATTGGTGATTTGATACAAGCGGCGTATCACAATTTCACTTTCACTGGCTTGGTTCATAACTAGGATCCCACTGCTGCCGAGTTTAATGGCAACATCAATATTTGGTATATTTAGAAGAGTAAAGGGTAATAAAACACAATAATCAATTGGTTTGTATGCAAAATACCTCATTGGTCCAATGAATAAAAGTCGACTTCTTCGACTTTGCGTTAGCACCCTATTCCCAGCTTTGGTAAAATACCCCATTAACGAAACAGAATGGATAGGAAAATGAACCTTTCTCAACTAAGCCAAGAAATCTACGATCACCTTTACCGCGACATTGAAGAGTTCCGCAGTACTTTTGATCTGCCTGTTGCTGCTCCTGAAACAATGGACGAAAAAGGCGATACGCTACACACCTCTCTAGCGATCGAAGAACTGACAGAACTTGCAGAAGCTGACTCTAAAATCGAACAAGCGGACGCTATTGTAGACAGCGTTTATGTTTTGATGGGACGTTTGGTTCACCTTGGTCAAGCGAAGGTTGAAGACAACTTAGCAATCAGCTACTTGATCGACCTACTGTTGAATGTTTCTAAAAACCGTTCAATCGACTTTCTGCCTTGTTGGGACGAAGTACACTCAAGCAACATGAGCAAAGTGTGTCGTAACGAAACAGAATACGCAGAAACTGAAGCTTTCTATGCTGAGCAGAACATCAAACTGATGGCGGTTCAAAAAGGCGAGTACATCATCGCTAAGTGTGCGGAAGATTTCGTATCTGAAGGCAAGACAGTTCGCCAAGGTAAAGTACTAAAATCAGTACACTACCGCCCTGCGAGCCTTGAGTCTCTAACGGCTTAAGTAAGGCTACAACTGAAGCACTTTAAAGCCTCAGTTGACTGAAATCGAAAACGCCACGTTATTTTAACGTGGCGTTTTATTATCTATTAGAAAACTCTAGCTGTGTTAATTGGAGCCGTGTATTAGAAGCAGAACACTATACCAGTCGTGCCATGTGATAAGCCGCCACATATTCGCCATTTCTAAAGGCAAATCCTGCAGACTCCCCTTCAATCACGAAGCCAAATTTCTTATACAGGCTGATCGCTCTTTCGTTATCGGTATAGACCGTTAGCTCCAGTCGTTTGATGTTAATCCAGTTATCACACAAGTCGATCGCCGTTGCGAGCAGTTGGCTACCGACACCTTTGCCTAATACATCGTCTTTAACACCCATACCGAATGAAGCAACATGACGCCTTCTCGGGTTGACACACACTTCCATTCCCAAATTGCCGACAATTTCTCCATCGATTAACGCGACATAGGAATACACGTTATCAGGGATATTAGAGATTCGTTTCTGCCAGCTTTCAAGAGACGGGTTTGGGAGTTGCAGCGTACCGGTATAAGCATTAGTGCATTCGTAGATTTCTTTTATTCCCTTCGCATCTGACGGTTCAGACCGTCTCACTATAATACTCATCGCAACTCCTACTATTATTCTTCGCTAAATGTGATGCACATCCTCAATGTGCACCTAGACACACTATCAAATAGTAAATATTTAACAATAGGTTAGATGAAATTGTTTCAAATTAAGGAATTAGCAATTGGAGGAAAAATAATATTTTGACGAAGGCGTGTTAATAATATGGTTTTACTTGTCGTGGCTAACTGAAGAGTTTCCGATCGAGAGAGTAAAGAATAGGTTATCATGTTGATGTGATATGGACACAAAGATATGTGCCCATATTGCTAAACTAGCTCTCTTGATTAGTCACGTTCACATTGAACTTGCATGACTTTAAGATCCGTAGCATTGAGCTTCTTAGCTAACGCTGCGCCTTCTTCATTGCATTGCTCAAGAGTCGTAAATTGAGTGTTAACTTCCATTTCTGCTGTGCTGTCTGCACCACCCATCATTAGACTTAGAATCAGTGTTAGTTCGTACATAAGTTAATCCTCTTTCCAGTTTTGAAAGCATCCATTCGAATAAGATAAAGTGACTAAACTGAGTCTTAGTTCACTTGTTTCGTTTGAGATAATTCTAGCCATTCGCGCGAATCGAGTCTTACCATTTTATGCCAAGAGGTAACAAAGTAAGTACGCTTATCTTATTAGGCTTAATTGATACTGAGTAAACGACCTCGTTCGATGTCTTGCTCAAGTACCTCTGGAGTCAAGTCGCCATGTCCATGGTGATCGTGATTATGGTTATGGTGATGTCCATGATCGTGGCCGTGTGAATGACTTTGATGTTCATTTGATCTTTGAGCTAACTTATCTGAATCCAAATAAGTGTCAGTCAAATCAGCACAATAATCTTGAGTCCATAAGCGACGAGCGTCGTCATCACTCATGATTTGCTCAGCTTTAGGGCCCAACTTATCCATGTAGTACATCCCCAACTCCTCACCTTCTACATTGGCGTGGTTGATAAGATTCATGAAAGCAGGTTCTTGATTCTCATCTGATAGATGACCATTTTTGTAACACACGGTTAGACCAATAATGTCGTCGCCAAGTTGCTCTAATGCAGGGTTAAAATGGTTGTGACTGTGATTATGTTCGGCAGCGGCGACAAGCATTGGAGTAAGTAAAACACATGCGATAGCCAGTAACTTAATGGTATTTTTCATGGGATAGACCTTCTGTATTTTCGAATACAAATTTGATTAGATGGTTGACTTAGCTTCTTGTGAGGTGAGCTGAGGGGAACTTCATGGGCATTTCAGCCTGAGTACCCCTCTTGTCTCACTACAAATAATCAATATGATTGGATAACGAGGCTCGATATAACGAGCGTTCAGCAAACAAGAGTTACTTATCAACCACGATTCTTGCTGGTGCGATGGTGTAAGCCATTATCTTCATCTCCCATTCCCCTTTTGCTTCCAATGCAACCGCTAATGCTTGAGCCTCTTCACACACCTTCGCTGGTTTTCCATCAGCCCAGAATGAAGGACCCGAGGTATATCCACACATAACAGAAAAAGCGTGTTGGCCATCCTTTATTGTGTATTCCGTCATAATGCCTCCACCTTCACCGTGTGTTATTTTTAATGAGCCTTCATCGGCGACATGCATTGCATCGGAAGGGTTTGGTTTGACATACGTTGTGTAGGTGCCGCCATCTGACATGTATTGGTTGTCATACATGGTGTAGCCTTCTTTTTCTGAAGGTAAGGTCAGTTCGTAGTTAGGATCAATATCCGCTAAACGTTCTGAGTTATTCGTCGCACCAGGTTGATAGTTGTGAGCATTGGATTGTCCGTTAGCGAAAACAGACGCTGACACTAAAGATAGAATGACGACCGCTAAAATTGATTTTTTCATAATGAACTCCAGATATTCTAAGCAAAGAAGTTGTAAGCAATAGCTTTATGATTGAGTAAGATAATGGGTTTGTTTACCTAACTTTTTAGGATGTGAGGGCAATATCAGCCCTCACTGCAAATACCCTATTTGTTATCGGTTCCTGCTCCTTCACCAGGCTCAGTTGGACGACTTACCGACTTGCGCTCAAGGTTGTGGTGAGCACGCACTCTATCCATGTATTCTTGCTTGGTGTTCATACCTTGCTTCATTGCTTCTGGTACTTGTTCTGCTGGGATCACGATGTCACGGTCGACAGGCCACTCTGTTAACAGCTCTGGGTGGTAGCCTTCTGGGTAGTACAGTTTTGGATCCAACTCTAAATCACGAATCTCTTGTTCTTGTATGTCTTCACGGCTGTTTTTCGGCAGCGGGATTCTAAAGTCAGACCCATCGGCCATATCAAATTGTGGCGCTCGCGCATTCGGGAAATCAGGTAAAATACCTTCACGAACCCACGCATTATCTTTAGTCATGTTAACGACAATGCCATCTGGCGCACCGAAGTGGTAAGGCCCTTGCCAGTGGTGGCGAACCTCTACAACGGTTTCCTCATTAAGATATGGGTCGAATGTCATGTGCGTTGTCATGAACAAGCGCGGTTGTACTTCATTCGCCACATAACCCGCCGCGTACGCTGGTGTATGGTGAGTATCAACGGTGTAACGTGCTAAGAATGGCGGCACACCTTGAATAATCGAAGACACACCAAACGTTTCGGTTTGCAGCTCAGTAATGAACAAGTCTGCACCTTTTGCGTATTTCAAATCCAACTCGGTTGGGCGACCGTCTCCTGTCCAAACAAATGAAAGCACTCGACCGTCATCTTGAGTCCAATTCAAGCGGTAACCAGACGCGCCATCTTTTGCGTGACTGCGTCGCCAGTGAATCACTTCCACATTATCTTGGTCATAGATAACGCCTCCGTCGTCGCGGAAATCAAACTCGTGTACCACAATGTCGTTGCCTGATGGGAACACATCAAATGCATCGGTGTGCCAGTTCAACATTTGCTGCATGCCTTCAATCATATGACGAGTGCCATATTCTGGAGTCGCACCACTCGGGCCATAAATGTTAAGCGGCTTTTCCCAGCGACCATTCCAACCGCCAAATTGATACAGGTAAGGTAACGAGCCGTAGTGGTCTACGTGCAAGTGAGTAATGAAGATATGGTCGAGTTCATTCATCGCGACACCCGCCGCCACATAGTTCGCAATAGATCCTTCACCTAAATCAAAAACAAAGTTAGAACCGTTACCCAACTCGACGTATATCGAGGTGTTTGCCTGCCCCGGGCGAATCATTGGTGATGTCCCCATGAACGTGACACGCATTTCATCCGGTTGAACTTCTTCAGTGCGTGGGAACCAGTTTGCGCCCGACACCATGTGATCGCCATAAGGTGCAATGCCCTCAAACATCAGGCCTTCTTTCCAACCTGAATTGGTTTCTTTGCGATAATCACCATTGTTTACACCACCCATTAACACAGAAAGCACTTCTTCTTCTGAAGAGTACAAGTTCCCCTTAGGTTGAGTGCTCAGATACTCTTCAAGGGTTTCACCCTCGTGATATTCAAATTTCTCGAGTTTTTGAATATCAGAGTTAGTCTGCTTGGTGTTGTATTGCATCATTGGGTCAGCAGCAAAAGCGGTTGTCGTGATGATCATTGCTGTAGAGATGATTGATAATTTTGCGAAAGTTCTCATAGTTTCACCTATCGGTCTGAGTATTTAGTAAATGAATGAAGTTCCTTCCTCACTCCGATGCAAACAAGTTTATTAATAAACAGAACCTTGATATATAGTGTAAACTTTACTTAAAACCTCCATTTCATTTATGAGTTAAAAACGACCCCACAATGATCTGGATGAGTGGCAATAAGAATAGAGGGAACTGAATTTGGACCTTAATCTACTGACGACATTTTTGGCCGTTTACAAACACAGCTCTATCACCGTGGCATCAGAGCAGCTCGATATTTCTCAGCCCGCGGTAAGCGCAGCGATTAAGAGACTCGAAAGTGTCGTGGGCAAAGCTTTATTTGTGAGAGAAGGACGAGGTATCGCGCCCACTGGAGCAGCGGTATCACTCGCTAATAAGATAGAAGACCCATTGAACATCATTGGAACGGTTGAGCAGCAAAAGAATGACCTTAAAGTCTATTGCACAGAGAGCTTGCTTCATTTCGTTAGCCAGATTGAAGGCGTAAGCTTTACGGAAGCGCCGCTCGAAGAGGAAGAACTGTTTGATGCGCTTACTGCACAAAAAGTGGATATCGTCATTGATGTACTTTCGAGTAAGAAACACTCATTGATTGAAGAAACCATCGTCGATGAGGAACCCGTGTGTCTGACTCGAATTAACCATCCTCGAATTGGTGAGACACTGAGTAAAGAAGAGTATTTCCAAGAGGAACATATTGCGCTCAAGATCAAACGCGCCAACATGAACACGGTCGAATTTTTATCAGAGAACGATATCGAGCCGAGAAAAGTCAGAATTGAAACCAGCTCAATTTCAAGCATGCTGATTTTGGCAAGCACGACGGATTATATCGCCGCATCTACTCGTTCTTTTGCAGAAATGCTCGCACCTGCGCTTGGCTTACGCGTTCACCCGATCCCCATCAAATTAAGACCGATCACGTTTCGAATGCTTTATCACCGCCGTTACGCTAAAGACGAACAACACATCAAAACCCGCGAAGCAATCAAATCTGCATTAAGAAAACATAAATGAAACTGAGGTTTTAACTAAAGTTAACCCTATTAATATAAATTCAGTTTAATCACATACTCTCCAGCAAGTTAATTCAATAGAACGACACTGGAGAATCCATGAACAAACTTAGCCTTATTGCACTACCACTTACGTTACTCAGCAGCGCAGCGTTCGCGACTTCGACTCAAGTTTACATCGAACAAAATGTTGCCTCTAATGCTGCTGATAACGGTGTCTACACCACAGAAGCCGGAGCATTAATCGATACGTCAGAAGATGGACAAGTCTATATAGGTTTTGATGACCAGGGTTGGCTAGCCGCGGGTTACGGCCACGACTTTCACATCAGCGAATCCTTCACGTTCAACCTATACGGTGAACTCGGTAAATGGGACAACGGTGAAGAGTTATTAATCGAAGGTATTATTGATTATCAAGTGAACGATAAATTCAATGTATTCAGTGGATTGGGATATAACCAGTCAGGGCAAGTTCTCGAGAATGTAAGCGACACCACGATCAACACCAATAAGTTCATCGCCGGTGCGGGGTACTCACTCTCAGGCTGGGATTTAGCTTACCAATACACTCACGAAAACAGTGATGGTTCCAATGGCGGATTTACTCACAACGATGACAACGTTATCTTTCATCAAGGCGACTACCGTACCAATGAACACGAAGTCGTTCTCTCTAAGAGCATCGACGACTGGACACCCTACGTGAAATACACCTATTTCAACACCAACGAAGGTGACCTTTACTTGAACGGCCAATCGATGGGTCCGATCGACAACGACAGCATCATTACACTTGGTTTGTCTTACGACTTCTAAACATCTCAGATTCAATTCTCATAGGCAGATGGATTTGCCCACCTTTCGAGGGCACTACTATGAAAATGACTCCTCAACGTAACAAAGTCATTAATATCGCTGCAGCGATCAGTATCGTTTTGTTTTCTGCGATTCCCACCTACGCAAGTGCTGATCACTTAGATTTCCATTATCTAGAGCCGAGTTACCTTGACTCCTCCTTCGTCGAATTCATGACACCAGGTTTTAGTCAGGGGTATCTTAACGATGAGATTAAAGAAAACCTTATTCCGGAATAATTCGTCAACACATCATAAAACGTAGAAGACCAGAAACTCACGCTTCTGGTCTTTTTATGAATAAACCGTCAATCAGAACTCTACTTCTGAGTCACTTTTCTCTAGGCTGATGACATTCAAAACTGCAAATGCAGAGGCTAGGAATAAGCCTAATATCCAAACAAAATACCACATGAAAAACTCCTTAATACAGTGAATGGCCGTTGCGTTCGACATACTCACTATCGAGTCGTCCAAACATGGTTCGGTAGCTAAAAGCCGTGTAGCACAGAATGATTGGCACCATCACAAACGCTACGCCTGTCATTATGTTCAAAGTCAGTTCGCTCGATGTTGAATCCCACAACGTTAAGCTATGGCTTGGGTTAATACTCGATGGAATAATGAATGGGAACATCGAAAAGCCAGCCGTTAAAACAATGCACGCATTAGTAAAACTTGAGCTGATGAAAGCCAGTGCGTCCCATTTTAACCTCGCGCTAATCAGCGCCAACAGCGGAATGAGCACACTGCCAATCGGCGCAAACCACATCCAAGAATTAGTCTCAAAATTGGTTAACCAAGCACCGGTTTCTGCTATCGCTTGTTTGTTTAACGGGTTTGAAACAGCGCTATGGTTCAGCTCACTGACAATCAAATAACCATCAATGTAGCTTATCGCTAAACCACCAATGACCATCAGGGTAGCCACAAGTATCGCACTCGCCTGCGCAACCAATCTCGCCTTGTTGTATAGCGCATCTGTCGTTTTCATCATCAGCCAAGCACCGCCTTGCAACAACGCCATCAATAACCCAACGAAGCCACACAGCAGAGCAAACGGATTAAGCAAATCAACAAACGATCCGTGGTACTCAACCATAAGCAAACTATTGAGCGAGAAAGGAAGCCCTTGCATCAAGTTGCCAAACGCGACACCAAATAAAATCGGCGGAAAGAAGCCCGAGAATGAAATCGCCAAATCACACACTTTGCGCCATTGGTCGTTATCAATTTTGGCTCGGTACTCAAGCGCAAGAGGACGCAGCCACAATGAGATAAGCGCTAAGTACATCGCCACATATAAGCTTGAAAAGGATGTCGCATACACTAAAGGCCAAGCCGCAAACAAAGCGCCACCTGCGGTAATTAACCACACTTGGTTGCCGTCCCAATGGGGTGCGATGGAGTTAATCATCACTCGTCTTTCAGAGTTGGTTTTACCGATAAACGGTAATAACGCTCCTACTCCCATATCGAAGCCATCAGTGATCATAAAACCAATCAGCAACACACCGATTAGCACCCACCAAATTAAACGTAATGTGTCATATTCGAACATGAGTCAGTCACCTATTGTTGAACTTGTTGTGCCAATTTGGCTTCAAGCGATGTTGTTGTTTGTTCATAGTGATAACGCCCTGTTTTCAAACTGCTCGGGCCTTTTTTGACGACGGTAATCATCAAGTAACTTTCAACAATGATGAAGACGGTATAGAGGCTAATAATGAGCGCGAGAGATGTAAGTAAGTTCTCAACGGTTTGCGAAGATGCCGCAACTGCAACAGGGAGAATTTCACCAACCGCCCATGGTTGACGACCATACTCCGCAACAAACCAACCTGCTTCAATTGCCACCCAAGGTAATGGAATCGACCAAAGCGCCGCCTTCAATAACCAAGGTTTTTGAGTAATGTTTTTACGGTAGGTTTGTAAGAAAGCCGCGCCAAAGACAAACAACATAATGAAGCCACAACCCACCATGATTCTGAATGACCAGAACAGAGGCCACACAGTTGGGATTGAATCATCGGCTGCTTGTTGGATTTGCTGTTCGGTAGCGTCAGTCACTGTATCTGTATATCGCTTGAGCAATAAGCCGTAGCCAAGGTCATGCTTGGTTTGATCGAAAGCTTGTGCGGTATCATGTGAGGTATCGCCAGATCGCAAACGCTCTAGCAATTCATAAGCAACAATACCGTTTCGAATACGCACTAAATGTTGATCGCGCAAGTCATGAAGACCCGTCACTTGCTCGTCCAAAGATCGCGTTGCGATAATCCCCATCACATAAGGAATTTTCACAGCGAAGTCCGTTTTGCCTTCCTCTTGGTTGGGTAATCCAAACAAGGTAAAAGCGGCTGGAGCTGGCTCGGTGTGCCATTCCGCTTCAATGGCCGCCAGTTTTACTTTTTGAACGTCACCCAACTCATAACCAGATTCATCGCCCAATACGATGACTGAGATAATTGAAGCGATTCCAAAGGATGCCGCCACGGCGAAAGAGCGCTTGGCAAAGGCAATATCTCGGCCTTTCAACAAGTAATATGAACTCACGCCAAGGATAAACATCGCACCGCAGGTATAAGCCGAAGCGACTGTGTGCAAGAACTTAACCTGAGCAACAGGGTTGAGCACCACTTCGGCGAAGCTGGTCATTTCCATACGCATGGTTTGATAATTGAACTCCGATCCGATCGGGTTTTGCATCCAACCGTTAGCAACCAGAATCCATAATGCAGAGAAGCTAGAGCCCAACGCCACCAACCAAGTCACGACGAGGTGTTGGCGTTTGGAAAGCCTTTCCCAGCCGAAGAAGAAGAGGCCAACAAAGGTGGATTCGAGGAAGAATGCGACAAGGGCTTCAATTGCAAGAGGAGCACCAAAAATGTCGCCGACATAGTGAGAATAATAAGCCCAGTTGGTGCCGAACTGGAACTCCATGGTTAAGCCAGTCGTGACACCCAAGGCGAAGTTAATACCAAACAGTTTGCCCCAAAAGCGAGTCATATCTTGATAGATTTGCTTACCAGTGAGCACATAGATCGACTCCATGATCGCCAGTAAGCAAGACATACCGATAGTTAACGGGACGAAGAGAAAGTGGAACATAGCGGTTAGCGCAAACTGTAAACGCGACAATTCAACTACATCAAACATTTAAGCTCCAAACATCATAATGATGGCTTTCATATTAAGAATTGGATCGTATTTCAGCACAGTTCGAACAAACCAAACTAGAACAGATTGATTGTTAAAAAACAGAACAGATTGTTTATCCAGTCAGTAGAGACTAGCGTTGAAGTATGAAGCAGCCGGTAACTCAGCTAACGGCAGAACCTTGCGATTCCATGGTTCTGATTAGGTGGCCGAGCGTTTGAATGGCCTGTGCGATTTTGTCGTCGCACGCATACGAGCAATTAAGTCGAATGTGATGGGAGAACTTCTTGTCACTACTGAATATGATCCCTGGCGCGACAGAGATGTTGTGTTCAAGTGCTTGCTCATAAAGCTTCTCAACACAAACAGAGTGAGGCAATTCTATCCAAAGGAAGTAACCGCCTTGGCTTTTATGAATCAGAGCACTCTTAGGCAAACTGGATTCTAGAAGTGCTATATGCGCCTTCTTCCTTTCATTCAGCAATTTACGAAGCTTTTTAAGATGATTGTCATAGCTATAAAACGTCAGGTAGTGAGACAAGCCAAGTTGGATAGGAATACTGCTGGAAAGTGTCGATAGGTGCTGTAATCGTTGAATCTTTAGCGCTTGTTTTCCAGCCACTACCCAACCAATTCGAAAGCCCGGCGATAGTGATTTAGAAAACGAACCACAAAGCATGATTTGTTCATCAGAGTCATAGGCTTTGGCGGGCAATGATGTTTGATTCCCGAAGTGAAGCTCTCGGTATACATCGTCTTCGATCATAGGGATCTTGTGTTGGTTCACCAATTCGGCCAGTCGTTGCTTGTTGCTGTCACTCATAGAATAACCAACTGGGTTTTGTGATTCCGTCATGAACCAACACGCTTTGATGTCCATCGACGCGAACACCGACTCCAACACATCAAGATCGATTCCGGTTTCAGGGTCTGTTGGTATCTCAACTGCCGTCAGGTTTAACCTCTCAATGGTCTGCAACACGCCATAGAACGCAGGATACTCGATAGCGACCAAGTCACCCGGCTCTGTGCAAGATTGTAGGCACAGATTGAGCGCTTCCATCGCACCAGAGGTAATCACGATGTCATCTGGCACTACATTTAAACCGTGCATTTGGTAACGTTGGGCAATTTGCCTACGGAGTATTTCACTGCCCGGAGGTAAATTGGTGAGCATGCTGTTATCCGGCATTTGGCGGCTGGCATTGGCTAAACTGCGCGACAATGCTTGATGCGGAAACAAAGCAGGGTCTGGAAATGCCGAGCTAAGTGGAATAATGCTAGGGTCTTTTGCTCGTTGAAGTACATCGTAAAGCAGGTCGCTGATTTTAACGGGATACGGTTTGATAACTTTTTGTTGCGCGTGTTCTGAGGTGAATACATTTCTACGCGGTAACACGAAATAGCCGGACTTAGGTTTTGAGCGCACATAGCCTTGGTCTTCAAGCTGTTGATACGCCTGCAGCACCGTCTCGATACTGAGTTTATAGCGCTTACATGCGTCTCTAATTGATGGGATTTTCTCACCACTCAGCCAAATGTTTTGTTCTATCTGATTCTTGATTGTATTGGCGAGTATCTGAGATTTTTTCATCAAAAAGTCTTTTCTATCTAATGTGTAAAAGATTACTAAACCGTGAATATTCGAAGTACTCGGACATTCAGGTATAACAAAGCCCTACCCTAAACCCAATTACCTTCACGGTCGACTTGTTTATCTCTCCCATAAGAAAAGGCACCACTCTCGTCAATCAAGTGTGGTGTCTTAGCTACTTAGTTAATTAGTTACTTAGTTTAGGTTAACTAGCTGACTAGTTAGCTGGACGCCAAACGCCCCATTTGTCGTTTTCATAGGTCGCTTCAGGGTTTGTACCACCCTGAACCCACCATTGTGCTTTCCACGACTGGTTCGAGTAAGTCACTACTTCACCGCCAAGGTAAGTCGCTGATGAATCCCAAGTGCCTGGATCTGGCGTAGGGTCCGGGTCAGGTGTCGGATCAGGATCCGGCGTTGGATCTGGGTCTGGTGTTACGCCACCGTCATCAGCAATCACTTCAAACGTGAAGGTTTCAACACTTTCGCTTTCAATTGAGCTAGCAACGAATGACAAAGTTTCGTTCGCTGTAATCGCAGTCGTATCTACCACAATTGAAGCCGTGCCGTTGTTTTGAATGCTAACTGCAGAACCTTGAGTCTGTGTTAGGTTTGCTGCTTCGCTCGTTGCAATCACAACTTTATCGCCAGCATTAACAACATTGTCACTCTTCACTAGTTCGTAGATGTCACCTTTTAGCGGCTCTACACCACCTTCGCCACCGTCAATCAGCGTTAACTGACCAGAAGCACGGCTATCTTTTGAGTTAAAGAAATTGCGTGACGGATCGTTTTGGAAATACATGTAGTGTTCCATTTCGGCATGCCAGTCACCGATGAAGATCGCACCATCTTTAAACTCTTCATGCCAACCGTTGATTTCTGAAGCCAACAAGCGAGCCCAATCGTTAACGTTTGTTCCATCAATAACAATGTCGAAGCTACGTGCTACTTCACCGTATTTGTTGATGATGTCGTACTTAACTGTATCGCCAATTTCTGGTGTTCCAAATTGGTCGGAAACAAACAAGTCGCCACGAACTAGATCCGGTTGTGGTGTTGGATCTGGCGGAGGTGTTGTACCACCCGCGATGGTGATGTCTGAACAGTTGTAGAAGCCTTCGCCCGCTGCATCGTCACGTTGCCAACGCACATATAGGATCGCGTCGCCAGAGCGGTCAGATGGAATGGTCACGTTGATACGGTATTTGCCACCGCTTACAGGAACATTGCCCACTTCTTGGATAAGATCTAAGTCACCCCACGCTAGGCCTTTGCTCAGGTCTGCGTTTGGTTTCGTTAGGTAGAACTCCCAAAATGAAGGGTTGTGTGGTGCAGTCGCGTTGAATACATATTCAAACGTGCCTGTGCTTAGCTCGGTGCGAGTCCAACCAGTATGAGGCGCACCCATACCACGCTTTTGCGAATCATTGGCATAACACAATGTGCCATCAGGAATCGCCGCTTTCACAGCATTGATGTTGTTGAAATCTTGAATATTTTTCGCGTACTCGTTACGTTGAACGAACGGGTAAGAGCCAGAAATATCTTTCGCTTGAGCACATGCAGCGTTAGGTGGTGTACCCGACCAAATCCCGCCTTGCTCGTAACACGTGTTCTGACGTGCGCTTGGAAATTCAGACCAACCATGAGCATTTGCCACTGACGGCACACTCGATAGCATAGCCATACCTACTGCTACTTTTAATATATTATTATTTATTGTTGTCACTTTCCCACTCTCTATTATTTTACCCTGAGCACAACGTCAACTGGTCACTTACCAATCAACATTGCAGTTCGAAGGTTTATAGTTTTTATTTGAAGAACAACGAAAAATATATACGTCAATTTTATCAATAACAGCGGGTTTTATATTGATAGGAATCAGCATCACACAACTCAAACAAATGCATTGTAGATAGATGATGTTGCTTCGAATTATTGGATCTCAGTATTCCGTCTTGATTGAGGAAACAATATTCAAAGTGAATAAAAAAACGGCTTAATGATTAAGCCGCTTTGGGGTTTGTATATCGAATAGAAACTAGAGCCTAATCGATTAGTGGAATATTAATCTAACTTTTTCCACTGCTGTTCAACCCAATTAGGGTCAATTGCAATTCCTGGTAAATAATCTTCATTGTTACACTCTGCCGCCCAAGGGCCGTAACACTCATAGACTCCCTCACCTTCAAATAGAACGATGTCTCCATCCACATAGCTACCAAAACCTTCTGGGTAAACATAATCATGTTCAGGTGGTGGTGTGCCAGCTTCAACTAAATGGAAGTTCAACGTCTGCTGCCCCACCAACTTGCCTTCGTTGTTTTTCACACTCACGACTAACATGTGATGGCCAGCTTCTGATTTGGATAAAGGCAGCGCTACAGATTCTGACGAATCACCTTCTACTTCACCACTCCAGTGCGCTAATGACTCTCGACTATGGTTGTACACCGTCAGCTCAGCTTTAGCATCACCTTCAGCCACCAGTGTTAGGTCTAGAACTGTTGCTTCTTCACCAATTACGTATTCAGGCTCTAACCCTTCAACCGTGAGTGAGGTGTCTGGTTCCGGTACTTCAACATCGTAGCCTATTTCTACACTCTGAATACCACTGTCTGTATTAACGTATATCGGGTTTACGCCATAAATTGGAGCAAAGCCGTTTTCACTCAACACGCCCGACTTAATATTCTTACGTTCTTCATTTACTTTGGTCGCTAATGCTTTTGACCAGTTCTTTGATTGGCCAGCTTCGCTGTCTGTAATCTCAAGACGAGTACTTAGTGCAACATTTTCGCCAGAACCATCAAATACACGAGTATAAACCGCATCACCTTCTCTTAGGTTGGCGGTCGGTATTATCTGACCTGCTTTGTCCCAATCCGGTAGTTGCGAATCATCACCATCAAATACCACATCAATCGCATTGTAGAATGCCTTGTCTGTGTCACCGACATCCCAAACAGCCAAAATGACATGGTAACCTTCTCGCACAGGTACATCACAGGTATGAGTAGCCGTGTCTTGTGTCATCTCTCCGTGACCATCAACCTCACAGAAAGGTGTTAGGTCAAGGGCTGCTCGTTCCAATGGTTCATTCTGATCCCATCCTTCTTTCGTGATGTAATACTTGAAACCAGCCGCTATGTGGTTAGCCCTAAATGTCCATTCAAATTCTTGAGATCCCGCTTCTATTGGACGTTTCTGCCAGCGCTCTGAAGTTTGTTCATCTAGATTTCTTGCGATTGATATTTCAGCACTGGCAATATAGCCGTCAGCAGGTCCACCTTCTGGGAAGCCATCGAAGCCTTCCACACTTTGCGGCTCATACTGTATGTTGCCACAATCCATGTTCTTCGCCTGACCTTCAGAATCTTCTAAGTGGCACAAAGCGACACGACTTATTATGTTGCCTTCATCATTTAATGACACAAAGCCGTGTGCAATAGCCCCACCACACACGGTAGACAAAGCGATCGCTAAAGCCGTTTTCTCTATTCCAATTCTCATAACATTTCCATTTAAAGACTTCATATTTCCAATTAAAGGCCCACATGATCTTTGCCTGTCGACCTAACCAACGTTCTAAGTTGAGCAAATATGCGATTCGTCATTAATGCTTACTCAGCACAAGCATTAACAAAGCAAATGCATATCAGTCAATTTGAGCATGGTTGAACAATGAGTGAATATTTAGTCAATAAGACTGATTGAGAATCAACAAAGCTCATACGAAGTAGAAAGTGAATTATATATCTGAAAAATATGAGGTTTATCCAGAAACCAAAGGAAGCTATGGCTAGCTATTTTAATAATGCTTGGGTTAGTAAGAGATGTACGTTGGTGAAGCAGGGGTAAATTGAAATTAGTTAGAAGTCATAAGGGACAGTAAATATAGGTGCGTCTCGTCAAAATAACGATTTTGACGAGACGCATTGGAATCAGCGTATTTAATAGCGGCTATGCATGCCCATGCGATGTGACATGTCGTCGTCCATACGACCGCCCTTCCAGCCGCTTCCACCCAAGAGGTTGAGCACATCACGCGCGGTGTAACTCTCGCCGCCGAAGAAGTCATTAGACACATCATTACGTAACAGTTGGATAGTGGGAACCAATTCAACATCAAGATCTTGTGGATCCGCAAACAAAGATAATGCGATTTGTTGTTGGCGTTTACTTAGTTCATGAGCGCTGGTTTCAACTTGTCCGATAGAGAAAAAATCGCGGCTTCCGTAACTCTTTACCATCTTTGCAGACAGGAGTTTGATTACCTTTTTGATTCTTCGTCGCTGAATATATCTAAACACTCTAATTCCCCTTCCAATTTACAAATATCACATCAAATGTTGTTCAGATTTGAGCAACACTTAGAATGTCACTCTTTATGATGATGCTCAATATATAACGTCAGTAATATACTGATTAACAATGCGAAAAAGCAATTTCAAGACGAATACTCTTTGAACCGCTTCTCATTGAAACGGATAAAAAAGTAAATTCTTAGGTAAACCATGGTTCAGAACACTAAGCACTTTCTCACGCAACCATAACGTACCTTGGTCACGTTGATGCCGCACATGCCAAGACATCGAAATGGGCCCCGGCTGCATGGTGAATGGCGTTTTCTTAATCACCAGTTCTCCCTTGCTCACGCTTTCCGATATGATCGGTAATGGAATCGTCGTGATCATGTCAGTATTGATTAACAACCTCGGTATGGAGTAACAGTGGTTCACCGTCATGGCGATGCGCCGTTTCAATCCCTTCTGTCCTAGTAGCATGTCTACCCCGCCTGTCGCCTCACCTGACAACGAGAGCAACAAATGATCGGCACTAGCAAAAGCACTCAGCGATAGCTCTTCACTAGCCAACGGGTGATTTGCACGCATTGCGCACACAAAGTGATTATCAAACAGATGTTGAGTTTGAACTTGAGCTGAGTTGCCTTCGAAATAATCCAAAACCATATCAACATCGGCACTGAGCAATAACTTTTCTCCATTGACGTTGTAAGGCACGGCGTGAATATTAACGTCAGGCGCTTCAAGCTCTATTCGTTGCTTTAACGGCAACCAAAACAGATCTGCCATCCAATCTGTGGTCGCGATTCTAAACGTACGCTTCAACGTCGCAGGATTAAACTCACCACGCTCAGTTGCAATCCGTATTGATTCTAACGGCTCTCCAATCATTTTCCACAACTCGACGGCGTAAGGGGTTGGGCGAATCCCTCTGCCTTGTTTCACGAATAAAGGATCTTTCCAAGCGTGACGCATTCGAGAGACTGCGTTCGATACCGATGGTTGCGTCATCGACAATCGATCGGCAGCCACGGTAATCGAACTTTCCTGCATGATTGCATCAAAAATCACCATTAAATTCAGATCGACATTCGCCATCTTGCTTGCCTAATTACACGGGGAGTTAGATGAATGAGTATCGACAAACACATCACATTAATCAATGCATATTATACCAATCATCAATTAGACGGTAAGTATCAAGTTGGGCAAAGTGAGTTCCACAGGCAGATTAACCCGCTGCTAGAAAAACAAATTAGATGACTCACTTATAAGGAAATACGATGAAAGCCGTATATTTAGAAGAGTATGGAAATGCGCAAAACTTAACCTTCGGCGATATAGACAAACCCACCATCACACCAAATCAAGTGCTGATCAAAGTACAAGGCGCAGGGGTAAACCCTGTCGACTGGATGGTAAGAGAGGGATTCTTAGAGGCTACTGGTCAACATGAAATGCCACTCATTGTTGGCTGGGATGCAGCAGGACAAGTTGTCGAAAAAGGCAACAATGTAAGCAACCTCAAACTTGGGGAGCAGGTCTATGTATATGCGCCCATTTCTGAACAAGGCGCCTACGCCGAATATCTTGCTGTCGATAGTGATTTAGTAGCAAGAGCGCCCAAGTCTCTCGACATTGTGACCGCTGCGGCTGTGCCATTGGCCGCAACAACTGCATGGCAAGCACTTGTTGAAGGCTGTCAACTCAAAGCTGGTCAACGTGTCCTTATTCACAATGCATCCGGAGGGGTTGGTAGCTTTGCGGTTCAAATAGCGAAAGCGCTCGGCGCTTATGTTATCGGAACAGCATCAGCCAGCAACAAAGCCTACTTAACGGCTTTAGGGGTCGATCAATTCATTGATTATCAAACTCAGCGCTTTGAAGACCTAGTTGATGAGTTAGATGCTGTACTCGTCGCTGTTGGGGGTGATGGCATTGCAGAGCGTTCACTCGAAGTTGTACGAAAAGGTGGCAATGTAGTTTCACTGTTAGATGACATTGAACGCGCATTACCACTGCAACTAGGCGTAAATTTTCAACGTTGGTGGGTTTCACCCAATGCCAGAGATCTACAACGTATTGCCGCTTTAATTGATGATGGCGTAATTAAAGTGAACATCGATAAGGTGTTCCCATTATCTGAAGCCGCTCAAGCACAGGAGTTAAGTCAATCGAAACGTGCTCGTGGCAAAATCGTATTGGAAGTTTCGCTGTAAACACTATCAAATAGAGAGGATATAAAATGGCCATTAAACAAGCTTTTCGTAATAAGAACCTACCCGATATGAGCAATGCGTTTAGTTGGGGACTGAAACTAAGTGAATTCAGCGAAGTATTCTTTGTGACAGGACATGCTGACTGTAACCCGGACTTTATTACTCAACACCCTAATGATCCTGTTGCTCAAACACGATTAATTTTAGACCAAATGAAGGCATTCTTAGAAGAAGCTGGCTTTAGTGTTAACGACATTGTCAGGACGGATTGGACATTTAACAACGAAGTAAACTCTGCACAATTCGAAGGCATTGCTCATGTTTGGGAAGCGTTTTTAGGTGATGTTGAAGTAAAACCAGCAACAGGCACGTTGCGCTATGTTCAACGTTTAGGGATGCCAGATATGATGGTTGAATATGAGATGATGTTAGCCCGATAACTGCCGAGCTTTCCAATCCTAAGATTCAACCGTCTTACTCAAACGATAAAGGCTTAACCAAACAACAGATAGGTTTGATTATCGACTGAGATACTTTTGACTTCAGTGTTGAACACGGACTCTAGTTGCTCTGGAGTCAACACTTGTGCCGCAGCACCAGAAGCTTGTAAAACGCCTTTATCGAGCAGCAACACCTGGTCGGCGTGTCTTAGAGTGCGGTTAAGATCGTGGTTTGCCATGATCACAGCAATGCCTTTCTCTGCCACTCGTTCGATGAGCTTGTAGAGTAAGGCTTCTTGAGCAATATCCAATGGCGCCGCGGGTTCATCGAGAATCAGCAGTTTGGCGTAAGGATTAAGCGTCGGCCAGATTTGTAGGCACATTCCTGCCAACCGAACGCGTTGCCATTCACCACCAGACAGTGTCTGAATTGAACGGTGAAGTTTGTCTGTGATGTCCAACATCTGGCTTATCTCTTCCAAAGCTGCGTTGATTTCAGTATCAAGGCCGTGTGAGGAACTTGGCAGTGACAACGCAAGGTATTGGAACACTTCCAAATTGAAGGCGGGTCTTGCGCTTTGACAAAGATAAGCACGGTGTAATGATAAATCTTGTAGCGACAACACTGACAAGTCTTGTCCATCGAGCTTTATATCGCCTTTATAGCCATCACCAACGCCAGATAACGCTTCCAGTAAGGTACTTTTACCGCTGCCATTGGGGCCGATAACGTGAGTCACCTGCCCTTGCTTGAGCTCAAATGATAGCGGTAATAAACGAGCGCCAACGCCCAGGCTCTTAATTTGAATCATGATTTTTAATTAACATCCAAATGAAGATAGGCGCACCGATACTGGTGGTCATCACACCCAAAGGTAATTCTGCAGAATCGAGTAATGTACGCGCGCAAATATCAGCAAACACTAACAATGCAGCGCCAGCAACGGCAGACAAAGGAAGAAGGTATTTGTTATCAGTACCAATCGCTAAACGAAGTAAGTGTGGCACAACCAAGCCAACAAAACTGATCACGCCGCCTAGAGCTACTGCGCAACCGACTAAAATAGACACAGCGAAGATCAAACGCCAACGCAGTTTTGGCACGTTGACACCCAGTTGCGCAGCATGAGTTTCGCCAATCATCAGCTTATCTAACTTACTGCCTTGCAGGCACAGCCAAATAATCACTGGAATCATGACTAACGTGAGCGAGTGTTGATACCAAGTCACGCCGCCTAAACTGCCCATCAACCAGTACATCAATAAGCGAAGGCTGAGGTCATCACTAAAGTAGAAGGCCCACGTCACCATTGCGCCGGAAAGAATGCCTAACGCGACACCCACCAGCAATAATTTAGCCGTAGTCAGCCGCATCGTCTTGACCATGCTCACCAGAATTACGGTAAAACAGAGTGACCCTAATACGGCAGCGATCATGAAGAGTTCAGGCGTTGGAGCAAACGGTAAGAAGAACAACACGATCACCATCGCCAAGCTCGCGCCACCGGAAATACCGAGCACACCCGGCTCTGCCAATACGTTGCCCAATAAGACTTGTAAGCTTGCGCCAGATACAGCCAAGCCAGCCCCGATAGCAATAGCGGCCAATAGTCGAGGTAAGCGTAAATCAATCAATAGTTTTTGTTCTAACGTGGACAAGGTGCCCAGAGGGGAAATGAAGAGATCGCCAACCATTAGGTAAATTGCACTCAGCGCGACAAGCAGTGCTGCCATGATATAAATGGCTCGCGTCCATTTGCGCTGTTTTTGGTGAAGAAGTTGTTGGAAATCCATATCAAGCTACTTTGAAAATGTTCGCGTAACCTTACCTGTATACCCAAATAAACTCAAGGCTCACACCGTAATGTGAACCTTGATATTTCAACCAGTTGAGCGGTTATTTTAATCGCTTAAACCCAACTCGATATTAATCGTATACAAGCTGACCATGGTCGAAGCGCGTTTCAACTTCACACACCATCAAGGCAGCTCGTTGACCGATGGCTACATTCCGATTTGGGAACACAACGGCTTCGTTTTCATTCTTCGCCATTAATGGTTTATCACCATCATGACCAAACACTTCACCGTGCTTGAACGCGGTAAAGTTCTCTACAGAATCAGAGAACATGAAATCGAAGTCATCATGCAAGCGTACAATAGTGCGGCTCACACGATACATGATGGTTCGCTTAGGTAGATGCTCAGGCTCAGCTTCAGCAATCAAGTTACGCATTGCCAAATCAAAAGCAGTGAGCTTATCAAGTTGGTTTTCACCAATTCTTGCTACCTGACCCAGCTCCATTGTCAGTGCTTGCGCTTCAAAGTTTTCAGCGCTGTACCAACTGAAGGTGCTGGTTGGTGCATTCGACAGCAACACAGCTTCAACGTGAGCACTGTTGATGAAATCGAAAAGCTCCTTGTTGCGTACTTCGTGTCGAACCTTAGGGCTCACAGCGAACGAGTAATGCTTAGATAAACGGATTGCGCAGTGCAAATCTAGATGCCAACGAGTGGCAGGTTCCGTTTCTTTGTAAAACTCAGTAACCAAGAACTTCAAGTTCTTCGCGATATCCACTTCTCGGTTGCTTTCGTGCTGCTTTTCATCAAACAGACGATTCATATTCACATCGAGAAAACGCGTATGTGCATTGGTCGCTTCTGGGTGAGCGATGATAAACAAGCATCGAGCATTTACTACTTGAAAGCCTGTCTCAATATCCTCAACTAATTTATCTACTAGCTCCATCGGTGAAGTTTCGTCACCATGAACACCTGTTGAGAAGATGATGTTCTTAGTTTCAGAATTATAATCCGCGGGAATTACTTCCAATACACCACGTTGATGAAGCTTAATTTCAACACCGTTACTCAGTACGGTCTGTCCTGCAAACACTTCTTGCTCAAGATCTAGGCTGTCAAAAAGAAATGATTGGCGAAAGAGGGTCTTCGTCATGCGCTACTCCTTAATTGCACGGCCGTATGTTAATAAATTGTACATAGAAATTGTGTCGCTAGGATCGCACTTATCAACAGAAACTCCGTTATCAATCACAAATACTACCCATATATTTTTATATTACCTGCTGGCTTTACTAACCGACACCTGTTCCAAATAACTTTCTCTAATTAAAGTAACTTTGGGTCGTCTCAGCTTTCTCAAGTCATGTCAGCAAGATAAGAGCCACGTAAGCTAACACAGCTCTGACCTGCTATGAACAGATTGAGATCAATTAATCTTCCTGATTCAGCAATCTTTCGAATTCATCGATTTGAACTTTGACCATGTCGATACTTTGTTGCCAAAAATCAGCTTGAGTCAGGTCCATTCCGAGATGCTTTTGCACCACTTCTTCCGCCATCATGCTGCCTGTATCACGAAGCAATGAGACATAATCACCGTAGAATTGTTCACCCTTAGCGTCACGTTGTGCGTAAACGCCTTTACTGAACAAGTAACCGAACAGGTATGGATAGTTGTAGAAGCTCACTTGAGAGATGCTGAAGTGCAACTTGCTCGCCCAGAAATAAGGGTCGGCTTCTGTCATTGCATCGCCGTACCAGTCTTTCCAAGTGGTTTCCATCAAGTCGCACAGCTGTTTAGCCGTCAGCTCACCTTTTTCACGCTGCTCGTAAAACGCTTTTTCAAATTCGAAACGTACTGGAATGTTCACCATCAAAGCGAGTGAAGAAGAAAGCTCTTCCCACAGCATTTCAAGTTTCTCATTGCGTGTTTGAGCTTGTTGTAACAAGTGATCACGAACGATGTTTTCAGCAAAAATAGAAGCTGTTTCTGCCAGCGTCATTGGGTAACGGGTCTTACACAACGGCATGTCTTTCATTACCCAGTTGTGGAACGCGTGACCAAGCTCGTGTGCCAGTGTCATTAAGTCAGAGCGGCTACCGCTCCACGTCATGAACACTAGCGGGGTGCGTGTCGCAGCAAATTTAGTGCAGTAAGCGCCTAAGCGTTTGTTGGCTGCAGGCGCGGCATCAATCCAACCATTCTCAACCATTAATGCGACAAATTCAGCCATCTCTGGATTGACTTCGGCGAAGGCAGTTTTGATCACTTCGATCGCTTCATCAAATGGGTAGACTTTAGATTCATTGTCACCCAGTGGTGGCATCGCGGCTAAATGGTTCCAAGGCTTCATTTCGTCTAAGCCGTGAACTCTTGCCATCAACAGACCCGCTTTTTGGCCTACTTCGCGATTGGCTTTAGCTACCGACATCATAGTGTCTAGGGTTTCTGGAACAATTCGGCTGCCATGCAGGCTTGGATCTAAGAAATGTACGTCGCTTATTTTCGAGCGCTTTTTGTTTTCAGTCAGTCGCCATCCAGCCAATGCGTTTAGGATCGAAGCAAAAGACTCTTGATGCGTTTTCATAGCACCTTGAACCGCGCGCCATGCTGGTTCTTGTTTGTCGAATTCACTGCCATACAACAAACTCGCGGCTTGAGAAAAGCCTAGAGCTTCGTCTTCACCGTCCAGCTTCAGCGACAGTTTCAAAGAACCCGTTAGGTTGTCGTATAAACGACCCCATCCATCACGGCCGTCCACTTTCATTGCTGCTAAAAGCTGTTCTTCAGCAACGCTGAGTCGGCTGCTCGATAATTTGCGTGAGCTTTCAATAGCAAAGCGCTGCCCTGCTACATCTGCACTATCATGCTCTAATACGGCATTCACAAATTCAGGTTCTGCGTGAATTAACGTGTCTTCATAAGGGCTGAATGCTTGAGACATTTCGGAGTTCAGCTTAGCTACACGGCCAAGCAGTGCTTTGGCTTCTGTGTGTGTCGCGTCGACCGATGCGTGACAGTTAGCAAAGGTATTGATAGTGCTGAGTAACGTGCCTGCCGCTTCTGAGGTCTGGATTGCGTTTTGCATTGCCAGAATGATGTGACGCTTTTCAACATGCAGGTACAGCAGTTCAATACACTGTTGAATGAGTTCGATGTCTTGTTCGATTTTTGCATCATCAAGATCGCGATAAGCAATGCTTAAATCCCAACTTGGAGTTGTCATGACTAAATTCCTTTCACGTAGGTAGTAATACCAATCTGGTATAGCGACTGTTCACGCCGCTTTATACTTCTAATTACTTTTAATACTTCTAATATTTTTAGTAGATTGTTAATTCTTAAACTGTGTTTTTTGAACACTCAGAGAACCGGTAGCCCTATCGCTTTAACGCTGATAAAGCTCTGCGCAAACTGAGTGACTTGAATATGGGTTATCGACGCATTCTCAATCGATAACTTCGAGTACAAGCTCGGATTTTTCCAATCAATATCAAGGCAATGCGCCAATAACATTCGAATTACGCCACCATGAGTAACCAGCAGTAGATTGTCACTTGGATCATTCAAAAGTTGCGACCAAGCTTGAGTTACTCTGTTATGGAAGCTCTGTAAACTTTCCGCACCAGTCAGTTGATGGTTTGCGGGATCTTGCCAGAAAGTGTCGAGCATCGCCCACTTGTCTTCAAGTTCATCAAATGCGACCCCGTCCACTTCACCAAAGTTCATTTCTTGGAAATCAGGAGCTACTGACAAAGGCACCGACATGCGCTCTGCATACAGCTTTGCCAGGTCACTGCATCGTCTTAATGGTGACGTAATAACACCATCGAAAGCGACATCATGCTGAGCCAACGCATCACAAATCTGTTGTTGAAGGTTTGGGTTAACCAACACATCAGATAAACCATTCAGTGCAGCTTTTCCTTCAACCTTACCATGTCGAAGTAGATAGATATTTTTGGTTGTTCCATTGACCATGTGTGCGACCTAGCCTTGAGTATCAAGCGAGTGATTAGATGGTTTTAAGTGCAGTGGCAATCCGGCAGCTATCAACGTAACTCGTTCGACAACGCGAGCCAATGCTTGGTTCATTCGCCCTGCATTGTCTACAAACAAGCGCGATACTTTACCCAGCGGAACCACGCCAAGCCCGACTTCGTTAGACACCATGATAATTTGCGCAGGGCTTTGCTCTACACTTCTAACCAAGGCTTCAACCACAGCTTCAATTTGCTTGTTGGTCGCATCATCACCCAGTTCAAAGATGATGTTGTTCAGCCACAATGTTAGGCAGTCAATCAACACTACATCATCTTGGTTAAACGACTGCAGTTTCGTGGCTAATTCGACAGGTACTTCATGTTCAATCCATTGCTCACCGCGACGGTCTTTATGATGGGCGATACGCTCACGCATTTCGTCGTCTAGATAAGTGGCGGTCGCAATGTAATGCAAACGTCCATTTGAACATGCTTCAAGCGCACATAATGCTTGTTGTTCTGCATAACTCGACTTGCCCGAGCGAGCGCCGCCTAAAACAAGATGGCGATAACTCTGATACGCTTGATTATTGGTTGTCATGTGTTGTCCCTGAAGTCCTGAATGCGTTACATAAGGCCGTTATAAAAAGCAGCGGCGAACGCAACGTAAATCAGCAACTCCATCAACTGTTGAGCCGCACCTAAGCAGTCACCAGTAAAGCCGCCAATTCTAGCTATTAACCACTTTTTAAAACCCATTCGAAACAGAAAGGCAATAACGGATAAAACAAGCGTAAATGCCAAACCAAACCACAAGCTTGGCAGCACGCCAATAATAAGCAGAAAGACAAGCTCGCCTTTGGTTTGTTTGTTGGCCAATGGTTTACTTTTACTGGTGTCCAAATCGCTGACATAAGGCATGTCGTAGATAAGGGAAGCCGCGACCGCCCGACTAAAGGTATAACTCGTCACGATAACCATAAACAGTCCGGTCATGCTTATGAGTTCATTCAATAAAACCCATTTACCGAGCAAAGCCATAATCAACGCAGACGCGCCATAAGTGCCGATTCGGCTGTCTTTCATGATGGTTAAACGGCGTTCCAATGTCATGCCGCCACCAATGCCATCCGCCATATCGGTTAAGCCGTCTTCATGGAAGGCACCCGTCAGCATCAAGCTAAAACTCATCATCAAAAAGATGGCAATCGAGCTTGGTAATACTGTATCAAGCAACAGAAAAAGACCACCGCACAAGACACCAAGCAACAAACCGACCATTGAGAAATAACGACCCGAACGGTTCATTCGCTCCGATGAATAGGGTGTATTCTTCGGCATTGGCAAACGAGAAAAGAAGCCCATTGCCAATGAAAACAGTTCCCATTGATAAGCTGCGCGAGCTTTCAATGATCTTTCTGGTGCATCACTCATTAAACAGTGACTCCTGCACTCTCGAAACTCGCCATGTTGTTATAGAACTCGGCTGCCGCACGAATAATTGGCATAGCTAGAGCTGCGCCCGTGCCCTCGCCTAATCTCAATCCAAGATCGAGCAGCGGTTCGGCGTCTAGCAGCTCTAATAAGATTTTGTGCCCTGACTCTTCAGAGCGATGAGCGAAGATCATGTAATCACGGCAATTCGGTTCAATTAAGGTTGCGACATACGCAGCGACTGACACGATAAAACCATCGACCAATACAGGGGTTTTGTTTTGATAAACGCCTAGGAAAGCACCGACCATTTGAACGATTTCATAGCCGCCGACCTGAGCTAGTACCTCTTTAATATCTTTAAGATCTGTAAGCTCTTTAACTTCTTCAAGCTCCAAGCCTTTGCAACGAGCAACACCCTGCTCAACCACCGCGACTTTTCGAGCTAACTGCTCGTTATTGATACCAGTACCTAAACCAACACACTCCGCTGCAGTTCGGTTTGCTAGCGCACTTAAAATCGCTGAAGCGCTGCTGGTGTTGCCGATGCCCATTTCACCAAACATGATGATATTCGTGCCATTTGAAATGGTTCTAGATACAAGCTCTGTGCCTAGTTCAATCCCGCGTTCAACCGTTTCTAAACTCATAGCCGCTTCGTTGGCAAAGTTATTTGTTCGTGTACCTAAGCGCTGAGAGATCAGCATTGGGCTATCAGATTCGACTGGTAACAAAATCCCAGTATCCACCACCGTAATATCGATGTTGTTCACCGCACAAAAGCAATTAATAGCTGCGCCGCCGTTTAAGAAATTCAACACCATCTGTTGTGTGACAGCACTTGGGGCAATACTCACGCCTTCGTCAGCAATGCCATGGTCGCCAGCAAATATGATGATACTTGGCTTGTTCAACTCGATGTGTTCAACCGCAGCTTCTTTGCCTTGGCCCTGAATCAAGGCCAGTTGATGTGCGACTTTTTCTAGTAGGCCAAGCGCACCGAGTGGCTTGGTTTTTTGGTCAATGCGATGTTGAATGGACTGTGAGTATTTTGTATCTAACATAAAATTAGTGGCACTTAAATTGAGGAAACGAGTTTGAGAGCGCTTATTCTGCTTGAGCTAAATGGGTAAAACTATTTAGGGCGAGCGACAGAGAACACATTGGAAAGCGTGGCGTATTCACCTCCACCCAATCGAGATAAAGGATCAAGAGCTAACGCGTCGATCTTAAGACGCTCACTGTCTTTGTCGATGATATCTTCCGAGATGTACACGGTTTCGACCTGAGCAAATATCAAGCTTTGCGGAACCTCGCCGACTTCTTTTACTTCATACAAGGTGCAACCGAAAGCCACCGAGCATTCTTTAACTCTTGGTAGAGAAAATCCTTCAAATTCAACGAGCTCGATATTATTCAACGTCACTTCAGATTCACCATGATCCAGTGTCGCAGCGGTCGCCGTCATCACCTCAGCAGAACTTGCCGATGCAATATGAATGACCAACTTACCCGTTTCAAGGGCGTTGCGAGTAGTGTCTTTGATTTCACCTGAAGGCTTTTTCCCAACCGATAACATCAGTAGCGGCGGGTTGCTGGAAACAGGCGTGAAATAAGAGAAAGGCGCTAGGTTGTACTCTTGGTCAGAAGATTCCGTCAATGCCCACGCGATCGGGCGAGGAACAACGGTTTGTGTCATCAGGTGATAAATTTGAGTGGGAGCAAGAGTATCAAGCTTGAGGTTCATAGCACGTCCTTGGTCTATGTGAATTACGACTCAGTTTACGTGTTAAGCAAAGCCGTATCTATGCCTAAGTAACAGAAACCGTAGAGAGTGTTCTTAATTTAAACAGATCTCGCTGATTTTTTCTCAAATTGACAATCAAATTGACGAACCCTAAAACACCTACAATACTGATAATAGATTTATCAATAACTTACGTTTTGGCATCGTTTATGCTTTATTAAATGTGTTCAACAGAATCAGGTTAACGCAGCTATTTAAGTTGAATTGCTCTTAAACACTCTCTCTTAAGCGCAATACATTCTACATAGCATGCACAGAACAAGGAGTGTACTCATATAAACTTATTTACCTACTGCCCGTGATGATTTAGGAGGTTCTAATGTTCGCTAATCAAAGCAAAAGAAAACCGATTAAATCTAGCAAGAAAACCAGCAAAAAAGTGAAGGCTATCCCACTATCTTTCACCTAATCTCTCCTCTTGAAAGCCCACTCTGTGGGCTTTTTTATGCTCATCTTTTATAACGCTACCTATTCTCGGGACACCCCTTGGCATCACAATGTGCTTGTTCCTTCACATTAACAACGATGAAATTACGTACATTCGAAAATAAGGTTTAAATTAAAACAATAACTTAGATAAGTGTTAGGGATAATCATGAGTATTTCAGGAGACAAAGCATCGGTCATTGTTGCAGGAGCAACAGGCCTGATAGGTTCACACGTTTTGGATTTACTCATAGACGAACCCGCGGTCGAGCATATCTATGCTTTGTCCCGAAGAGCACTTGATTCTCAGTTTAACTCCAGCAAACTCCACACGCTCATTCACAGTGACCTGCAAGTAACAAGCTGGGACGATACCAAAGCGACGCCCAAATTAGGCGTTATCTGCCTAGGTACAACCAAGAAAAAAGCCGGTTCTAAAGAAGCATTGCGTAAAGTCGACGTTGAATTAGTCAGCCAGGTGGCTCAGTCGATGAAGTTTATTGGAGTCGAAAGACTTGCTGTGGTTTCAAGCTATGGTGCATCACCCAGATCTTATTCTCATTACCTAAAATGCAAAGGACAAATGGAACAGAACTTGATGCGAATTGGCTTCAAGCAGCTGTTTATTGCTCGTCCTGGCCCTCTTATTGGCGAAAGAGCACAACCACGAGCCGATGAAAAACTCCTACAAAGTCTCTTCCCTCTGATCTCACCATTTATGATTGGTAAATATAAAAACCTGCGCCCTATTCAGTCAAAAGACGTGGCACAAGCCATGTTGTTCCGATTATTCGAAAATAATTTCCAAAATATAGAAATTTACTCGTCAAGTGACATGCTCAATTTATTGGCAAAATATCGCTAAAAAGCTCATCTATTCACCAAAATATTGGATATCCATTCATCCCATTGAGTGGATATTACTAATTGTTCTAATCAATTACTTTTCTTTATTTTACGTTTTGTAACAGAACGTTATCTTAGCTAACAGTACTTAAGCCTATATATCTAGGCCGCCCATCAATCTGAAGTAATTCATAAGGACATTAAATGTCATTCCCAACTATCGCTGCCTTAGCGGTATTCATTGGTATTCTATTTTTTCTCTACGGACAGCAGAAAAAAGAAAACACACTTTCTCGCCTTGTTCTATTAGGTTTAGTTTTTGGTAGCGCATTCGGCCTAGGCTTACAGCTGCTATTTGGCGAAGGCAATCCGGCCATCAAAGAAACGTTGGATTGGGTAAATGTTGTTGGCAGTGGCTATGTTGGCCTACTAAAAATGGTGATCATGCCATTAGTATTGGTTTCAATGATTGCAGCCGTGGTGAAGCTTGAGAAAGGCGGTTCACTGGGCAAGATTTCAGGTATCACTATTTCAGTATTACTGGCAACAACGGCGATCTCTGCGATTGTGGGTATTGCAGTGGCTCAAGCATTCGGTCTTTCGGCAGAAGGCTTAACCGAAGGTGCTCGTGAAACGGCTCGTATCGCAACACTAGAAAGCCGCATGGGAAGCGTGTCTGACCTAACGATTCCACAAATGCTGGTTAGCTTCATTCCAACGAACCCGTTTGCAGATCTAACCGGTGCTCGCTCTACTTCAATCATCGCGGTGGTTATCTTCGGTGTGCTTACAGGCATTGCTGCTCGTAAAGTAATGGCTGAAAAAGAAGAGCTAGAGTCACCAATTCGCACTTTCGTTGAAGCGGCTCAATCTATCGTAATGCGCTTAGTTAAGATGATTATGGCACTAACGCCATACGGCATCGCTGCGTTAATGGCGAAAGTTGTCGCAACATCAAGTGCTTCAGACATCCTAAGCCTACTGGGTTTCATTGTTGCTTCTTACGTCGCAATCATCCTGATGTTTGTTGTTCACGGTGTTTTGGTCTCTTTTGTTGGCGTAAACCCAAAAGAATACTTCCAGAAAATCTGGCCTGTACTGACATTTGCTTTCACCTCACGCAGTTCTGCAGCAACGATTCCACTGAACGTAGAAGCTCAAATTACTAAGCTAAACGTGCCACCAGCGATTGCTAACCTGTCTGCAACTTTCGGTGCGACAATTGGCCAGAACGGTTGTGCGGGTATCTACCCTGCCATGCTAGCAGTTATGGTTGCGCCAACAGTGGGCATCGACCCAATGGACATCAACTTCATTCTGTCTCTGATTGCGATTATTACGGTGAGCTCATTCGGTATCGCGGGTGTGGGTGGCGGTGCAACTTTCGCAGCGCTTATCGTACTGCCAGCTATGGGCCTTCCAGTGACTATCGCAGCTCTACTTATCTCTATCGAACCACTTATCGATATGGCACGTACTGCGCTTAACGTATCAGGTGCAATGACAGCCGGTACGATTACAAGTCGTATACTAGGTAAGAAAGAACAAAAAGAGTTGGAACAAGCGAACGCTTAATTCGACTTCCTTATCGATGAGCGATTAAAGCTCTTGGTATGAGTAAACAAAAACCGATGCACATGCATCGGTTTTTTATTATCTAGCTTTTATCAGAATCACTTAGTAAGCGACAGAACTTAAAGCACCAACTGAATCACTTTCTCAGCTAATGCTTCATCGTCGTCTTCACTCAATCCGCTGATACCAATAGCACCAATCACCTGCCCTCGACATTGGATTGGAACACCGCCTTTGAAGCCAGTGATCTTTGAGTCTGTCCAGTAACTCAGGTCTTTCCCTGTTTCTCTTGCCCAAGCGCCTAAGTTGCCACTCGGTTGTCGATCTCGCGCTGAGGTATAGGCTTTGTTTTGAGCTAACAACCCCGCCTGTACGCTGACGTTGTCCATTCGAGAAAACGCGAGCAGTTCACCATGTGTATCACACACGCTCACCGCAATAGCTTGGTTGTTATGCCCTGCAATATCGAGCGCACTGTACACCAGTTGTTGTACGATTTTTTGATTCAACATGTCCATCCCCTATGGCAATGCCTGACCACGTGAATACACGTATAAGTTGTACCACTCTTCACGACTTAAGGTAATTTGAGTCGCGGCTGCAGAGGCTTTGATTCGCTCTAGATTAGTCGTGCCGATGACAGGCTGAATACTTGCAGGGTGACGCAGTAAAAACGCCAACACAATCGCTTCACTTTCAACACCATATTGATTTGCCAACTTAGCCACATAGTGCGCGGTCTTTTTCACGTTTTCATGTTCTGAATACAAGCCTTGCTCTGCAAAGCGACCTTGTGCCAAGCAGCCCCACGCTTGCAATTGAATCCCCTTCATTTGGCAATGCTCAAGTGTGCCTGCAGCAAAATCAGATTGATGATGACCTTGCGAATTAATCATCACCCCATCATTAAGCCAATCAAGCTTTGCCAAGCTCATTTCAATTTGATTCGCCACAATCGGCTGACCAAGTGCCGACTGTAGATACTGGATTTGGTTGCTGTTCATGTTAGACACACCGAAGAAATCGACCTTACCCTGTGTTTTCAAATCTTCTAGCGTTCTTGCTAACTCATCGAGTTCCATGAGCGGATCAGGGCGATGCAAAAGCAACACGTCGAGCTTTTCTGTATTCAAGCGATTCAGAATACCCTCTACCGATTGACCTACCCAATCTGCCGAGAAATCATAACGACCAACGTTGCCCTCGCCTTCAAAACGAATACCACATTTAGATTGAATGAACATCTGATCACGCAATTCAGGGGTTTGTTGTAACGCTTGGCCAAAGGCTTGCTCTGCTTTGCTGAAGGTATAAATGTCAGCATGGTCGAACAGATTGATCCCCGACTCTAGTGCTGTGTCAATTACGCTGCGCGTTTGAGCTACATCCGCAGTCGTTACTGGATTGTCGTTCCAACCACCACCAAGCCCCATGCATCCATAAGCGACTTGCCCAACATTCGGAAGATGGTTTGATAATGGAATATTCTTTTTATCATCAGTTTTGTTTGTTGAATCCATGCTGTTCGTCATACCTGATCTCGCTTTGAAGGTTTGATGCCAATAAATATGCCTCTATCATATTGTTCTTTTTAGAAAACAGAATATGCTAGTTACGAATTGATTGTTTTATATGACGAACAATAGGATTGGCCAGTTTTGAAGGAATACGCACATGAATGAGCACAAGAGAATAGAACGACTGATCCTATTTGTAGAACTGGCTCAGCGACTTAACTTTACCAAGGCAGCAGAGAAACTCGGCATATCGAAGAGCTACCTTTCAGAGCAAATCAAACGACTAGAGAGCGACTTGCAGTGTCCTCTTCTTGTAAGAACTACGCGCAGCGTTCGATTAACCCAAGAAGGCGAACGTGCCTTACAACAAGGCTTAACCATTCGCTCTCAAGTATTGCAACTTGAACGCAGTGTTTCAGAGCAACACGACATCGTTAAAGGTACATTACGGCTGACAGCACCAAAGATGTTTACCGAGGTGTTTCTATTCGACATCTGCCAACAATTTAGAGAGCAATACCCAGAGGTTCGCTTCGAGATAAACAGCAGTTACACCAACTTCAATCTTAACCAAGATGATATCGATATCGCCTTTCGTGCCACCAACACCCCACCTGAAAACATGATCGCCAGGCGTTTAATTACCTATCAACATGATTTAGTTGCGACGCCCGGTTACCTCGATCAGTTTGGACGCCCTACCAGCGCACATGAATTAAATGACCACCAATGTTTGGCCACACTGCATCAAACAGAGTGGCCGTTAAAGTCTGCAAACATTGATGTATCAGGTTGGCTTTCAAGCAATGACAACCACTTGCTTAAACAGCAGGCTATGACTGGCAGTGGCATCATTCGAATCGCGAGTTATTACGTTGATAAAGAAATTGCGTGCGGAGAGTTAGAGCGAGTATTACCTGACGAGTGCCTACAACAAGGCAACAGTATTTATCTGTTCTACCCACAAGTCATATATCCGGCAAAAAAACATCAAATGTTCATTAAGTTTGTTCAGAATTACTTTGATCGCTTGAGTTGAGTTGAGTTGAGTTGACGAATTTAAAAAATGAAAAGTTGATGAATAAATAATTTAAATAACACGAAATAAGGTTTAAATAACCCTCCCGATTTATATGCCTATATTTTTAGAGGGATTAATCGAACAATAATAAAGCGTTTTAGTTACTACTATCGCGAGTATTAATCGTTAATAGGAAGAAATCGTGCATTTGTTCAATAATACAATGAGTTAGCTATGAAGCATCATCATAATTGATATATCATGCAACACTTCAACATGCTACACCACCTTGGCACCAGTTCGATAACGGGATCCTCATGAGCTTTATTATACTTTTACTTCTTCTGCTATTCGTTGGCATTACACGTTTACTTCAATGGCGAACAACTTCTACTTTTTTATCTCTTCTTCTTATATCGTCATTTGTGTTGATTGGTTCAGGTTTGATCCCTCGTTATTTATTAGACGACCTACAAGCGAATTATGAAAGTAAGCCTGATATCCAATGGTCTGACAATAACGCTATTGTTCTTCTGGGTGCAGGCACGCAACTAATTAAAAGCACGCAAGAGTTCGAGCCAGCCTTTTTCTCTTTTGGCCGAATCAGTGAAACCGCAAGCCAATATAAAGATTGTGTAAAAGCGCAAACCACATGCAAAGTGATCATCAGTGGTGGTGATGCTCAGAATAACGGTGTTACAGAGGCTGAAGTTTATGAACAGCAACTGCTTAGGCTGGGTGTTCCAGTAGCCGACCTTATCCAAGAACCGAACAGCGTCAACACTTGGAAAAATGCACAATTGACGAGCGACCTAATGAAACATCACCAATTCGACAAAGTTGTTCTGGTTTCATCTGGCCTTCACATTCGCCGCAGTGAACTCTATTTCAACCACTTTGGACTGAATGTGATTCCTGTAAGAGCCGATTACATGGCGGCTCAGATTTCGTGGCTGCCATTGTGGTACAACTTTGCGGTGACAGACTTTGCCCTGCACGAACAAATTGGCTTCGCTCGATACCGTGTCTACAACTTCATGGGTTGGAACAGTAAGCGAGAAAAGCCAGGCGATGCTTAGTTACGTTTAATTAAGTTAACTAGAACGATACAAACAAAAATGCAGCAACAATCGAAAGGTTGTTTGCTGCATTTTTTGACCCTACCTATCACAACATCCTTTCTTATTCTGACTTACGTCTTTGCTCCCCCATCCAGTCAGCAATCAATCCTTTTAATCAATCTTGCTTTCCTAATCGTCTAAACCTATATCGTAAATAACGAAGTTACAAAAATACAAACGTTCAATAATTAACCATCCATTAATTGGTTAGTTGAAACCAAATGAAATCAAGCAAGATAAAGCCTTATCAAATAACAAGTTAATTACTGTAGCTACCTGATATTTATGAGGATTTATTTTCAATTCATTTCAGTACTTTTGGCTTTGTTTTATATGACAAAGTACTCGCCGCTAGGGGCCCTCGGCTTCACGATAATATAATTACAATTTAATAATCGATTCTAATAAAAATAGCCAGAAAATGGCATTTAGGAAATTATTCATGCTTAACGTCAGTAAAACCATGCTACTCAGCGCTGCCCTATCTTTAATATCCTTTACGGCTCATTCAAAGATTTACTCTGACCAAATCGTCTTAGATAAACTCGGCGACGATAGTTGCCGTTCAGACTATCGCCCGCTGAATAAGTTTGAGGCTCAAGAACATAAAACGGCTCTTATCTCTCGTATGAACGTGTGGGAGATTGCTGGTCTTCAAGACGACTGGGTGATCATGGGTTCCGGCTATCATGGACTCATCAAACAAGGACAATCAACCGACAACACTTGGTGTTATCCAAACTCGCCGGATGCTGGTCTCCCTTATTACGATGAACAAGCCATTCAAGAGAACCACAACCTTGAGGTTCAAAGAGCTTTGGTTAGCGACAATGCTAGCTTTATCAGGCCATTAAGTTACTTGGCTCACAACCTTGGTTTTGCGTGGGTGGGCGGCGACAATGGCCGCTATGTAGGCCAAGACATGTCAGTCAAACAGCTTAATAATGGCTGGGGGATCAAAGGGAATAGTGACGGAAGCTGCACCAACAATCGCTGTGACGAAAAAACAAAAATCACAATCGATAACTTCTCTTACACGCTCAATGGCAACGCATTTTGGCATGGTTTAATTTCGGAACCGGACCAAGAGCTGATCAAAACTGTTTCTGCCTACGCAATCAACGAAAGCAACGAGCCTAAGCAGATCATCGTTGACCTTCAGTTTGAGCAATCAACTCGTTGGCAAAAAACCAATAGCTTTGACCTTGCTGATTCGGTGATCATTTCTGATAACTTTAGCTGGCCACAAGTCGGAAAAACGGACGTAAGAGTGTTGCTAGAGGAAGGCCAACGTTTCTCTGAGAGCAATAATGGATCTCGTTCTGAATCGAGTGAACTGCAAGCTATAATTACTGTTCCCGCGAATTCAGTACTGCCCTTTCAAGTCGAATTCTTACGCTCGACCATCTCTTACCCTTACCGTATAAAAGCCGAGATGAGTTACGACGTTAACTTTACTGGCTTCCTTCGCTTTAGCGGCAATGCACTCAGCAATCACCCGACAAATCGTCCAACTGTTTCCCACACCTTTACAATGGGCACCAACAGTGAAAAACAAGCGAACATCCGCTACCAATGGGATCACCGCTATATTCCTGGAGAAATGAAATGGTGGGATTGGAGCTGGGCTATCAACACCAATGGATTGAGCAGTATGCAATATGCCGCAGGAGCAAGTTTGCGTCCGTTCTACACTCACGTATCAGGTCAATTCAGTGCTGAATCTCAATATTCAGGCCTGATCGATATCGGTGAAGAACACTCTGTAGACTCATTTGATGCGATGAGCGCACTGAACAATCATAAAAACTACTATGCCGACGATGTTCAGGTGGTAACTGACTTTGATTCTGAAATCCTCGCACAGCTGGGATATGAAGATGCTGAACTAACGATAAACCCGACACAACGATAAGCCCGCCAAGCTAGCTTACGATAACGATAGCGACAGTGATTCTTCCAAGCCCACAGCACTCGCTTTGGGCTTGATTTTTCTTAATTGAATTGTTTTTAATTTCTTTATCTTCGGTTCACCAAGCTCACTCAATTACGTCTAAAACATCATGCTCTTGAATCATTCCACACTGACTTAAAAGTGAAATCACAACGAAACAAAAGTTTGAGTTAATGGGGCCGGTTATACACTGGGATTCCATCAGGAGGATCTATGAAACACTGCCCATCTTGTTCAACTGAACTGGTCGCAAGAGACGATGTACAAATTTGCCCACGCAATGAAATCGGCGACTGCTATTTTGATGGCTATGAGCAATATCAGCTCGAATATCATCAACTTAAAAACAGCCAACAAGACTCAACTTTCGACATCGCAGACATTGTTGCCGATTAGCAGGCCAAAGCCTTAGTCGGTAACTTACTTGCTTACCTACTTATCAGTAAAGCGGTCGTAAGTGAGACACTGGCAATGAATTATTTCTCAAATATAGAGACGCGACCGGTTCAAATGAACCCGCAAATAATTCTATGCAGTTGCCAACATTGAAAAAGCCCCGGTGCAAGACGCATCGGGGCTTTTTAATACTTCTTCAACGCCACAAGTAATTGACGAATTAGATAATGGTTTAGTCGAGGACTACCACATTAGATCATCTGGGATCACGAAGTCTTTGTACGGGTCATCTTCGTCTACTTCATCAGAGCTTGAAGCTTGAGTATCAACGATAGATTCTTCGTCACGCATCGCGATCTTGTTCGCTACCGCAGTAGGAATAACAACATAGCTTTCGCCTTGACGCGCGATACTTAGGATACCTTTACTTAGTTGCTTTTGAGTCAGGTCTTCTACGTAAAGATATTTAACCAGCGTACCGTCGGTGAAGTTGTATTTGATCTCACCATTCTTCTGTTCGATCTTGTTCATCTCAATCAGTTGCTTCACTTGAGCTTTAATTTCTTTGCTCAACTGTTGTTCTTTCAACTGTTGGTTTAACTCTTTGTCTTTCGCTTGCTGCGCCAGTTTAGTTTCTTCTGCTGCCGCTTTTGCTTCACGAGACTGAACGCGAGACTTTTTAGAGCCCTTCTTCGCCTTCTTTAATTTTTTCTCATTTACCAAGCCAGCTTTAAGCATTTGCTCTTGGAGTGTTAACTTTGCCATGACTTTCCCAGTTCAGGATTAAAAACGACACTATCATACCTGTTTTTGAGGAATCTGTTTACTGAACAATGGCAAAATTTATGCTGATAGAGCAAGGCGGTTAACGTTATCCCTTATCGTGATTCACAGCATCCATTTCTGGTTATTTCCCGACCTATGATTTCCACGAAAACACACCGCTAGTGACTTACCCTCAAATCCAAATCGTTCCTCAGTTTGTTACCGTGCGCGCGTATCACTTATCATTCCGACAAAGCAATATGTTAATTATCAATGAGTAATAGAATTTATAAAACCATGGCATATATCTAATATTTGGATAATTCTGATAGAGTTATAACTCCAATGTCATAACTCTTTACTACGTTATTCTTTAAACCAATCAGTAAGGATAACGTGAAAATGAAAACTCAATGGACTTGCCTGAGTGCATTACTTGCATCAGCTTCATTCATTTCAACCTCGGCTATTGCAGATACCGATGTGTATCTGACCAACAACACCAACCAAGTGATGACGATTCAAACCAATCATACCGGTACCGACTTACTGCAACTTGGCGATGAGTGGCAACAACACGTTGAGCAAATTGGACCGTGGGAGACGAAAAAACTGATCAGTTTCAATCGCTGGACTGGCGTAAAGTCCGGTAAAACGTATGAGTTTGACACCGTGGTATCAAACTCTATTGGAGAAAGTGTCACGCTCAATCAAACCATGGAAGGACATTGGTACAACTCAACACTGCAACACGGCTTGAGCGCAGCAGACGTCGACTTAACACTGCATGATGATCGTAATATTCACCGTAGTTCAACCGATGCTTTTGATGTAAACACTGAGCTTGCCTTCAAAGCTGATAACACCGCTCGATACGATGATATTCACTACACCATCACCCCACAGAAAGTGGATGAGCAACCCGAACCGGATGCCAACACACTGAAAGTGATGACCTACAACATTTGGGCTCTACCGGCTATCGCTTCGCACATCGGTGATCGTTACGACCTCATCCCTCAATACGTTAAGGGCTACGACGTGTTAGCGCTTCAAGAAGTGTTTGCCAACGGACGAGATGAGTTCCTGCGTGAACTGGCAAAAGAGTATCCTTACCAAACCAAGATGCTCGATAAAGATGGCATCAACATCTATGACGGCGGCGTGATCATTGTGAGCCGCTACCCTATCGTCAACGAAGCGCAATACGTGTTCCCTGATTGTACAGGCACAGATTGCTTCGCTGACAAAGGCGTGAATTACGCTGAAGTCATCAAAAACGGTCAGGCTTACCACGTATTTGGCACTCACACCGCCTCATTCGATACGGATACAGCTCGTGACTACCGACAGCGCCAATTTAAACAGATGCGTCAGCTTGCTCAATCACTGGAAATACCAACCTCAGAAACGGTTATTTACAGCGGTGACTTCAACGTGAACAAACTGAAGTTCCCAGGCGACTACCAGCAGATGTTCGCTAACCTTCAAGCCGCTGAGCCAGAGTATTCAGGTTATACCGCTTCCACCTTTGATCCTCGCATCAACAACTTTGCTGGCGAACCTATGTCTGGCGGGGAAAATGTTGAATACTTGGATTACGTGGTGGTGAGTTCGGAGTACGCGCAAAAAGCTCACAACAATAACCGCGTTGATGTTCCTCGCTCTACCAGCAGTGAATTATGGAAGCACTACAACCTTTCAGACCACTTCCCTGTTAGTGCTGTCATCAAGTAGCGCGGTGAACAGATAATGCATCGAGTTATATTAATCCTAATGCTCGTCGCTGTGACGAGCATTGTTGGCTATTCATGGTCATCAAAATCGATTGAAACATCGCAATCCTCAGCCCAACACACAGAAGCAAAACAGCACGCTTCTAAAACGATTGATGGCAATAGTCCCACATCAAAGACGGCAAGCTTTTCAGGCAATCGCGTTTCGCAAGGCAAACGAGTCCAAGCTGACAACCTGCACGGAAAAGCGTGTGCAGAAAACCTAACTGAACTTGAAGGTAAGAAGCTGCTGGATGAACTCGATGAGTTTTGGACGCTTTGCCAACAAGTGGGCAATTGCACTGAACAACTCGCGCAGTTGAAAACTGAGTTACCGATAGAATGGTTTGTACTATTGAGTGATTACCCCAAGCTCTCTGCTGATTGGCAAGTAACGGAAAGCACAATTCCACTTGAGTCCGTTGACTCTTTGGAAGCGCGTGTTGAGCTGTTTAAACAGTCTGCACAAGAGGTTTGGGGAGAGTTAGCCCACCAACTATTTTCCGATCAATTTGCGCATTTGGATTTTACACTCAGCACAAACACACTTGAAGAAATTGAACCCAGTGAGTTTGTCTTGCACTACCAAGATTTGCTCGCGAAATGGGAAAGTAAAACAGGAACATTAAACGCAGAAACTCAGTCTCAAAAATACGAGCTTGCTGTCTCACTGCTGCCAAACAACTACAGCTCTACTGAATTAGCGACTATCAAGGCTGAACTTCAAGAGACATATTTAAATGCAGAACAAGCTAATAATATCGCCGCGCGTGAACAACAAGTGGCGCAACAACAGCAGACGGTAATGACCTATCACGACCAACTTGATCAATTGAAATCGAGCTTAGATTCTGAACGTTCTGCAAGTCATGCCAATTGGGATACTCAGGAATGGGACAGCTATTATCAACAGCAAGTAACTGAATTTCGTGAGCAGTTCTTTAGTAAATAGATCTCGATTATGGTCATAACCAGATTAAGTAAGACCGTCACGAAACTGCGCGGGCGTTTTACTCAACCAACCTTTAAACGCCCTTCTGAAGTTAGCAGGGTCGCTATAACCGAGCCTTTCACCTATATCATCAATACTCATGCTTGTGCCGAGCAATAGCTCTTTGGCTAATTCGATTCGGACTTCAGTAAGTAAGGCTTGATAACTGGAATTGTGAGAGACCAGTTCTCGCCGAAGTGTGCGAGAACTGCAACCAAACTCTACGGCGAGTTGTTCTATAGTCGGGAAGCTACCTGCGGTTTGATAAAAGATCGTTTTGATCTGATTCGTTAATAGATGTTCAGAGTCCAACGTCTCCACTATCGACTGACAAGAAGTGAGGTAACGTTTAAGCGTTGCGGCATCATGTGTGGCTAACGTTTGTGATAAAACCGAGGCGTCGAAGCGCAGCTCACAAACGTTGTGTCCAAAAACCACCGGACATTGAAAGCGCTCTTCATAAAGCTTGGAATAACTTGGTTCAGCATAAGGGAAAGACAACGCTTTAATTGCTAACGCATCGCCAGTTAATTCTTGGAACAAAGAGAGGATTGAGCTTAAGAAATATTCGTTGCAGAACGGAAGTAGATCCCCAACCTCCAAGGTGTTTTCAATTTGAATTACCGCGTCTTCAACGTCAACAATCAACTTAACTGAAAAGATAGGCCCGTTTAAGCGGAGATACTTAAAACCTGACTTGATAGCCTCGCCTACATTTTGACTGGTCGATAAGGCATACCCCAACACACCAAAGTGGCTCAAGCTGGCATTTTCTCCCAACCATAAACCCAAACCATCATGTGGAAAACTTTGGTTAGCCGCACTGAAGATGGACAGTTTATCTGCGTAACTCAGCTTCCCATTTAGGTCTTGCCAACCTAGGTTCTCTAAGCCAACGCCAGCAACCAGTTTTTCAATATCAACACCTCTTTGCTCTAGCGTATTAAGCAGCAGCACTACATCCAATGAGCCCAATTGATGTCGATGCTCTGTAGGCATGTACTCCGCGATAATTTCCAACCGAATCTCCTTATATTGAGTCTATTCCCAAACTCATGACCACTCCGCATAAACAATCCATACTGACAAAATCGTGATTGATAACCTGCTCTTGTCCGATTATGACCTCCCAATTCTACGTTACTCACCGCACAATGCAGTTAGTTGTTAAATTTATGTGAACCATCGCAATGATAAAAACCAACCCTGCCCCACACAGTTTGATTGATTCTAATGGTCAGCCAACCATTGGGCATTTCGATGGCATTCCAAAACATCTCAACATAGAAAAATTCGACTACCGAAACGCCATGGATGCCAAAGCAAGCCCTTGGCACAAGCACTTCCATTACAAGCAATTTCAATTTGTCAGCATTGTTACCGAGACTCACGTTATTGGCGTCGCCATAGCAGATATTCGCTACTTGGGTTCGGCGTTTTGTTATGTCTACGACGTCCAGAATAACGAGTTAGAAGAATGCTCTTGGTTACGACCACTGGGCTTTGATAAACAAGTAACGAGCTCCCCGTTTGAAGGTTCAACAAACATCGCAGGGCAAAGCGTTGCATTTGATATTGAGAACGGACAATGGAAAGTTTCGCTGAACACGAAACTCATTAAAGGCAAAATTTGCTTAGAGCCAGAAAGCGACAGCTTACCCATGGCAATGTGCAGTCCAACGGGTTACTCAGGTTGGACCTACACACAAAAGCATAACGCGTTAAAAGTAACGGGCAGCCTTGAGATTAATCAACAGCCTATTTCCCTAGAGCAAGCTCGTGCTGGGTATGATTTCTCTGCGGGATACATGAGACGCGAAACCAGCTGGCGCTGGGCGAGCATCAACGCGAAATCCAATAATACAAACATTGGCCTCAACCTTGCGGCGGGTGTCAATGAAACCGGAGGGTGTGAAAACGTATTGTGGGTGAATGGCACCAGACATTTACTCAATGCCGTCCAGTTTACGTTTAGCCGTCAGGACACGGATTTACCCTGGAAGGTAACCTCGCAAGATGGTCGTATTAACCTGACTTTCACTCCCCTCAATAAGCGCAGTGAAAAGCTCAACTTGTGGCTGCTAAAAAGTAACTTCCGTCAGTTTGTCGGTCACTTTTCTGGTTCGATTCAAGATAACGATGACATAACCCACCAACTCGATAATGTTCTCGGCCTAACCGAAGATCATTTCGCTCGTTGGTAATAACATCCCTGTGCTAGTTATCAAATACTACTGGCTCTCAAATACAGCTAACTCTCAAATACAGATAGTTGAATAGGAAAAAGAAATGAACATCGACGCATTAATCAATCACCCAGAATGGCTGCTGTTGGTACTGGCTCCGTTGTTCATGATTTGTATGTTGGCCGAGTATTTCATTGGTCAGAAGCAAGGCCGATTACCAGAGAATTCAAGCTACAAATTGTCAGAAGTGATTTGTAATTTCACGTTAGCAGGCATGCATCAACTCTCCGACTTATTAACCGGACTCGTGATCGTTCAGCTATATCTATGGTTGTTTGGTTGGCACTTATTGGACATTGAAATGGGCGTGTTGAGTTTCATTGTGTTAATGGTTCTACAGGACTTTTTCTATTACTGGTTTCACAGGGCAAGCCACCGCGTTCGCTGGATGTGGGCGGCACACGTCGCACACCATAGTTCAGAAAGCATGAACTTCAGTACAGCTTTCCGTCAAAGCCTAATGTACCCACTTGCAGGTATGTGGCTATTTTGGGTGCCGTTAGTCATCATCGGTTTCGATCCTAAATGGGTGATCTTTGTGGTGCTTCTGAACTTAGGTCTGCAATTCTTTGTACATACTCAGTGGGTACGAAGCTTAGGGCCACTGGAATACCTCTTCAACACACCCTCTCACCATCGCGTACATCACGGTAGAAACCCTCAATACATCGATAAGAACTACGCCGGCGTTCTTATTATCTGGGACAAGTTATTTGGTACCTTCGAACCTGAAGTCGAAACAGTGCGTTACGGCGTCACTAAACCTGTAGACAGTTTCAACCCAATAACGGTGACCTTTCAAGAGTGGAAAGCTATCTTCAATGATTTGCGAAACCAAAAGCTGACAATGAGGCAGAAAGTAAAGTTAATGCTCTCGCCACCTTCTGACTAAATTGTTTTTGTGGAAATAGCTTATGCAGAAGTAGCTAGCGAACAAATAGCTTACATAAAAATAGACCTGCTGACCTAATACACCCTGTGGAAGTCGATAAAATTGAAAGTGAGATCGCTTACCCAAAAATCACCGTCCAAATCGGCTCCTTGAACGTATCTTTTGTCGCCCATCTCTAGGGTGATAATGTATTTTCCAGCGATCAGTCCTTCTACCATATAAAAGCCATCGCTCTCTATTTCGCTCGAATATTCAGTTCCTTTCTGGATATGTTTGAAGTGCAGATACGCATTGCTTTCGATTACGCCTTCCACTGTGCCATCAACACCAAATGACACCACCATTTCGATATTCGCGTGAGTCAATCCCACCTGCTTGGTATTCACAAACACAGGGTTTTGAATCGGTGTCAGGTTCAAATCGAGCGCGCCTTCATCAATATAGATGGGGAGATTACTTCGGGCCGGAACACTCGAAAACTCAAAGTGACCTTTTGAATCACTGACCGCGCGTTGATCGAGTATTTGTAGGCTTACCCCAGGTATCGGTTGTTTGTGGTGGTCATAAACAATCCCAGTCAACTTAGAATGGTTGTATCGATTCCACTCTACAAACTCTCCGATGTTTTCATCAAAGTACGTTTTAGCCCCAAATTCCGTGGTCATTTCTACACCGTAACGGTCTTCGGTTCCCTCCAACTTGAACAGCAAGTAAGGATTCACGCGCGCTTCCAAAGAGGCCGTAAAAGACACATCCTGTTTCTGATAATGTGCTGATACGTTCGTGGTGAGTTCTTGGAACACGTTAAAAGGATCAAGCACGCACTCTTTGCACGCATTTCTTAAAGAGAGTTCGGTTCTTTCATGATGACCAGAACCATTAACCGTCCCAGAGATATTCCAGGACGTATCAGAAAATCCACTTTTGGCGAGTTCGACCGTGTGTAAATAACTGTCTTCATGAGAGTCCTTTATGTATTGATAGTCGCCGGCATAGGAGAGAAACAGGTTACTGGATACTTTGGCGTTAACTTTGGGTTCAACACTAAGCTCGTCTTCATCGTCTCTGACCGTTAAAAATGCCGTGAGGTTTGCAAACGACAAGTTGTATTTGAATACGTCGTACTCCATCGACTCCAAGTCCAACTCATCGGTTTTGTTGAGCTCAATTGACGCCGACTGGTCGCCACCTAACAAAATATCAAACTCCATTGGAAATCGATTAAAATCAGGCAACCATCCGATATGACCTGCAAACCAATGTGTCGGTAAATATCGCCCCTGAAAACCAACCAAGTCTTTGCCATGTTGCCTCATGAAAGCGCTCCCCACGGTAAAGTAATCAGCAAGGCCATATTCCAGAGATACAGCACCCGCTCGGTCTGCACCTTCATTCCCGACTACCTGGACGCCCCACTCGTTGCGTGGCAAAAATGCATCTTCTAAACCGGCGACGGTAATCTCTTCTTCCTGCCAGACTCCTTTCGATAAGTAATAGCGAAACTTTATGGTGTCACCCGGCGAGATGTTGTCTTCTTCAACAACGAAACGTCCAAACTCATCAGAACGATAAGTGGTTTGATAGATGCCATTAACCAACACATCGATACTGATGTTGGGCTGGGTAGTCCGTTCCAATTGCAAGTTGCCAAATTCAGGTTGACGCTTTCGGTTGGTGAAATAGAGCCCATCTTCGAGTGTTTGATTGACTGTAAAAACGCTGCCATCTAACAGCACATGGCCGATTTCAAGAGAGCCTTCCCCTTCATGCGCCTCAACCGCAATGTTGTAATAGACGATGGGCTGATCTTCTCGTGAATCAATAGACAGTCGAGACAAGGAGTGTTCAGTACTTAAAATGGTGTCAGAGATGGCGTAAACGTCGCCGCCAGTTTCGCTATCATGATAAACAGAAGCTGCAACTCTCGTCGCCAAACCCACAGTCGCACGCGGTTCTATAGCTGGAATGTTGCCCGCACGCTTTAAGTCTTCCGCTTTCTTACGGGATTCATTTTTGATCTTTGAGATCACCGCTTCTAACTCAGTCAACGAGCTGAATTCTGGAGAGACAGTTAACCGATAGTCATCAATGTCCCACCGGATTTTAGCGGGAATACAGGCTTGTAAGCTGTACCAATGGATGTAGGTTTCCGAGTCGATCACTTCAAATTTGATTGACTGGATATTGTTGTCATCGCGATTATTGTTTTCATCGCGATAGCAGATCGCTTGCTCGGTATCGACAATATAGGGAGGAGACTCTCTACCCACATCTTGCGGTAGGTAGATTTCGCAATAGCCGTTTTCATCGCATTGCCCATTCATCTCTAACAGAGAAAACGCAGCATTCGATATCGAAATAAACGGTTCTTCGTAGTCATCCATCATGACCCGATAAAAGCTATCTCCAACTCGACCAACGCGCACTTCGATATGAGCAGGATACAGTTCGCTCGCCTCTGGGTTCACTTCTGAATGCGCCGCCAAAGACAGAGACAAAAAGAACAACAACAACAGGGCATGCCAAACCACACGTCTAAGCATTTTACTTTACTTGAGTCGTCTGCACTCTCGCTACAAAACGCATTCGAACAACGAGTTTTCGTTTTGAACCAACGAGACCTTCGACCCTTTTGGCAAAGGTTTAGTCAGTTCAGCATTGCGGAGCAACACGACTTTTTCAATATGGTCGTCAACGTTCAGTTTGGCATTGAACTGGAAGTTACCGTCATTACGAATCGTAATGCTTTGTTCATCACAGTGATACTTAACATCTTGTACTGGCCCCCCTTTCTGAACATAAACAGGTACATAGCTGTTGATGTGGAAGTTAAGTTCAAAAGCCGATCCATCATTCGATTTGGCCTTTCCCGACAAGTCGACTTCCGATAAGTCTTTCGCTTTGGCGATAGGAGAAAACCATAAATACGCACGATATTCGCCGTCAGGCATATCTGCTGGCAATGCTGTCATTCGTAAACGAACCGTACGTCGTTGATTTGGCTTCAACTCACGAATAATCGGTGGTGATACTTTAATCCAGTTCGCGATGTTCTCTGACTGGGTCACACTCGTATCAGTGCGCACCAAGCCACTGGCCTTTACAGGACGGTAAATCGGCTTTATCTCCAAGCGAATGGGTTGATCGGAGTTGTTTTCGACAACAATCTTTTCCGTTACCGACGTATCAGCATCAAGAACAAAACGAGTCGGAGCGATCAGGAGTTGAGCATAGGCTTGAGCAGTGAAAAGTAAGCCGAAAACGCATGAGATAAACAACTTCATTTATAATTAACCTCAAAGGGGATAGTACTGGTATAAACACCGGCAGGGTGATTAGCGCCAATTTTCACTTTTGCACCAATACACAATAATTTGGTTCTGCCGTTGCCTTTTATTTTGGCTCGGCCTCGTTTTGATAACCCACAACCAAAATAGAACTTCCGAATACGAAGCCGCTTGGATTTACGAGAATGGTTGAGGTATTGCTTTGAAGGAAGAGAAACCACAATTTTTTTCCCTGGTTCACCTTCAACATAAAAACGCACGACATAAACCTGGCTATTCGCCGGGTTAGCATCGGCATTTTGTCCAGATCCAGAGATATACATACCTGGAAACTTTACTTCCATATTTTCTGGAATAATTTCTAATGCATATAATGAAAAAGAAAAAACCATGATGGCAGTACAAAGGGAATGTTTTAAAAATAGTTTCATAGTAAAAGCGACTGATAAATAGCAGTCGCTATTATTAGACTTGTTTTATATCAATTACTGGTAAGTAACATCTACTGCAACGTTTGCAGTATAAGTACCAGCAACTAATGTTGCACTTGAAGTACGTGCTGTGCCACCAATATTAAGATCCGCACTACCACCAGTAAGAGTAATAGCGTTATTAAAGTCGAATTCTGCTGCAATCGTATTTACACCGTTAACTAAGTTAGTATCAGAAATACTTACTGTTACTGCATCACCAGACTCTCCAGAAAGAGTAAATGCCGCAGCTCCTGCATCACCCTGAGCGATAACAACATCGGTTGTGTTATCTGAAGTGATGATACCAAAGTCAAGATCACTTGTTTTTGTCATCGTAATTGCTTGTTTTACTTCTAGTGTTGCATCAAAAGTGTCACTCACAGCGAAAACGTTCGCTGAAGAGATAGAAAGTGCAGAGACAGCAACAACCTTAAAAATTTTGTTCATTTCTTTAATCCTTTATATAAAATCGGCTTTATTATTAGGGTTACCTAATAGTTAATCAGAGTTAACAATCAAGTAACAGCAATCCTATTTATAAAATATATACATTGACACTAATTTATAAAGAAATGAGGCGCAGTGAGAATAAGATCACGCAAATTGACACAAATAACACTAGCAAAAATAGTGGTATTTAAACAATTCCACTAAATATATATAAAACTGGTTTTACATTTAATTCCCTTTATTTTTGTGCGCCATTATTTTTCATGGTAGATAAATCAATTAAAACAACCAAAAATAAATAAGAACAATAAACACTTATTTAATTAAGGTTAATTGTTATATAGATCACCGTATTGCAATGCAGTCTCAAAAGTGAAACAGATTAGCATTTACCTCAAGCTGTAATAAAAATGAAATATTACCAATCCTTTTGTTATCCAATTAAAACAAGGTGTCTATAAAGTATTAAAGATGAGACAAGTAGAACTCACTAATTAAGTTAATTCCTACACTCATAAATACCCCATAATTAAATAAGGCTAAGAGAATTATATTGCAGACGGACACCTGCGTGGCAAAGCGCCAGACAGGAAGATTCAGCGATTTAAACACTCGTACGATAGCTTATACACCTGTCTAAGAATATGAATGCACCTCTAACCCTAATCACAGCCGCTAGAGCAAACCGAAAACCGAAAACAAGGTCGTTCGCGGTAACTTCAATCCCAATTCATAAAAGCCAGCTCATAAAGACCAATAGATAAGGTGATAGAAAGAGGCAAACAGACAGAAAGGTTACTAATAAAGAGTCACAATTGGATTCAAAAGCACGCCTATCGACTCGATTGAATAGTAAACCACCGTTTTACGGCAATTTATTTGTGATCTGGGTTGCACGCGTACCGCATACTATCAGATACTGAACAAAACTAACCTTCAGCCACAGTAAACGGCTCCCGCTTGCTGTTCAGGAAATTCAATGAGTTCAGATAATCAGTCGACCTATTTCTTTTTCGATTACGAAACATGGGGCGTTAGCCCAGCGAAAGATCGCCCGAGTCAGTTCGCCGGTGTTCGTACCGACCAAGATTTCAACATTATCGGGGAGCCTTTAGTTATCTACTGCCAGCCTCCTGCTGATTATCTGCCTGGACCTGAAGCTGCATTAATCACTCGAATTACGCCTCAGAAAGCCATGTCACAAGGCCTACCTGAGCCTGAGTTTATCGCTAAGATTCATGCCGAGCTTGCTAAGCCGAACACCACAAGCTTGGGATACAACAGCATTCGATTCGATGATGAAGTGACACGATACACCTGTTACCGTAACTTCATTGACCCATATGCGTGGAGCTGGCAGAACGGCAATTCACGTTGGGATTTATTGGATGTGATGCGTGCAGTCCATGCACTGCGCCCTGACGGTATTAACTGGCCAACAAACGATGAAGGTTTTCCAAGTTTCAAACTGGAACACCTTTCTGTGGCAAACGGCATCGAACACGAAAACGCGCACGATGCGATGGCTGATGTTATTGCGACTATCGAACTGGCTAAGAAGTTAAAGGCCGCACAACCTAAGATGTTTGATTACCTCTACAACATGCGCCACAAACGCAAGTTGAATGAATTAGTCGACATCGTAAACATGACACCTTTAATGCACGTGTCAGGCATGTTTGGTCGTGATTGTAATTACACAAGCTGGGTAGTGCCTATGGCGTGGCACCCAACCAACCAAAACGCGGTTATTGTGGTCGACCTAGCGAAAGATCCAAGTCCTTTACTGGAAATGGATGCGGATGAACTAAGAGAAAGGCTTTATACCAAGCGCAGTGAGCTTGCTGAAGACGAACTGCCAGTACCAATCAAACTGGTACAACTCAACAAGTGCCCTATTCTCGCGCCAGCAAAAACGCTCACCGCTGAAAACGCAGAAACGATCGGTATCGACCGTCAACAATGCTTGAAGAACCTAGGCCTATTACGTGAACATCCAGAGATCCGTGAAAAGCTGATCGGTTTGTATTCACAAGAACGTGAATACGAGAAAAGCGACGACGTAGACACACATCTTTACGACGGTTTCTTCTCTCCAGCCGATAAAACCGCGATGAACATCCTTCGCGAAACTGACCCGAATAACTTGGCAGCACTGGACATCACTTTTGGTGACGAACGTATCAAGCCTTTGTTGTTCCGTTACCGCGCTCGCCATTTCCCATGGACGCTAGACGAAGCTGAACAACTGAAATGGGCTAACCACTGTCGTGAGTATTATGAGAGTCGTTTAGAGGATTATATGTTGAACCTCGAAAACCTCGCGCATGAACACGAAAGCGACGAGAAGAAAATGGCTATCTTAAAAGCGGTTTATCAGTACGTAGAAAAGTTAGCTAGTTAATTCATAATCAAGAGACGTGACACTTTGAAAGAAAGATTGATCAAACTCGTTTACTGCTTAATCTCCTTCACCTTAATCATAGGTGCTCTCACAGCAGGTAACGCGTTACAACAATATCTAGAGACCTCAATCCCAGGCAGTATTTTTGGCATGTTGATTCTGTTTACTGCCATGGTGATTGGTATCGTTCCTTCGCACTGGGTTCAGCCCGGTGCCAGTTTGATTATTCGTTTGATGATCTTATTGTTCGTCCCAATCAGTGTCGGGCTAATGGATCACTTCGACATGCTTATCGCCAATGCACTACCAATTATGGCGAGTGCAGTTGGTGGAACACTGATCGTATTGGTCTCTCTATCATGGTTCTTAGACCGCTTGCTTTCGAGAGGTCAATAATCATGTGGATTCTACTCACTATCGTGGTGTTTCTGTTTGCTCGTTGGGTCAGCCAAAAAGTGAACTCACCGCTGTGTAATCCGTTACTGATCAGCATTAGTATCATTATTCCTATCCTGTTGTTCTTCAAGGTCCCTTTCGAGACCTATTACGCAGACAACACTTGGATTACTTACATGCTTCAGCCTGCGGTTGTGGCACTTGCTTACCCTTTGTATGAGCAGTTGCCTCAAATTCGAGCTAATTGGCGCATCATTACCTTTGCTTGTACGCTGGGCAGTGTAATGTCGATGACCACGACAGCATTGATTGCTGTTGCCTTTAAAGCAGATCTAAGCCTAATTGCGAGCCTGCTAGGTAAATCCGTCACCACTCCGATTGCAATGGAAGTATCAAGCCACCTTGGCGGTGAAGCAGCGATTGCAGCGATTCTGGTGTTAATCGTTGGTCTGTTCGGAGCCATCTTTGCTTACCCTATCTATAACCTAATTGGAATTAAGAGCCCAATCGCCAGAGGTTTAACCATGGGCACGGTATCTCACGCTTTAGGTACCGCTACATGTGCTGAAAAGAACCAAGAAGATGCGGCATTCAGCTCGTTGGCGTTGGTTCTTTGTGGGGTTATCACCTCAATCATCGCACCTAGCGTATTTTCAGTGGTGATTTGGCTCTACTCTTAACCAATCGACTCTGAAATTATTTTTATAAGATCATGTAAGCCCAAACATCACACTGTTATTTCAGCGTCTGTTTGGGCTTTTTCGTCGCCATTATTCAGCGATAACGGTACTAACTAACCTTTGATTTGCGATATCAACGATGATTTTTGTCCTTGCAATCGATTTCATCTGTGACCTCACCCTAATTATGCAAACCAATGTAACAACAACAATATAATAGCGATCAATGTCACAGAAAAATCCTGAGCATTGCATAGAATTAAAGCCTAAGGTCAATTAAGGATTCAACATGAACAGTCGTATTACCCTGGCGCTGGAAAGTGCTCCAACATCAATGAAAGCGCTTTTGAGTGACATCGTATTAGCAGACAACTTTGACGCCACTATCTCTAAAGAGCAGTTGCAAAGCTTGCTAGATGCGAGCGGTCTTTCTGATAAAGAAGTTCGCCTAGCTTTACTGCCAATCGCAGCAGCATACTCTTATGCGCCTCTTTCTGAATTCTATGTTGGTGCCATCGTGCGTGGCCTATCTGGTCGCTTGTACTTCGGTGCAAACTTGGAGATCGCAGGTGCTCAACTTGGTCAAACAGTTCATGCTGAACAATCAGCCATCAGCCACGCTTGGATGAAGGGAGAAGAAGGCCTTTCTGACATCACGATCAACTTCAGCCCTTGTGGTCACTGTCGTCAATTCATGAATGAGCTGACAACAGCAAAAGAACTTAAAGTTCAGCTGCCACAACGTGATGAAATGTCTCTGCAAGAGTACCTGCCAGACTCATTCGGCCCTGCCGATTTAGGTGTGACAACTGGCTTGATGACAAAGCTGAACCACCAATACACAACAGATGAAATGAACCCTGTTGTTGTAGACGCTTTAACTGCATTGAACCGCAGCCACGCTCCTTACACTAAGAACCTAAGTGGCGTTTCACTACAACTGACAACTGGCGAGATCTTCACGGGTGCTTACGCTGAAAACGCAGCGTTCAACCCTAGCCTACCACCTCTACAAGTGGCTCTAATTCAGCTGAAATTGGCTGGCTTCGATTTTGAACAAATTGAAAACGCAGCGTTGGTTGAAATGGCCGACGGTAGCATCAGTCACCTAGCGGATACGCAATCTACATTAGAAGCGATTAATCCCGACATTCCAGTGACTTACTTAGCAATCTAAGTACATCTAGTTAACAAAAATTTAAATAAGCAGCCCTATTTAACGGGGCTGCTTTTTTTATACTTGTAATTAACGCAGCAACTTACGCAAACGTTTGCTTTTGTCATTTAAATAAGTATGATCACCCCGTTTTCAATCAATCGTTCAAAAGATCGGAAGGAATTTCTATGTTTGGTACCGCTACTCGTGAAAATGCTACTCGTGTACTTCTATTAGGTTCAGGTGAACTTGGCAAAGAAGTGGCTATCGAGTGCCAACGTTTAGGTTTAGAAGTTATTGCTTGTGACCGTTATGCAGACGCACCGGCTATGCAAGTCGCACATCGCAGTCACGTATTGGATATGCTAGACGCTGACGCTTTAGAAGCCATTATTGAACTAGAAAAACCAGATTATGTGGTACCGGAAATCGAAGCGATTGCCACCAGCAAGTTGGTAGAGCTAGAAGCAAAAGGGTTGAATGTCGTTCCAACTGCGAATGCAACCAAGCTGACGATGAACCGCGAAGGTATCCGTCGCCTAGCCGCAGAAGAGCTAAAGCTGAGCACATCTCCTTACCGCTTTGCAGACACCTTTGAAGATTTCTCAGCAGCCGTTGAGTTCGTGGGTATGCCTTGCGTTGTTAAGCCAGTAATGAGTTCTTCAGGTAAAGGCCAAAGCGTTATCAAAACAGAAGAAGACATTCAAAAGTCTTGGGACTACGCACAAGAAGGCGGTCGTACTGGCGCGGGTCGCGTAATCGTTGAAGGCTTCATCGACTTTGATTACGAAATCACACTGCTTACCGTTCGTGCAGTCGACGGTGTTCACTTCTGTGCACCAATTGGCCACCGCCAAGAAGACGGTGATTACCGTGAATCATGGCAGCCACAAATCATGTCAGACAACGCTCTTAAAGCGGCGCAATACACCGCAGAGCAAGTAGTTAACGCATTAGGCGGCCACGGCATCTTTGGTGTTGAGTTGTTTGTTAAAGGCGACCACGTGATCTTCAATGAAGTATCCCCTCGCCCACACGACACTGGCTTGGTTACTTTGATGTCTCAAGACTCGTCGGAATTCGCACTACACGTTCGCGCATTTACAGGTATGCCAATTAAGTCGATTACTCAATACGGCCCATGTGCATCAGCGGTTATCTTAGGCCAAGGCACATCAACGAATATCCGTTTTGAAGGCCTTGCAGAAGCGCTAGACGCACCACAAACGCAAGTTCGCTTGTTCGGTAAGCCTGACATTTATGGTCGCCGTCGTCTTGGTGTGGCGTTAACTCGTCGCAACAGCACAGAGACAGCGATCGAAGATGCCATTGAAAGCGCGGCAAAAGTAAAAGTGATTTACTAACCAGCTATTCAATTCTGAACAATCACGACTTCAAATCTGAACAATAAAAAAGACGGGCTATCGAGCCCGTCTTTTTGTTCGTTTTAGCTGTTGCCGTTAGCTAATAGCTGATAGCTGATAGCTTAAAAGCAAACTCAGCTTAAGCGTCAGACTCAATCAAATACACTTCTTCACTGAATCGAGACAAACCTTTCTTCGCAATCTTAGGGTGTTCATCATCTGCAATATCTTGATTCAACAAAGTGATCTTATAGCCTGCAAACAACTGATCGATCTCTAGCTTAGGCACGCTAAACGGAGGCCCTGCCATTTCGCGTTGGTCGTAATCCAATGTAACCAACAAGATCTTGCCGCCAGGCTTTAACAGTTGCTTCAAACGTTCCACATATTGCGCGCGCATCTCAGCAGGCAAAGCCACCAACGAAGCACGATCATAAATGATGTCGACAGGCTGAATGGGCGCAGTGAAGTAGTCACCGGTGTAAACACTCAGCTCATCAAATTGGTACAGCTCATGTTGACCACTGATTTGAGTCACTGTCGGTGTGTATAAATGCTCAGAGAAAAATGCGCGAACCGCGATCTGGCTTAATTCGACACCTTGAACCTCTTCATGCTTGGTCGCTAACCAAATCAAATCTTCACTCTTACCACAAAGAGGCACGAAGACACTCTTGTCGTAACTAGGGTTAGTCTTTTGCCAAAATTCGATAAGAAGCGGGTTTACATCTTCAAGGTGGAAACCAATTTGGTTGGCTGCCCATTTATTGTGCCAAAATTCAGGATTATTCATCTTTCGTTCATGTTAAACAGTCATAATGCAAGGGTACAGTATAGAGAAGTAAGAGCAACCTTCGCTTGATTCAAACTTAAAAACGACATGAGTCATAGTAGAAAACGACGCGAGTTAACAAAGAAGATTGCCGAGGTTCAAAGTTCTCAAAATTTGGGAACAAACGCTTAAATGATTTGTCTATATCTTCACATTTTAAAGCAATATTAAACGTTAGAGTTGGTTTCGGTCTTAACTAGCCCCATCTAATATATAGCTAGATTGGTTAGTGTAGTTAAGCTGTTTTTACTCTTATGCGTTACTGGTTACCCCTTTTGATTTACCCGTTTTTGTAACCTTGTATTTTGGAGTTTGAATGAGTGTATTTCTCCGTACGACGGCCCTAATGCTTCTAGTATTGAGCCGAGCGCCTGCATTCGCAGCAGCACCTGTTTCAACAAGTTCAACTGATCAATCGCGCACTCCTGCGCAAAACCAAGTTTCATCAAACGTATTCCGCCACAGCCTTAGCGGCTTATACGGCATCAAAGCATTCGACTCACGTCCGACTCAGCCTTATACCGACTTCGATATTCTGTACAGCAAAGCTCACCAAGCACAGGCTGAACTAGAAACCATCTGTAAAAGTACTGCCCTACTGACTAACTCAGACGCACTCTTTGCTGGCGTTAAATCTCAAGCACGAGCAGAAGAGAAAATTGACCTTGAGTTAGATGGCGATGTATCAAGAATTACCGACTTAGCCCGCGCAACCATCATCGCTAACGATGTAGAAAGCTTGGTCGAAGTTTACGAAGCTCTAAGCCGCGAAGCGGATGTGGTAAAAGTGAAAAACAAATTCAAATCACCGGCTGATTCTGGCTACCGTGATTTGAACCTTTTGGTTCGTTTACCTAAAACTAATGTTATTGCCGAAGTGCAACTTCACTTGAGAGCCATCGCTGATGTGAAAAGTGGCCCTGAACATGAGCTTTACGAAATCATCCAAGGCATTGAGCGTCACGCTATTGCAGAAAAACGCCCGATTAACGACATCGAAGCGGCGCAAATCAATAGCCTAAGACGCCAATCTCTAGAGCTTTACCAACAAGCATGGCAACCATACATTACAACGCACATTAAAGCGGCTTAGCGCGAACTGCGTAATACCGACAAACACCAGAAGGGCTGCACTCGCAGCCCTTTTTAGTACCTGTTTGATAAACAAATCGTTCGCTTGTCTGTCCCAACCTCACCATTCCAAGCTATTGGTGATAATACTCCTTAGAGCGGTTGTATAAATCCAAGGGTTTTAACGTGCTGTAAAATGCCGCCGCGTCTTGTAAGTCTCTATCTGATAAAGACTTCACTACCGACTGCATATACAGATCTTGGCGTTCATCGCTTTTAAAATCACGTAGTTGCTTAAGAATGTAACTCGCCTTTTGTCCCTTTATATTTGGGTAAGATTGCACAAAAGGAATGATCTTATCGCCGTGGCACTGGCTACAAAGGTTCTGGGCAAGTTTCTCGCCCGCAATCAAACTTGGTATATAAGGCTCCGCTTTTTCTAGCTCAACGTCAATTTTGGGCACTACCTTAGTGTCAAATTCGGAATGTTCATCAGAGCATGCAGAAAGCAACATAACGGCCATCGCAGGCGCCAGAAATATAGACACTAATGTCACTGAGTTCATCGTCATTTATGCGCTCCTGGCATTGGTGGCAACAAGGCGCTATCAATAGGCTTACGACGATACTTGTTCATGTCGATGCCTTTGTCTTGGTAGTAAGTGCTCAAGTAATCGAGCACTGGATCCCATGTATCTGTCAAGTCCCACAACCCCTGAGTATCAACCATCCATTGGATCGTCTCTCGCCACTGTTCTCTAGTGCCGCTGTTCTGAGCCACGATTAAACTGGTGTGACACGCATTACACTGGCCATTCACCACTTCCCAACCTGGGGCCATAATGAGCCCAGAGGTCTTGTCTACACCGTAATACTCTTTCGGGTTTTCTGGAATCTCATCGGCATGTACGAGCATCGAGGTTAATAGACTGCATACTAGAGCGGCTCTCATTATGTCTTTGCGGTAAGAACGCTTACTTACATCAGTCAACCGGGCACGGGCAGAATTGGCGAGAGTAGAATGAGTATGAAGAGACTTATCGTTAATTTGTTTCATCACGACACTCGAACTGCAATACGGTGACAACCATTGAACAAATAACCTTTCGGGTTCCATTGTGGTTGTACGACTGGCTGACTGTCGCCTTCACTGTCGGTTGCCTTTGCCCAAATCTCGTAATAACCGGTCATAGGAAGGTCTAAATCGGCCTCCCATTGCTGCCATGCGCCTTTGTTGACGGGTCTATTAAGCTTTGCATCATGCCATGTCGTCCCATAATCGTAACTCACCTGCAGCTTCTCAACCGTTCTGAGCCCGGCCCAAGCATGGCCGCTGACCGTGACTTTTTTACCAAGCGAAAACTCAGTCCCGCTCTTTGGTGAAGTAATCAACGATTTTACGATCATCTCTTCAATGATTCGAAAATCTTTGTTATCGACCTTCTCACCCGGCGCTATCGGATGTTTTGGTACTTGATAGGCAGGTGCCGCCATCTTATGGCCGTCATGAATTTTGTTACGAATACTAATCCCTGTCGTGCACTTCTGAGAAACCGATGCTGGGCGTCCACCAAACACGCTTCGAAGTGGGAAGCCATGAAGGTATGGAATTGGTTCTCCATTCATTTCCCATGCAATCAAAGCGTTGTCGTTCATCGCAGCCGCAATAGGCACACCACGCGAGATGGCTTCTCCTTTGCCACTTAAGTGTTTATCAAAGCCGTGATTACCCACGTAAACCGCATCATCTTTAATGCCACAGTCTTTAAGAACATCACTGAGCAAAACGCCGGTCCATTGCGAACAGTAAACGCCCGCGTTACTCCATTGATTCCCCTTGGTACTTGGATAGAAGTTATTACGGCTGTTACCACCACACTCCAATACAAGGCTCTGAGTATGATGTTTAAACTTGGATTTAAGTTCTGCCAGCGTATAGGATTTACTTTCTTTCACTGACTCGCCTTTCACTTCAAAAGTCCAAGTCTCAGGATCCATTTCTACAAAATCTGGCATCAAGCCATTCCATCGAACAAACGGCACATCTGCAGGTGTAACAGCAGGTGCAAGCATACTTTCTGGCGGATAGGCATTCAGAGGGTTGGTATTCAAAACGGTGTAGTAATCAGGAAGGTCTTCAGCTTTCGCCCACGTTAACGCGTTGATATCGAGTGCCGCCAAGTCTTCAGGTCGATTAGCCGCAAATACCCAAGAAACCGGCAATGCAGAAACGGCTGTAGCGGAAAGCGCAGCTTTAAGAAATTGCCTTCTGTCTAAACTCATTGGGGTGACCCTTTGTGATGCAGTGTGTAAAAGTAGTTGGCTAGTTTCTCGATATCTTGCTCAGACAAAAGTTGAGCCACTTTAGACATAGTTTTGTCTGTTCGTTTACCACTCTTAAAGTTCGACAACTGTTCGGTAAGGTAAACCTTGTTTTGCCACTTCAAGTTGGGAATCGACGGATATGACGTATCTTCGCCGCTACCGTGACAGGCAATACACATATTTGCTATTTGCTGATATTCCGCTGCCGTGACTACCACAGGCAGAGCGAGAAATATCAAAGCTAAAAAGGCTTGTCGCAAGGTTCCTCCTTAGTATTTGAACGGTTAAATAAGTTAATTGATTGTTAATACTGGGCATTAAATCAAATTGATTCGTTTATTTAAATTCAAACATATTTAACCTTCGTTTATTAAAACTAAACGACAAGAGGCATGGCCAAGTAAGGAAGAAAAGGCAACGTTAGTGTTAGATTTGATGAAAGGAATACGGCTTAGAAAAGGATATGGAAAGCAGGAATACCGCGAGTTGGATTAGAAAATAAGTACAAACAACAAAGGTAAAAGGGATGAAAGATAAAGGATGAGATTCCGGAGACGAGTAAGATGAGGAGAAACGAGAAGAGCTAATATACTTAAGATAGGCGTACAGGAAATAGCACTTATCTCCTGCTAAAGAGATGTATGAAGTTGACGATTACTGGAGGTGAAAATGAGCCAGATACAAAAAGACCACGCTAGGCGTGGTCTATTGCTTGGCTACTTCTCGATTTTAATATTCTCGACACGGGCCTTTAGTTTTTGTCCCGGTCTAAAAGTAACAACACGTCGAGCAGAAATTGGAATGTCTTCACCAGTTTTCGGGTTACGACCAGGTCGCTCGTTTTTCTCGCGAAGATCAAAATTACCAAAACCAGACAGTTTTACCTGTTCGCCATTTTCGAGCGCTTTACGAACTTCTTCGAAAAACACTTCCACCGTTTCCTTGGCATCCCGCTTGCTGTATCCGAGTGTCTCAAACAGGTTCTCAGCCAAATCGGCCTTCGTGAGTGCCATAAAACTTTCCTCAAAGCTATGTTAAACATTGCTACCATCGCCAGTAGCGCCAAAGCATTTACCCTATTCAATCAATGAGATAAGGTCATTTACAAGGAAAGTGTATGCCAAGCTTCTGATTTTCGCCAACTTTTTTATCTCAACTATTGAATTATTCTTTCAAATCAGAAAGATAAGCCACTCCTAAATTCACATATATGCCTAAAAAACATCTACTAACACACAACCAAATAGAACTATATTCCATTTAATCGAATTTATATGGAATTTAAAACTTTAGTTTCCTAAATATTAATTTATGAGACTTTTCTCCTATGTTCAATAAAATCAGCGACTTGATTTGATATCAAACTCAACAGAGGTTACTAAATAAGCATTATTAAATATGAGATTCGTATCATTTCAGGATTTAATTCGATTGGCTCAATACTGACTATTGATATGTTGCACGCTCCTAGACGTTTTAAAAACGTATTTTCAACCGAAACTCAATATTCAGCTCAACAACCGCCTCAGCACCTTATCTCATCCACAACCAATATTACTCACACTTAGCTTAAACAAAGCAAAAAGTACGTTTCACACCTCAAGTTGTTATGTTATAACATATCTATGTTATTTCTAATTTTGTGGATTGAATGAGAGATCTTGAAGCGATCATCGAGCATGTAAAACAGGGCTGTAAAGTCAGTGGCAAACAATTTACGGCCAAAAGACAGCTAATCCTGCGAGCCTTGATTCACGCCAACAAAGCACTTTCTGCTTATGAAATCGTTGATTATTGTAAAGAGCACTTTGACCAACATGTTCAAGCAATGTCGGTTTATCGGGTGTTGGAGTTTCTTGAAGAGCAACACTTGGCGCACAAACTTAAAGTCTCCAACAAATACATCCTCTGCGACCATATCCTTTGCGAACATGAGCATGGTATCCCTCAATTTTTAATTTGCTCAAAGTGCGACAAAATCAGCGAGCAAACCATCGACCCTGCCATGATTCATGGGCTTCAATCCCACGCTAAACAAGAAGGTTTCACCGTGGTCAGCCCTCAATTGGAGATTAACTGCGTGTGCGATGATTGCGCGGAGCATACCTAGCGACATTCCATTCAGCTCAACCTCTAATACATTCAAAATTACCTTAGCCCTAATCAGAAAGGAGACACTGAAACGCTATGTCAGCAACGCTCATCAAAAATGCCCGAGTGGTCAATGAAGGTTCTGTGACTAAAACCGACGTGTTAATCGTTGGTCACCGAATCGAAAAAATCGCAGATGATATCAAGCCAAAACCAAACGATGAGGTCATTGACGCGCAAGGCTGTTATCTAATGCCAGGGATGATTGACGACCAAGTCCACTTTCGTGAGCCGGGATTAACACACAAAGGTTCAATCGCCACAGAGTCACGAGCTGCGGTTGCAGGCGGTATTACCAGCTATATGGAGATGCCAAACGTAAACCCTGCCACAACAACCATTGAAGCCTTAGAGAGAAAATTTGATATTGCCTCACAAAGCTCGCTGGCAAATTACTCGTTTTATCTCGGAGCCACTGAAGACAACCTCGAACAGATTAAGCGACTCGACCCAACCAAACACTGCGGTGTGAAGGTGTTTATGGGCGCTTCGACTGGCGACCTGTTGGTTGAAGATCCTAAAGCGCTCGATGCCATCTTTCGTGATTCCCCCGCCCTTATCGTTACCCATTGCGAAAGCGGGCCAGTGATCGCTAAAAACCAAGAGCAATTAAGAAAAGAAAAAGACGTTTTCACGATTGAAGACCACCCAGTTCTAAGAGACGACAAAGCCTGTTATGCCTCTTCTTCTTATGCGATTGAGCTAGCTAGAAAACACAACAGTCAACTTCATGTGCTGCACATCACGACAGCCAAAGAACTCGCTCTGTTTGACGCAGGGCCAATTCAAGAAAAACGTATTACGGCAGAAGCTTGTGTGCACCACCTGTGGTTCAGCAACAAAGATTACGCAACGCTAGGTAACCAAATTAAATGTAATCCGGCCGTCAAATACCCAAGCGATAGAGACGCCCTATTAGCCGCTTTGAACACGGGGAAAATAGACATCATTGCGACGGATCACGCACCACATACATGGGAAGAAAAACAAGTTCCTTACGAACAAGCCCCAGCAGGATTACCTTTGGTACAACACGCCCTATTGAGCCTGTTTGACCATGTAAGTGCGGGAAGCATGACAGTGGCTAAGGTTGTCGAGAAGACCGCACATAACCCAGCTATCCGTTATGCGATACAGGAACGTGGATATATTCGTGAGGGTTACTACGCCGACCTAGTATTAGTCGACCCACAAACTCCAACCTTGGTCAGCAATGAAAACAGCTTGTATCAATGTAGGTGGTCGCCATTCTCAGGACACGAATTCTCTGCTCAGATTAAGCATACATGGGTAAACGGCATCAAGGTTTATACCAACCCAGAATCCGCAGACAACAACACACATAACACTCATGTACCAAATGAGATACCAAACGAAATGCCAACTCCAGCAATGAGGCTGTCATTCGAGCGCTAGTTCAGCAGTTATTACAATCAATAAAAAGAAATCAATATGTTAAGAAGAAACCCAAGCGGTCACATGCCAGAAGTATCGGAGACCTCTTTCATTGACCCGACCGCCATCATCTGTGGCAAGGTCATCATTGAAGATAACGTGTTTATTGGCCCTTACGCCGTGATTCGTGCTGACGAAGTCAATGAACAAGGCGATATGGAAGCCATCGTGATTAAGCGTGATACCAACATTCAAGATGGTGTGGTCATTCACTCAAAAGCTGGCGCTGCCGTCACTATTGGTGAACGCTCATCCATCGCCCATCGCTCGATTATTCATGGCCCTTGTGAGGTCTGTGACGACGTATTTATTGGCTTCAACTCAGTAGTCTTTAATGCGGTGATTGGCAAAGGTTGTGTGATTCGCCATAACTGTGTGGTGGATGGGCACGACTTACCTGAAGGCTTCCATGTACCACCAATGACCAACATCGGTTCAGGGTTTGATTTGAACAATATCTCCAAGGTCCCACCTGAGTACTCTGCGTTTTCAGAATCAGTTGTTTCGGCAAACCATACCCTTGTGCAAGGTTATCGGAGAATTGCTAATGAACTCTGATAAAAAGCCTCTCTTGGGTATTCCAACCAATATCATTACCGGCTTTCTCGGCGTAGGTAAAACTACCGCGATTCTCAACCTAATGAAGAACAAGCCCGCAGATGAAAACTGGGCTATTTTGGTGAATGAATTCGGAGAAATTGGCGTTGATGGCAGTTTGATCCAAGGGAACGACAGCAAACAACAAGTGTTTATTCGTGAAGTGCCTGGCGGCTGTATGTGTTGCGCGGCAGGTTTACCGATGCAGATCGCACTGAATCAACTGCTGTCAGAAGCAAAACCTGATCGCTTATTGATCGAGCCGACAGGGCTTGGTCACCCTAAAGAAGTGTTAGAAGTCTTGTCTTCAGAGCATTACCGCAAAGTCTTGTCACTGCAGAAGAACATTACTTTGGTTGATGCCCGCAAGCTTTCTGACACACGCTATTCTGAACACGATACCTTCAATCAGCAAATCACCATTGCCGACACCATTGTGGGTAATAAAGTCGACCTGTACAAAAGTGGCGATGCAGAAAAACTGGCTGAGTACGTCGCACAGGTTTGTCACCCAGACACCAAACTCATATTTGCCCATCACGGTAAGATCCCTTCCGACGAGTTCGATGGAAACACCAATTTTTACCATCATCAAGCTCATCACCACCATCACCACCATCATCATCAGCAAGATAAGCCACTCGCTTCAGAATTACCGATGCCAGAAAGCGGCATGATAAAGGCGAGTAACCAAGGTGAAGGGTTTGAAAGTATTGGTTGGCGATTCGCGGCTGACAAACTGTTCGACCGTCAGCAATTGCTTAATGTATTAGTTGGGCTCAAAGCCGAACGAATGAAAGCGGTGTTCATCACTCAAAGCGGTATCTTTGGTTACAACCTAACTGAAGATGGTCTAACAGAGTGTGAACTTGATGAATGCAATGAAACCAGAATTGAGGTGATTGGTCAGGCCATAGACAGCGACCTAGAAACTCACCTGCTTCAATGCTTAGTTAGTTAATCGCTAGGAGCAAATCTACTTTCCCCTGAGTGACATAATCTCAGTCACTCAGGGTTCAGACGAAAACCACTTGATCCTGAACTTAAGATGTCGATATATCATTGGTCTTTTTCTGATAGCTAAACGATATAGCCTTTCATGCATTGAGCCTGTAAGTTGCGTCTCGAACTTGTTCTATTCACCTAATCCAAATCAGGCCATCTCAATGTCAAAACACAGCATTAAAATATTGTTACCTCTGTTCCTTTTCCCTTTATCTGCACTGGCTTCTGACTGTTCGCAAAAGATTGGCTGTGAGAAAAAAGCGTGTGAAATTGAAATGAAAATTGATATCGCGAAAGCCAACGGATATGACAACAAGCTAGAAGGACTGACAGACGCTTTAGATCAGTTAAATACATACTGTACCAACGAAGAACTAAAATCAGAGTTAATGGATGACATTGAAGACGCGCAAGAAGAAATCGTTGAGTACAAAGAGGAACTTCAAGAAGCGCAAGACTTCAACGAAGACGACAAGGTCGCTAAATACCAAGGGAAGATCGACGAAGAAAAACAAAAGATTGAACAGTACAAACAAGACCTGTCTCAGTTAAATTAAGCCTGACTGGTTTTAGATGCCTTAACTGTCATACCCATTGGCGTCCTACTACTCGCAACAACAATGATCAAGATAACGCCATGAGTGTCGCGAATTACAACACTCATGGGCTATTTAGCGGACTCGTTAGCTGCTAAAAGTTCTAACTCACCGAAACCAAACGCTTCTCGGCCAATGCCATTGCAATGTTGGCTTTAGCGTAAGCACTTTCATTAATGAAATGGGGATAGATATCTTGTTCGCGCTCCCAATAGATATCATAACCAAAGAAAGTCGCGAGCAAAGGCTCCCCTTGCTTCACTACCTCAAAATCTCGACCACAGATCGCTGGGTGTACTGTGGCTACTCGCATACCATCAGGACCAAGTGGAACATTAACCTCTTCAACATAGAAGAAAGCATCGTAGTCTTCTAGCGCTTGTACTTGGTTAAGGTTATGTTTCTCAACGTAATCAAGAACCATGGTCAGCATCTGCTTCATCAGTTTGAGAGTATCGAACTTAAGTGAGCCATGTGCCTGAGCCCCGACTTCAATCATCACTCCACACTTCCCTGTTGTGCAAAGGTAAGGCTGCTCATCCCAAGGCTTTCTATCTTCAAACAGAATATTGGCTTCCGGCATTCGCTGTTTCACATAAGCGCCCATTTTTTGGTAGAAAGCATCATTGGAAAGCAAGATTAATGTCGCCCCCATATTGCTGGTCGTGTTGTGCAAATCCACGATCAGTTGCTGCTCTTTGCTTGCGTGTCTATCTATAAACTGTCTTGCCACGGTATGCTCAGCTAAACCAGCAGTATCGTCGTGGTTAGTATTACAAAACTGACGATTTAGGTCCGTGTCAACATATCGGACGTTCTGCTCTACCGCTTTAGGATTTGCGATAACAGAAGTAGTCGAAAATGTTGAACGCTCGGCGGCATACAAACGCTCTTTGATGAGCTTGTTTAAATAGATTCCTGAGAGCTCGTTGCCGTGTGTTCCAGCAACCAGCAAGACTTGATTAATGTTGTCCATGTCATTGATTTCCAAATATCGAAAGTGCAAGTCACCCTTGCTTATTGTTATGATATAACATAACAACAATAAGTTCATTTCTCCAGAACACTTCGTAATCAGGAACTAGATAATTCTTAGTAGAAACGAGAATTCATTATGAAACATTCATACACTAAGGCCCCGCAATTGCGAGGCCTTGGTTTCTATTCAACACTTTAGTTTCGATGATTAATCTACATCACGCTTCTTTGCAGCGAATCACATCACGACTGCTTAACAAGCTTTCCGTTATCTCCCGCGCTATCTGATGTTTTAGTGTTCGGTGTCTTCGCTGGTTTCACGATTAAGCCAATCCCGACTAAGAACAGCACTGATGCAACCACTTGGGCGACTGACAGTACTTCGTCATACATAAAGTAACCACTGATCAATGCGAAGATTGGCACAAGCAAGGTTAACGGTGCGGTCGTGCTTAACGGATATTGGATTAACAACTTATTCCACACCCAGTAGCCAAATAGCGTGGTTGGATAAGCCTGAAACAACACAGCAATCGTCGTATTCCAATCCCACAGTGCGATCCCCTGCCAAATGATTTGGTCACCGTGCAGCATAACCGCAAACAACACTAATGGAACTGGCGCAAACAGCATGCCCCACACGTTAAACGCAAAAGCCTGCTTGGTTTTAGACGCCTTAACAATCACGCCCATTAACGTCCAACTGCACGCTGCGATCATAATAAGAATCACGCCATTAACGGTGACATTGCCCGTTGCTGCGGAAACCAATACCGCCAAGGCGCACATCGCTAACATCGCACCCATTAACTTGCGAACCGACGCACTTTCTTTGAAAACCCATACCCCAACAGCCATACCGATTAGCACGTTGGTTGAAAGCAATACCGATGAAAGCCCAGAAGAAAGCCCGGCTGTGATTGACCAAGAAGCCATACCCCAAATACCCACACCAAACACAAAGCCATAACTCACTAAATAGCGCCAAGCGACATTCGGTCTCGCCACAAAAAATATCACCGGGATAACCGCTAGCGAGAAACGCGCAGCGGTTGCTAACAACGGATGAACATTGGTCACACCCATTTTGATCATCGAGAAATTGAATCCCCAAATTGCCATCACGAACACCGCTAACAACAAATCATTTCTTTTCATACTGACCCCTCCTTTGTTTTAAAAGAGTATCCCTTGAACAATAAAACCAGTACAGATACAATTTTTATAATAAAAACCAGTACAGTTAACAACGGTCGTGACCATGAGTATCTACAGAAAGCTTGCTAATCAATTTATTGATGAGATTGAAACGGGGAAAAGACCCGAAGGTGGGCGTATGCCTTCGCTGCGCCAGTTAGCTAAACAACAAGCCATCAGCATGTCGACCGTAGTAAGCTGTTACCAAGAGTTAGAATCACAGGGTTGGATTCATTCTCGACCTCAAGCGGGCTATTTTGTCTCGCCTCATAAGCCTTCTCACTCCACACCGGAATGGGCACAGTTTGAAAGTAAGGTTTCCAGAGTTAGACAAACTTCATCGACTCACAACTCAATCAATGGGCCTTTAGGGGTCTCTAGCACCACCAATGATGAACAATCGATTGTGGAACTAGAACGCAGCTTCCGTCGCTCTATCAAACGTATGGGCAACAGACTCAATCATTACCCTGATACACAGGGCGAGCCGATGTTAAGACAGGCTCTATCGACCCACTTCACCAAGCTCGATGTGCACTTTTCACCTGAAGAAATGGTGATCACTGCTGGATGCATGTCAGCAATTAAAGCTGCTCTTGAATCGTGTACCAAAGAAGGAGACACCATTGCCATCAGTTCTCCTTGCTTCAACGGTATTTTGGAGTTGCTTGGAAAGATGTCTCGCCAGATCATTGAGATCCCGTCTTTGGATGACGGTGTCGACCTAAAACAGCTAGAAACACATCTGAAAAACAAACGTGTGGATGCTGCTATCTTCTGTACCTCACATATGAATCCTCAAGGGATCAATATGTCGGCCAGTCAAAAACAAAAGCTGGCTGAATTGGCGAATCATTATCGAGTACCAATCATTGAAGACGATGTGTATCTAGAACTTTCTTACGCATCACACACACCATTGCCTGCAAAATACTATGACAAAGGCGGATACGTGTTGTGGTGCGGATCGGTATCGAAAAGCCTTTCACCAAGTTATCGTTTAGGCTGGTGTTTGCCAGGAAGGTACATAGACGAGTACAAGGCTCAGTTTTCTGCTGCGAGTTATGGCGTTGCCCTGCCCACTCAACTTGCGGTTGCTGACTTTATCGAATCTGGCCAATACGCCAAGCACGTTAGAAGAAGATGCTCTCAGATCCTTTCTTTGCGCCAGCAATACCTCAGCTATTTAGCCCAACATCTTCCTCAAGATGTGAAGATCAGTAACCCACAAGGTGGCATGGTTCTCTGGTTGCAAATCCCAAATTTGAACCAGAAAACTTTTTCTCAAGCGGTAGCTAAGCAGAATATTGATATTAGGCTTGGACATCTGTTCAGCACGCTCGATCTCTACAGCAACTGCCTACGCATCAATTTTGGTTATTCACTTGAAGGAGAAGCCAAACAGCAGTTGGATGACTTGATTAGGCTTATCCACCAATGCGTCAACGGTTAGCTTTACCTAATCCAATTTACTCATGATTGGCACGCATTAGTTGTTTGAGTTCGACTTTATCATGACCTTCTTTGATGGCTTTTGTTGATGGCTTTTGTTGATGGCTTTTGTTGATCGCTTTTGTTGATCGCTTTTGTTCATAACTTTTTCATAGCTATTTGTCATAAAGGAAGAGGCTATTATTCCGATTCAACCCAGGGTTAAAGCCCCGTACCGTAAGGAAATTCAATCGCCTCAAAACCCTTAAATACTGAGTTTGCAAGCACCCACAAAATTATGCAACTCAGCTAATGACACATCACTTTTAGTCGTCAATATACAGCCGTCAGCGCTGGCGTTATCCTGTATTTGAAGAGAACTATTATGAGTGATAAAACCCAAAAAAAACCATTACCTTCCTTTATTGAAGAACGCTTGAACTTCTATATTCAAGACCTGATTACCCAGAACCAAAGCCAGAAACACTTGGTGTTGGGTAAACGTCCACCCCGCAACGCCGTTGTCATGCAGAGCAATGATTACCTAGCCCTGTCGCACAACAAGCAGATCCAACAAGCTCACCAAGCGGCGATCAGTGAACACGATGACAACGTGGTGATGTCTGCGATTTTCTTACAAGATGAAGAGTCTAAACCTGAGTTTGAAACCGAACTCGCAAGCTATGTGGGGATGGAAAGTTGTTTGCTTTCTCAATCTGGCTGGACGGCCAATATTGGGTTACTTCAAACGATCTGTCCGCCAGATACGCCTGTGTATATCGACTTTTTTGCACACATGTCGCTGTGGGAAGGCGTTCGCGCGGCTGGTGCAATCGCCCATCCATTTATGCATAACAATATGAGTCACTTACGTAAGCAACTGGAACGTCATGGCTCTGGTGTGATTGTTGTCGACTCGGTTTATAGCACGATTGGCACCATCGCCCCACTCCGCGACATCTACGAAATGGCGCAAGCGTTTGATTGTGCCGTCATCGTAGATGAATCGCATTCACTGGGCACTCACGGAGAGAATGGTGCTGGCTTAGTTCAAGCGCTCGGGCTCACGAATCAAGTCGACTTTATCACCGTCAGCTTGGCCAAAACCTTTGCTTATCGCGCAGGCGCAATCCTCGGGCCTAAACAGCTATCGGCAACCTTGCCGTTTGTCGCTTACCCTGCGATTTTTAGCTCAACCGTGTTGCCGCAAGAAGTGATTCGTTTAGAGAAAACCTTGGAGGTAATTAAAGGAGCAAAAGATAAACGAAAAGTATTATTTGAACGGTCTAAATCGCTCACCACAGGCCTCAAACGGATTGGCTTTAACATCCGTAGCGAATCTCAAATCGTTGCATTAGAGTGCGGCAATGAGAGAAATACAGAGCGAGTACGCGACTTCCTTGAACAGCGTGATGTGTTCGGTGCAGTATTCTGTCGCCCCGCTACGGGCAAGAACAAGAACATCATCCGATTTTCAGTAAATGCCGACATGACACCACGAGACATTGATCATGTGCTCACGGTTTGTCATGAGGCGTACCATCACCCAGAGTTAGAATTCGTATAACTCTGTACACGCCAATTTTATAACTAACACAAACGGCAGGACTGAATGGACGCTATCATGTCGCTAAACAAAAAGAGCCCAGCAATTCGCTGAGCTCTTTCTTGTGTTTTTGTTCGCTGACAAAATGATCGTGTGCTTCAACTTATGGTATTCACTAAATCCAGTGAGCAATCTTATCGAACAGGCGGTTTTTATCTGCCGGTTTGACGATAAAGTCTGACATGCCTGACGATTCCATTTTCTCTAAAGTGACAGGTGAGCTGTCGCCAGTGTGAGCAATGATTGGCACCGAAGAGTACGCTTTATTGGCACTTCGAATTCGGCGAGAAGCTTCCACACCATCCATGATGGGCATTTCGATATCCATGAGAATCAAGTCGATCTCGTCGCTATCCAGCGCGTCTAATGCTTGTTGGCCATCTTCTTTCTGCACAACATCAAAACCCTGTTTTTCCAGTAACATCGCAGTAAAACGGCGCAAAGATTCGTTGTCATCCACCACCATAATCGTTCGCTTATTCGTGGCCTCTAGCGGTTTTGTAGGCGCTGCTGGCATCACGTAATTGGAATCGAAAAGTAAGCGGTCGATGGTCGCTTTAGTATTAAGCAGCCAAACTTGCGTTTCCACCCAAATAGGCTCGAAAGAAACGTTTCGAACACGCTTAATAGGATGATGCTCATACAAGTAGATGATTCGCGCTTCAGTGAACGAAAGCAGTGACTCAATCCTTTCTAGGCAACTGGCTCGTAAGTCCAAGCTCTCCATATCAACAAAGATCAGATCAAATTCGAACTGATATTCCTTATTTTTTAGGGCGGATGCGACATCTAAGATGGCGAGGTCGAAACCCATAAAACGCGATATCTCGGTCATTTTACTGGTCAGGATCTTCTGGTCGCTCACCATCAATACGGTCTTCAGCTTAGTGAGCTCACTCTTGATCTCTTTCACTGTATTTGAAGCCAAAGATGGGAAGGTCATCGTAAATTGCGTCCATTGTTCCACTTCTGACTGACACTTAATCTCACCACCAAACGAACGCATCACCTTTTTACAAAATGGCAAACCCAGTCCGTAATTACCCGATTGGCCCGTGGTGTAAAAATCTTGGAAAATGCGTCGAATCAAGTCGCTTGAGATACCCGCACCGTTATCGGTGACCATGATTTGATTGGTCACTTCATCGCTGTACATCGTGACATGAATATGAAAATCTTCTGGGCTGCGATGATGGAATGCGTTCTTGAATAAGTTGTACATAACGTACTTCAACAAGGTATCACTGCCCAAGAAATCAAAATCGCTTTGTACATCTAAAGATATCGCTGACTTATCGGCTGAACGCTTGTAGTTAAAACTGTCGATTGCATCCTCAACCACCGCTTGCGCTGAATGCTTTTTGAACGTCGAACGAGATACGCGGTTTTCATCGATTGAAGTCAGCAACAGATCAATCGTCTCGTTGCCTGAGTGGATGATCTCCATCGCCTCATCACCCACCTCACGCAACTGGATAACGTCTTCATTGCTCAGCGCATATTGCCCTTTATGGTCGCCACTTTTGGGGTTCGGCAATATGGACTGCATGACATCGATAGAGGTCAACAAGCCACTTAGAGGGTTTCGCATCTCATGAGCAATGCCAGCACCAAAAGATTTCGCCAATGACACCTTGTTTTCGTGTTCCACCTGATTACGGAAGTAGAACAAGTTGCCGAATAAGTAGATAAACAAAAAGATTGGCACATGCGTCCAGTCCATTGTGAGTTCTAAATAGAAGCCCTGTGCCACCCAAGCACAAAACGTCGCAATTCCGATTCCGGCAAAGGTCTGAGCGAACATGACTTTAGTGACGTGCACCAACAAGATATGCAGGAATATGGCCGACATGAAAGACATGACCCAAACGTTGGACCAATTGTTCATCAGCAGCATGTAAAAGAAGAAACACGGTAAGCAGAGGGTTATCGCAACTTGATAATAAGCCGGAAGGTATTTACGCCAGTCAAATGGGACACGATTACGAAAAATAATGCCGAAGAATAATACCGAACAAGCTAAACGCAGCGATAAGTTTTCATAAGGTTGAGGGAACAAAAACTCCCACACAACGTAGTAGATCGGGAAACCGACAAAGCCCATCCATCCGACGAGAGTAAGGTTTGGTTCTGCGTACTGATAAACTTTGCGAATTGCGTTCATACGGAATACTTTATTAACTAAGCCCTAACGTTTACAAATTTTATGATTTAATTTTTGTTCTTATATTTTGTCACGGATTATATTACACATCACCTCCGAGCAATGAGGTTTCAATCAAATATATATCAAGGTTTTTGCTTTTAAACTTGAATTTGGAGTCAGTGTAAATACTGATAAAAGTAACAAAAGCCTTTAGCGGATTCAGAATAACTAAAGAGCCTTTGGCCGATTCTGAATAAATGAAGAGTCTTTGGTCATGCGTGCTCAGCAATCACAGCCGAGCACGCATAACTCATCAATCTAATATCGAATCAACTGGCGTGCGCAGCTAATTGAAATTTACAGCTAGATTGATATGTAAAGCTAACTAAGCTCCAATTTCATATTGATACTTACTATTTCTTGCTGCCATTTCTGTTGAAGATCTGGCTTTTGATGCTTTGCTTTTCGAGACTGATCTTGTGTCAGTAACTCTTCCAACTCTAACAGCCTTTCCAACAGCAACTCGTCATCATTTTGAGCTAGCTCGGGGAATTGATTTTCACTGGTCATGGAGCGTGATAACACAGTACTTGGAGTTTCCCCTCCCGCCTCTAAGCTAACGACCTGATTACCGACAGACATGGCCTCATAAACCGCATCTAAATAAGTCATTTCCACCAGCTGCCCATCATTGATATACCAGAATCGATTGCATGAACTCTCGATGAGTTCTCGATCATGACTGACCAACAACAGCCCTCCTTCAAAATGAGTTAAGCAATGCGCTAACTCTTCCTTGCCTTCAATATCAAGGTGGTTCGTTGGTTCATCAAGCAACAGGAAATGATACTTAGCCAAAGATAGCCCGACAAACAATAAACGAGAACGCTCGCCACCGCTTAATTCTGCGATCCTTTGATCGTGTCTTTCATAAGAAAAACCAGCGCTGATCAGAGCCATTTTTCTTGCTTCCTGCGACACAGGATAAAACGGGTACAGCGAGTCTATTAATGAGTGCTCATCGCACAATTGGTTCAAGCTTTGGTCGTAATAACCCACATCGGCTTGAGGATGAAAGTAACCATTATCTTCGAGGTGAGAGGCTTGATAGCTTGCCCATAACACCTGCAACAATGAAGACTTACCTGCACCGTTCTTACCTAAGATAGCGACACGATCGCCACTTTTGACTTGTTGGAACAGAACTTCAAACAGTGGCGCTTGGTCTTGCGCGGCTGCTATTGGCACCGACGCTAATTCAAGTAAGCGATTAGCTTTCATCGACTCACCTGACAGGCTTAGTGTCCATGGTTCAATCGTATCCAAACGCGTCATGGTCGTTCGCAAGCCAGCAGCACGTTTCTCCATACTTTTGGCTTTGCGAGCTAGGCCTTCGTTATCGAAATCCCTACCCCAAATAGCTAAGCGCTGCGCGCTCTTTTCAATGCGGTTAATCTCTTTTTGTTCCACTTCTTGCCTTTCAGCGTCAGCGCGATCTTTCTCTTCTAACGCCTTTCTTGCTTCAGTGCAGGTTTGGCTGAAGTATTGCAGTTTTTTGTCACGTAACACCCAAGTACAATTGGTCACATGGTCGAGTAGCCTTTGGTCATGTGACACCATCACAAAGTAGCCTTTCCAATCCATAAGAAATTGCTCTAACCAAAGCAAGGTTGGCAAATCTAAGTGGTTACTCGGTTCATCTAGCAGTAGAACATCAGGTTCGACAATTAAGGCTCTTGCCACCAAGACTCGCGCGTATTGACCGCCACTTAAGGTATCAATCGACTGATCCCAATAGCTTTCGTCAAAGCCTAAGTTAGACAAGATGATTTGAGCGCGCCATTGCTCAGAGAGTTGAATCTCAGATGGGAGATTATCGATAACAGCATTAAGCATCGACATGCTCAACAGGCGTTTAGGGAGATGTTGCTCAATAAGCGCGACTTCGGCATAAGAGGCGAATGAGACACTGCCAACATAGTCAGGTAAGTCTTTGTTTAATAGACGCAGTAAGGTGCTTTTTCCACACCCATTGCTGCCAATTAGGCCAATACGGTCACCCTTTTTAATGGTGAAAGAAAGCCCATCAAATAAGCGGCATGATGTTAGATCGTAAGAAATAGATGATGTAGATATTAATGTAGTCATTTGTTTACTCAAGTTTCAAGCGCAAGAATGCGCTGTCGTCATTTGCTGACAACAACCAAGTAAACTAGAGAGAAGAAACTCTATAGAAGTTTAGTTTTAAATGCTTCGCTCAAGTTTTGGTTATCGTAGCACGATAGTGTTAAAACTTGAGTTTTGGTCGTACCAAAAAATATGCGCAAAGTTAAATTTACACACTTTCATAAGAATCCTCCTTATATTTGTATCGAGTTGAACATTAGCGCTAAAAATAAATCACATTGACCTATGAGTCAAAATATTTAGTCGCGTTCGACTTGGCCTTAATTTACGTAAGCTAGGTCACCGTGACTCTGTGCATTTTTCTTGGGGTATCGCCGTAATCTATCACCGCGTAATGCTGCGTTACCCTGTTATCCCAGATCGCCATTGATCCTTTATCCCATTTGAAACGAACTTGAAACTCGGAGCGTCGTGCTATCTCAAACAGTTGGCTAAGTAAATCATCACTCTCTTGGCGGTCGATCTCATTGATATAACGAGTAAACTGTTCATTGATATAGAGCGTCTCTTTACCCGTTTCAGGATGAATTTGAACAACCGGGTGAATCACTGGTGGATTTTCTTGAGCCGTTTTGATTAACGACTTGTGCCAATCAAGCTCAATCAGATCCGACTCGATGCCCTCAAAAGCCACCAGCGAATGAGTCGCAGATAAGCTTCTCAGCTTTGCTTTCATGTCTTCATCTAATGAATCAAACACTGCGGTCATCGAACACCAAATCGTGTCTCCTCCCACATTGGGCAGATGCTGAGCATGCAACAACGACGCTTTCGATGGCAGTTTCCGCCAGGTTAAGTCGGTATGCCAATAGCTTTCCATCGGAGCATTGCCCCGCGTTGTTTCTATCACGCTCACCTGAGGTGCATGCTCGACGCGAGGAAAAAATGGATGTGCCGGTTCGAGCTGCCCAAATCGCTCCGCAATCATCAAGTGCTGCTCTGGCGAAAGGGTTTGATCATCCAGAAAAATCACTTGATGAGTTAGAAGCGCCTGATAAACCTCATCAAGTTCAGTCGCACTGCATGTAGCGAGTTCGACTCCATGGATACGAGCACCGATGTGAGGGGTAATGGGTTCTATTTTCAACATAAATTCGCTTATTGATGATGTGACATTTCAGAGTCAATTTAGATACTGATTATTAAACCGGACAAATACGCCATTTCTTTCAATCCTACTCGCTATAAAAGCAAAAAGCAGTTTTCCGACTAAAATCAATGATCTTGTATCGCCTAATACATAAAAGCCCCAGTCTTCAATCTGTTAAGAACAGCGTGAATACTGAGGCTCTGAGTTTGTTTAGTTTTTATCTATTAATTTAGGATATCGACTAGCGAGTCGTTGGTTTAACCATTTGCCATTGAGATAACGCTTTGTCAGCAACATTGCACTCCTGCATATACAAGCTTCTCCATCGGTGCGCCGCACTGTAGGTCACTTTAGATAGATCGCCTGTCGTAATACAAAGGTTAGAACCCACTAACTGCACCTGTTTATCCTCTGTAAACTCAAACGTTTGGAACTGAGTAGCTTTCAAAAACGGTTCGTCAACGTGGCAGCGTTTTAGCATCAACGCATTGTAAGGTAGCGAATTATTATTCACGCCCATAACAGTGACACATGCCTCGTAAGCAGGAAAGAACAGTGTTCCATCATCTCGATAGGTCACCGCTTCATCAGCGTACAAGCCTTCTTTGCAGTTGTGCGTCAGTAACGGCAAATCGAATCTTACATACTCACCACTTCCAGCAACATCAATGCAATAGCCGTCTTCCCTGTCTAACAGATCAACCAACTTTAAGTGTGATCCCGTTTCCTTCCAATCTGCGCTTACTGGGCCAGCAAACAACAGCGATAGCAACGATATCAGCCCCAGCGGCAATGTAGAGTACGGTGTTTGATACATTTTAGTGTCCTTCTAATATCGACTTTACAGGGCAGTGATAGATTTCGCGTATTCCAACATTTCGTCAAAATATGGATTGTAGGTCAGCCTCGCATGAACCTTCCCTTCTTCCTTGTATCCCCAAGCGGAATACCACGGTTCATCACTATTTAAACAAGCTTCATAATCAAGAGGGTCGGTGCTGTTACGACACATTTGGAATTTACCATTAGCGCCATAATAGAAATTGTCTTCACGGTATAACAAGCTCATGTGAGAGAAGTTACTGATGCGTTTTGACGGCACACGACTGTCGAAATGGACAACGCGTTTATCTAGCGTATCTGGCTTGTTTCCAAACCAAATAAATCGGCTGTTTGCATTGGTAAACTGCGTTTCAAACAGTTTAAGGACTTCAGTAACATTAACGACACTGTCATCTTGAGTGACAGCTAAAAATGCAGGTCTGTCGAAAGGCTTTCTTTCTAGAGATTTTTGAACCTCGTAGCTAGTCCAGTAATACTGCGCAAAGCCATTCAAAGGTACGCTATTGTATTTCATTTGATTGTTGTGATTTTGCGGATCGCCTTGGAACACCCAATCAACAAATAGAGCGCCAGCAGGCGCAAGGAAATCAATGTCACTGTCAGATTTAAAGGCAGGAGAAAACAGATACAGAGCCTCTATGCTTGGGTTGCTATTGGCATAATCCGTCACCAAATTCGCACCAGTAGAGAACCCAGCTAAAGACACCTCAAACCCCTCTTCCTGCATAATCTCGACTTGATTTTTAACCGTCTTCTCCCAATCAGATATACTTATCGGCACTAAATCGGCGGGACGACTACCATGTCCCGGAAGCAATACACTGCGCACCAAGTAACCTTCATCAGCGAACTCTTGGGCAACATCGACAAAAGACCAAGGAGAGTCGCCCAAGCCATGCACAAAAATGATGCCCTTTTTCAGTGTGTTTGCTTGGTTTGGTGAGATTTCAAAAGGAGTATTATAAGAAAGCTCCGCTGCATGATCGTCTTGCAAAAACACACGATTCTCTTCAAGCCAAGTCTGAACGGTTTGTTGATACTCTAGAAACGAGTCAAACTGTTGCACTGGAAACGCACTAGTAGACGTGTCATAGAGTGGATGATCATATTCCTGCTCGCTGCTAATACATCCAATCAGCAATAAAGCACAACCCATGATCACAAGAGCATTGAGCCTAGTTTTCATAAAAATATTGACCTTAATGTGTAACGAAATTTCATTTCTATTTTCCAGATAGCTTAACGTCGCACGCTTGCAGGTAAGGTGCGGTAATCGATTCAAGTTGGTCCCACAACTTCCTAGAACCAGATGCATCACAACCAGGATCCCCGTCCGGTAAGTCAACCAACCCAAACACATTGTGCCAGTAACTTCCTCTTGGAAGAGCTTGTGTCGCACCAATCAGAGAAGAGTGAGACCCTTGCTCTTCCGACACAAGTTGCTTAGTACGAAGCCATGCGAGAAACCCTTTTTTACTTCCAGCAAAACCACTGGCAACCACTCCGGGATGAACCGCGATTGGATGAATATTAGGGTAACGCTCTGATAACTCACGCACTTGCCACAAATTTCCCAGCTTGCTTCGTGAATAAGTACTGGATGTGCCATCAAAAGGAATATCAGCCGCACACTCATTTTCCATAATGTAAATATCGCCACTGGTCACTACCAGACGAGCATCGTCAACCAACATGTTTTTCTGCATAAGGAGTCGATAAAGAATGTGATGACCTAACACATTGACTGAAAATGTTTTTTCATAGCCGGAAGGTGAGATTTCAGCCTTTTTAGACACCAGCCCCGCGTTACAAATAACAATGTCGAATGGCGTCTCCCCTAGTTGCTCTACAGCAGCGACAATACTCTCAGGATCTGCAAGATCCATATAGATTGATTCGGCATGAAGGATGTCATCCGTTGCATCCGATAAACCTCTCGCCAACGACGTCACCCTCGCACCTTGAGCAAGTAAAGAACGAGTGATGAACTCACCAATGCCAGCGGTTCCACCCGTTACAAGTACCCTTTTCCCATCAAGCCTTGGTAACTCAGGGCAAGCATGATGTTTTCTTTTCTGTCCAATAATGGCCGATATCACTCGGCGATGCCTGCCCTTCGGGGGACCACTGGCAATCAAACTTAGCGGCATAGCGATGCTCCCAATGGATTCGATAATAACAAATGACAATTTACAATAAATGTCATTTGTTGCATTGTCAACGCGCCAATTTGATATAAGAACACATTAACTCTTATGTATAACGGCAATAACTTATGTATAGCGGCAATAACCTTTGCATTAAACGATGACCTCGTTTGACTGAGTAGACGGTAATCGATAGCATCAAGCTAATACTGTCGTTATCGAAGGTTCTTATTTTCAAAGCCTTAAATACGGGTTTAGACACAATTTATTGGTAGTTAGAAATGCTTACTAAAGAAAAAATATTAGATGCATCGGAAATCGTTTTACGTAAATTCGGCCCAAGAAAAACGACCGTTGTTGACGTAGCTCGTTCCCTTGATGTGAGTCACGGCACGGTTTACCGACACTTTGCAACTAAAGCGGAATTGCATGAGGCGATAACATTAAGATGGTTGGAGCGTGTAACTGCGCCATTAACTGAGATCGCACACAGTTCTGAAAGCGCATCAATAAGGCTTCGAGAATGGTTTGAGGCGTTAACGGCCATTAAGAGAAGCATTTTTATTGGCGAGCCAGAGTTGTTTGAGTCATATTCATCATTGGCACAACAAACACCAGAGCACGTAAAATCAAAACACATCAACCATCTGTTGCAGCAAGTTGAGTCGATTTTGAATGATGGCGTTACAGAAGGTGTCTTTGAAATTGAGGATTGTGCTATTACTGCGCGTTGCTTCTTCTTTGGTACCGTGCGTTACCACCACCCACTTCATTCATCAGAATGGAAAAGCGACACCATTGAACAAGAATTTACACAGCTTTTTTCTTTGTTAGAAAAAGCCATCTATAAACACTGATTCCTAATCGTTTCTGTAATAGCCGATTAGATGGGAGAGGATGATTGTGAAGCGTACACTGTTTCTGTGTGGGTTGATGGTCAGCCAATTACTATCGCTGAATCATGCATTGGCCTCTCCTCAACAAGAGATTGACCATCTGCTTACCTTTGTTGAATCAACGCAGTGCAAATACGAACGAAATGGCACAATGCACAACGGGCCAGAAGCGGCTGCACATATAAAAAAGAAAGCCGATTATTACGCTGACGATATTGAGTCTGCTGAAGATTTTATCGCGCATTCAGCAACAAAAAGTATGTTGAGTGGCCGTCATTACCAAGTTCACTGTGTAGGTAAAGCATCGGTTAGCAGTGAAGTTTGGTTAAAATCCGAACTTGATGATTTTCGGTCTCGCTAACTTTTTAGCTTTCTGACTCTCTAACGCTAAACCCTGTCAACTTACTGCTTTGCTAAATAGTAAACAACAAAGTGCCAAACAAAAAAAGAGCCCCTAAATAGGCGCTCTTTTCGTTTTTTGATACTTCCTGTATCCATAGACAAGTCCAATCTGTAGTACTTTCACCGAAAGCCAGATCATCGATATCTCCAGTTGTGTATCAACTTAAATCTAGCACACAATCTTCAAGCTTTTCTGAGACACAACCGAAATAATCAACTTAGTGCCATTCCATCTCACCACTTAGCACTTTGGCACCCAGTTCAAGGTCGCCTTCTGTTGCCTTGAATTGTGGGTATGCTTTCTTCATATAATCACTGATATCAACAGAAGTTGGATTGCTTGTGCTTACCAGTGCTTTTTCGATGTCTGCCACGTAATCCAATGTAAACTGAACGCCATTTGTATCCGTTGGCATTTCACCTAAGTAGTGACCTGGAATCACCACCTCAGGCTTAAGTGCTTTCATGCGCTCTAATGATTGTGACCACTGGCTACGAATCTCTTTTGATGCGGTATCTGCCATCCATACATGTATGCCACTATAAACCGACACACCACCAAACACCGTTTTCTCAGACGGAACCCACAGGTACGCTTGGTGTGTGTTAATTTCTCTCACCTCGATGGTTTCACCTTCAATACTTAGCGTGGTGTCATTAAGAACGGTTGGGACAATAACTTTAGACGGAGCGTTGTCTTCTAAGATTGGGCCCCAGTACTCTAGCTTTGCATCTTTAGTACGCTTGATGTGAGCAACGATCGCTTCACTGGCAACGACCTCAACGTTTGGAAATGCCGCCACTATCGGTTCTAAGCCAAAGTAGAAATCTGGGTCACCGCTGCTGATGTAAATCATCGATAGCTCTTTGCCTGTGGCTTTGATTTGCTCCACCAGCTTTTGTCCATCTGCGACGCTAAATTGTGCATCAAACAGAATCACTTCTTTCTCTCCCGAAACCAGTACAGAGCTTGCTGGGAATATCGCATTTTCACCCGGATTGTAATGGGTGATGTTTAGCTCAGCAGCAGAGACAACACTCGATGCAGCTAGCATGGCTCCTAAACTCATTGTTCCTAAAAGCGCGGTTCTTGATACAAGGATTTTAGATAACTTTTTCATAGCTTTATTCCGTTATTAAGAGCTGAACGCCTGCCAACTCATTGAGTGTGCAAACATCTTATTTGATTGGAATTAGATGAAATAGACATCAAATTAACTTTCACTGTTGCGATTTTCGGACATATACTCATTTTCTGGTAGCGATTAGATTCAAAAATCATTTGGGTAATAAGAACAATGGATAAACTCGAGGCAATGAACGTCTTTGTCACCATCGTTGAGCGTGGCAGCTTGAGTGCCGCAGCCGAGCACCTTGAGCTCTCTCGAACCAAGGTCACGCGCTATTTGGGTGAACTCGAAAACTGGATGGACACACGCCTGCTTCATAGAACCACTCGAAGCTTGAGCTTAACCAGCGCAGGAAAAGAGACGCTTGAAGTCGCAAGAGAGTTGCTTGCCCTTGAGGCGTCGTTAGCAGGTATCAGAAACCAAAGCCACGAGCACTTGAAAGGCCAACTGCGTATTACCGCAAGTTACTCCATTGTCGATAGCTTCTTGATGGACGTGATCAGTCACTTCATCGATAAATGGCCAGAGGTCTCGATTGATATCGTTTCTACCGATCAAACGGTCAATCTTGTTGAATCACGCATCGATTTGGCAATTCGTATTACCAACGAACTGACACCCAATATTGTTGCTAAACAGCTAGGTGAATGTCGGTCTGTGATTTGCGCGTCGCCACAATATCTAAAAGAGAAAGGGACCCCAAAAAACGCACAAGATTTAGCGCACCACAACTGCCTATCATTCAGTTATTTTGGCAAAACCGCGTGGACGTTTAATGGCCCGAATGGGCTGGAATCAGTGCCGATTAAAGGGAACATCAGTGCGAATACTTCTGAAGTTCTACTTTCTGCCACACTCAAAGGCAACGGTATCTGCTTACTGCCCTTTCCTTCAGTCGAAGGCCTAATTGAAAACGGGGTGTTGGTTCCTCTTCTCTCTGAATGGAAACCGAAAACGTTGGGTGTGCACGCAGTTTATGGAACGCGTAAACAAGTCACACCGCTGTTAAGAGCCTTTATCGATCACCTATCAAGTGAGATGGAACAGTCGACAAGCTGGTAGATAAACTCTCTCATTAACGATACTGATGTGGAATAAGTATTATTAATTTTACTTATGCAGAGCTAAATTCTATCTTGGCTGCATTATCCAACACTATAAACAAACGCGATTACGCAGGGAAAAAGACGATGACCGCCATTACCGATTTAGACATTTTGTTAAAGTCCATGTCACCAGAACTCATTGAAGGCAACTATGTTTTCTGTACTGTCGATGGAGCGTTGGCAGACTATATTCAACTCGACCCAATCGCGACCTTTCGTGAAAAAGAAGGCTTAACCTTGGTGCTCGCTGAGGATGCCGCACGCCAAGCTCAACTCGATTTCGATGGTGTGTTTAGCTTGATTACTTTGTCGGTACACTCAAGCCTTGAAGCGGTTGGATTAACAGCGGCCTTTGCCACAAAGCTTGGCTCATACGGCATTAGCGCCAACGTGATTGCTGGCTTTTATCACGACCACATCTTCGTTCAGAAAGACAAAGCTGAAGCCGCAATGAGTGCACTTAGAGAGTTTTCAGAAGCGAGCTAACAAAAGTGCGTTCTTCAGGCACAAAAAAAGCGACGTAATCTACGCCGCTTTGGCTTATTGCTTACTGTTCATTCACTGATCAGGCATCAGAAAACGAGACCGTTAAGCAAGCTTAAAAGTCGCCACTTTGTCACTTAAACCAGCGGCTTGGCTCTTAAGTTCGTTCGACTCAGTTAAGCTGTCCTGTGCGCCCACAACCAAGTGGTCAGTAACATCTTTAATGGTCGTAATGTTTTGGGTAATTTCACCCGTCACGTGCGTTTGCTCTTCAGCTGCGGTCGCAATTTGAGTCGCCATATCGCTAATCAAAGCAACTGCAGTATTGATCTCTTCAAGTGCGTGCGAAGCTCTGTCGGCATCTTCTACTGAATGTATTGCCAGTTTAGAACTGCTCTCCATCAGCTCAACGGCTTGGGTCGTTGTGCGCTGCAGAATATCAATCGTTGATTTGATCTCTTCTGTTGAAGAGTGAGTACGCTGTGAAAGCACACGAACTTCGTCAGCTACCACGGCAAACCCGCGTCCTTGCTCGCCCGCACGAGCGGCTTCAATCGCCGCATTCAAAGCAAGTAAGTTGGTTTGCTCTGCAATGCCTTGGATTGTCGCTAATACCGTTGAGATCTCTTGAGCATGCTTGTTAAGTTCGCTAATCACATTGCCCGCTTCGTTCACTTCATTGGCCAAGTTATTAATCGAACCTTTCGTGTCGACGACCAGAGCGTGACCACTGTTGGTGCTTGCTGCTGAGTCTTGTGCAGCCTTTGCTGTTTGTTCTGCATGCGATGCAATCTCTTGAGTTGCACAAGCCATCTCCGTTACCGCTGTCGCCACCATAGTAATTTCTTGCTGCTGGTGGTTTAGTTCATCCACAGAACGATTTGCACGCTGGGCACTTTGCTCCGACTGGCTGTTTAGCTGTTCTGATTGTCCACGGATATGACCAATCAACTGCTGTAAACTACTCACAAATGTATTGAAATTATGAGCCAGCTCACCGACTTCGTCTTGGTTTTCAACATGAATTCGTTGAGTTAAATCACCGCTACCATTAGCGATTTGTGCCAAGGCTTGAGATACATGATTAAGCGGACGGAATAGAATCGTACACAGCAGATTGAACAATATGGTACATACAATCACGACCAGCAGTGTCACCAACACTTGCCCGATCACAGCATCAAATAACGGTGCCACCAAAGAATCATGGTTAACCACACTGATGGTGATCAGGTTAGTTCCATCAATCGCACGCGCATACAGTACATAGTCGCTGCCGTTTAAGTCGATAGAGGTATCTTTACCGCTCACCAACGCCTTTTGTACATCTGTGAAATTAAGCCCAAGTGAACTGATATTCTGATTCAGTAGCTTGGTATCTGCGTGCGTGTAAACCGTGCCTTTATTGGTCGCGATGAACATATAACCTTCACCCGGAAGGATTACCTTTTCAAGGCTATTAAGGATGTCGGTAATTTCTACGTCTGCACCTAACACGACCTGCTGACCATGCAATTGCATTGCGGTACCCAGCGACACAACGTTAGCGCCCGTTGCCGCTGCAACCGTTGGGTTGTCCATGAACACTTTACTTGGATTCGCAACCGCATTGGTGTACCAACCCCATACGCGTGGATCATCATTGCCCGGTGGCAACACAACACCATTCGCATTCTTTTGCGAACCGTCAGGGAATGCCAGGAAGACATTATCAAAAGAGGCAGAATCACGAACCTGTTTTAGGTGAGTTACCAAGCTTTCTTGTTTGGACTCTTTCGACAGAGAAGTGAGCGCACGCTCTTTGGATAAGATCCAATCTGACACGTATTGGTTGTAAGAAGCGGACGCCCCTTCCAAACGCTGTTCAACTTCTGTATCCAATCGTTGCAATGATGCACGAAATGAAAGTGCTTCGACCAAAATCCCCCCCAGGATGATGGCCATACTGGCAGAGATCGCCAGCTTATTCTTAAGCGAGAGTTTCTTTAACATAGAAAACCTATAATTTTTGTATAAATAACCGTGGGTAACAGAACCGTTCCCATGCGGTAGCAAGCCAATATATTTTACACATTAAAATAAATAATAGAACGGGCTAACTCATTGTATTATCGATATATGTGAACCAATAGCAGATCCAGATCAATTCACAATCGAAAGAATGATATACGTTAAGTTACGCCTTCAAAGCCCAAACAAAGATGCCGAGCCTTTTGCTTCATTTACCCTGATGTAAATGGCGTTCGTATTCTCAATGCATTAATCTTATAAGCTATTAAGTACTCAGAGTTTTCCTATGTCCCGAAGTCAACGTCTCTTCGATCTGCTCCAATTATTGCGCTGTCATAAATACCCAGTGTCTGCCGATCATCTCGCTAAAGAGCTAAACGTGAGTACTCGCACCATTTATAGAGACATCGTGACGCTGCAAGCACAAGGTGCTGAAATTGATGGTGAAGCTGGAGTGGGTTATCAATTGAAACCCACCTTCACTCTCCCACCAATGATGTTTTCAACGGAAGAATTGGAAGCGTTACGGCTTGGCGCTGAATGGGTCGCCAAGCAAGCCAATGGGGAATTCAGTGAATCGGCTAGAAATGCCATTGCCAAGATTTCTGCGGTATTACCTGCTGATCATCAAGCCAAACGCAGTGAAGACATTGTGCGTGTTGCTTCAATCATTGAGGTTGCAGAGTTAACTATTGAACTGTCGGACATCAAACTGGCAATTAAGCAAAAGAACAAAGCTGATCTCCTTTACACAGACGCAAAAGCTAATGTGAGTTCAAGAATCGTTTGGCCGATGTTGATTGGCTTATTCGAACAACACTATGTTTTGGTCGCTTGGTGTGAAACGCGAAATGCGTATCGGAATTTCAGGCTCGATAGAATCGTAGAATGGAAAATGCTTGAAGAAAGATATCAGCGCCCGCGTCATGACTTGATCAAAGATTGGCAGAACATCGAAGGCATTGCAGATAAAGTGATTCGCTACTGACAAAAACTGTCACTAGCACGCGTTATATTTCTCTCAACCCGAGCAAACTCGATGGAAATCAAGTTGCCCAGAGACGAAACGAGTTAAATCAGAAACAACATCGTAAATCAAATTGACCAGCCTAGGAGCTATTATGTTTACCATTGATTCATTTGTTCTTTATGTCGCAGACATTCATCGGAGCATGGACTTTTATGCAAAAGCATTTGATTGCGAGCCAAAGCTTCTATCACCAACCTTTGCTGCCCTAGACTTTGCAGACAACGTTAAAATCACCCTAAAGCAGGCTGACGTTCTAACACCAGCAAGTAACATCAAGGGCGGCGGCACTGAGCTCTCTATGCCTGTTGCTGATAAAGAGACACTGGAAAATCTTTATCAAGCATGGAAAGAAAAAGGCATTCAGTTTGAACAAGATCCAGAAGAGTCGGTTTACGGCATCAACTTTCTTGCTGTTGACCCAGACGGACACCGTATCCGCGTCTTCGCTTAAGCGAATAAGAGCAAGCTGCGCCTAGCCGCTTGCTCATCTCATCTCATCTCATAAACAGTTTATTAGCCGAAATCTAGCGTCAGCAATAATCGTGTCTCGTCAGATGAAGTAACGGGAGAACGGTGCACAAGACCCGCATTTTCATTGCCACTCCAGCTCTCTCCTTTCAGCAACGCCACATCACCACTCACCATTTGTTGAATATCAGATTCATGAGTGTATAAGCCTGAAGCAGAATCGGGTTGTCCGTTGGCTCCTCGTCCTAGCTTCGAACGGTCGACCGCGTAGTTTGGCAACCATTGCGTCGCGACACCATGATAAGTCGTCACTAAGCGGCAAGGTACTTGGTCAAAATGGAAACGAGGACACATCGCTTTATTCAGAACCGCTAGGCGCAGCCCTACTTCTTCAAGTTCGAACAAGCAACAGAACATATCCACCAGCTCTGCCATGTTTTCTAACAGCGCTTTAGAAGCCGTTCCGTCTGTCGCAAACTCTAATTTCTCAAAAGCGTTGTCAGGTGACAGACTAATAGACTTACTAAAGTTTGGATTCGACGCGATAAACTCACCAATGGCACTTGTTAAGTCAGCATCAAATGTACGCTGCCAAATCGCAATATTGATATCACTTTGATAGATATCGGCCAGTACCGTTGGCTGCTCAGAAGCACGAAAGCATGGTTTGTGACTCGCTTGATCCTTGATACTCACGGCGGAACTAATGTTAAGTGGCTGATTACTATTGGTTGTCAAAGGCTTCGTTAACACGGCATTCATTACGTCATCTCCTTGATACATGCTTATCGTCTTCCTCTTGCCGCTACGGTCGTTATTCACAGCAAGAGTGATTTTAGTTATGTTATAACATAACTAAAAATACACAAGTAACTTAGCCGATCATGGTTCCAATAATATGGCGATGCTCTACCTTCCTCAGGTAATTTGGTGAATGCTAGACTAAGCTTTTATCTATCTTTCTTTTCCAACATATATGCTCTAAAAGATGTGCTAAAGAAGTTCTTTAAGCGAACGGCTCCATAACGTTAAACCTGTAAATTCATCAATCTGGTGACCACTTATGAAAAAACTAATACCTACGCTCGGTCTGTTTTGTACCCTCATTTCTGCGCCATCTTTTGCAGAAACGGGCTACACGTTAGATCCCAAGTTATCGAACGTTACATTCGCAACCATTAAGAAACAGTTTGTTGTGGAGCCCGCGTCGATAAAACCTCTGTCCGGTGGGCTAACAGAAGAAGGTCAGTTTTCCATATTGCTAGACTTGAAGAGCGTGAGTACCGGAGTATCGATTCGCGACCAGCGACTCAATGAGCTCTACTTTGAATCGATGACTTTCCCTGAAGTGAAGATCTCCGGAAAGGTTGACCCTGCAATGCTATCTGGCGACCCACAAAATACGTCTATCGCTGCCGAAGTCACCTTGCATGGCGTAACCAAAACCATCGACTTCCCGGTTATGGTTGTTCCGGCTGAAGGTTTTATCATGGTCAATTCAACATCAACCATCATCGTCAATGGCGCTGATTTTGGGATATCGACGGAAAATCTAAACAAGCTTTCAGCAACCGTCGGCGGGCTAGCGATTTCAGATAAGGTTCCACTAAGCTTCAATCTACTCTTCGACAAGTAATAGTTTAATACCGTCTCTTTCTGGCTCCCTCTAAGCTCTCTCCATCCTATTAAGGCGAGAGCTTAAGCGGAGAATATCCCATCATTCTTAATGCCTATAAAGTCCCAAACAGAGCCAGAATAAGGTTCAATGGAGCCGTATTTCTCGGAACGAACCACCAAATAGGTCATACTAGAGCCCTCGTATAAAAAGCCCATAGCAGCCAAACCGCATGAACTCTATTACCCTCAGTGAACCTTTCACTCTAATCAATGGCCAAGTGATTAAGAACCGCCTGTTTAAATCAGCGATGAGCGAACAACTTGGCGACAAAAACCACAACCCGACAATCGGTTTAGTTAACCTCTATCAACGTTGGGCGAATGGCGGGATTGGTTTGTCGATAACCGGTAACGTAATGGTCGATAGGAATGCGCTCGGTGAACCGAAAAACGTTGTTTTGGATGAGCAAAGTGACTTAACCGTTTTTCGTCAATGGGCTAACGCCGGAAAGCAAAATGGTTCACAAATATGGATGCAGCTTAACCACCCCGGTAAACAGATCCCTAAGTTCTTATGCAATGAACCCGTCGCTCCCTCTGCTATATCACTAGGCCGAGGATTAGAGAAAGGCTTTAACACCCCAAGAGCTCTCAGTAATAGCGAGATCCATGACGTTATTAATAAGTTCATCCTGAGTGCTAAGCTCGCCAAACAAGCTGGCTTTACTGGCGTTCAAATCCATGGCGCTCACGGTTACCTTGTCAGTCAATTTTTGTCGGCAAGGCACAACCAACGCGACGATAAATGGGGCGGCTCATTGGAAAACAGACTTCGATTCGTACTCGAAGTGTATCGTGGTATCCGAAAAGAAGTGGGCGATGATTTCCCTGTTGGTATCAAGCTTAACAGTGCCGACTTCATGAAAGGTGGCTTCACGGAAGATGAGTCAATGCAGGTTGTAAAAGCGTTGAGCGAAGACGGAATTGACTTAATCGAAATATCAGGTGGGACTTACGAAAGCCCGTCGATGATGGGATCTAAGAGCAAAAGTGAACCGATAAAGGCAAGCACACTCAAACGTGAGGCCTACTTTATGGATTACATGGTTAAAGCGAGGAAGTTGGTCAACACGCCCCTCGTGGTCACTGGTGGCTTTCGAACCGCACAAGCGATGAATGACGCGTTAAACACATCCGCAACTGACTTTATCGGCATAGCTCGAACCATGGCGGTTGACCCTGACTTCCCCAATAAGTTAATTGAAAATCCAGAATACGGAGTGCCACTAACCGTCCCTACTACAGGGAAGCCTTCATTAGATAGAATGGCGATGGTTGGATTGGTTTGGTACGAACATCAAATGTGGCGAATGGCCGCGGGAAAAAACACCGACCCAAGATTAAGTGCGCTTGGCGTCGTGGTTAAAACGATCTTAAGTGCAGGTTGGCACGCCTTCAAAAAACGCAGAGCGTAACGTGTTTAGCGTATTTGACGTATTTAGCGTATTTATTCCGGAGAATTGAAGCGCTTATACTCCAAAAGATGTCGTTGATGTCACATGTCGTTACACAGCATGAAGCCTTAAGGCTTTACATCTTGGGCGAGGTAAACAACAATCCCTGAGAATAAATCCATAACATAATGTATTTAGAAATTATGAGTAATACAGAAAACAAAAAATCGAGCCCTCTTTTCGAAGTCGTTTTTAACGTCTTTCTTCCTTCATTCATCCTAATGAAGTTCAGTGGAGAGGAGCATCTCGGAACTGGCTTAGCATTGCTTGTCGCACTTGCCTTCCCTATTGCTTACGGTGGTATGGAATTAATCCGCAACAAGAAGTTTAACTTTATCGCTGCGTTGGGCTTTGTCAGCGTATTATTAACGGGCGGCATTGGTTTCTTCGAACTCGACACTCGTTGGTTAGCGCTCAAAGAAGCATTAATCCCCGGCTTAATTGGTTTAGCGGTACTTGGCTCTACGTTTACTCGCTACCCATTTATCCAAAAAGTCATCTTCACTCCGGCACTATTAAACATCTCATTGATTGAAGAGCGTTTGAGACAGTTTGGCAACCAAGCGAAGTTTGATCGTTGCCTAATGACATCAAACTACATGTTCGCTAGCACGTTCGCCTTCTCTTCTGCGATGAACTACTTCCTAGCGACTTGGATTGTCACCAGCCCAGCAGGCACAGTAGCCTTCAATGAAGAGCTTGGTAAGCTGACACTTTACAGCTACCCAGCAATCGCTATCCCAAGCCTTCTGATGATGTTAGGTATTTTCTACTACATCTGGCGCCAAGTACGCGGCATGACGTCATTAGAAACGGAACAGATCTTCATTACCAAGTAGCTCTTACCGAACGACCTTAGAAACACACCAAAAGCTCAGCACACTCGCTGAGCTTTTTCGTTTTACTCTCTCGTTGGTTGGTCGATGGAATTTCATCTTTGATTGATCAAATGAATCACATTTATAATTCGAGGCCAGTTTTCTTAGATTAGGTCAAGTAACTCACTTTAAATCCATAATAATCAACGAATTCCATTGATTGAACCGACAGATGCTTTTATAGTCGATTTTGTTGGTTACTTTACAAAGCCCTACCCAATCACTGACATTATCTCAATTGCTATTGATAAGATCGTATCAGCTAGGTGCTAAAGGTAGACGCCAGCCGTACTCAATAAGGAATATAGATTATGAACAAATCTCAATTAGTTGAACACATCGCGACTTCTGCAGACATCTCAAAAGACCAAGCGGGCACAGCGTTAAATGCTCTCGTTGAAGGCATCTCTACTACGCTTGCTAACGGCGATGATGTGTCCATCCTTGGATTTGGCAGTTTTAAAGTGAACACTCGTGCTGCACGCACTGGTCGTAACCCACGAACTGGAGAAGAGATTCAAATTTCAGCATCAAAAACGCCAGCCTTTAAAGCAGGTAAAGCTTTAAAAGAGGCATGCAACCTTTAACACCGCAATACAACAAGGAAAGTTACGATGACTACGCCAAAAGAAAAAGCGAAAACCAGTCGCAGTAAAAAAGCTGGCAAGTCTACTAAAGCACAAGCCGAAACGCCCAAGACTCGTCAACGTATTGAAGAGCTAATGGAACAGCGTGAATTGGCCAAACTGTTAGAGTTATAGATTGTTATCGTTCAAATGCCACTGCAGCCTTGTAGTGGCATTATTTGACATGTAAACCGCAACATCGTATCGATAACTCTGCTTCCTCAACACTGTATTCCCACGTAGCTCCCCTCTCTCGAACAATTTAAACGACCTCTCGCTGCAATTCAGCCACTCAATTAATACGTTGATGAAATATGGTATCGCCTACCACAGTATCCTTTAGGGTAGATGGCTGCTAACTAGTTAGGCCTGAGCGTATCCCCCTTTAACGTCAATTACTTCATTGATTTCAATTACAGGACTGGGGGACTTCCAAAAACGAAATTTTAGCTTACTGGCTTTAAGCCGATATCGCGTTGACGGTTACGTTTGAGAAGCGCATGCTTTTATTTCCGAGCAGAATAGTTTTGGCCACATTAATAGCCTAACCCGCCCATAACTTGTTCTGTGCAACGCATCAGATTGAATGGTAGGTCACATGAATAAAGTTATTATGTTAGTAATGGGGCTGCTTTTTACCAGTCGATTGTTTGCCAGTATCGTGCCGCATGTTAGTCAGTTAGAGCATGATGCGCCTATTCTCCTTCGCTCAGCATTGATTGTCGGTGTTTCGGCTTATGCCGTTTGGACCGCGTTCAAGTACTTCAAGAAAAACAAAGCCTCTGGGTCAGATCAGCTCTAGGGCTAGATCTAGGAAATCTCTTAAGTCGGCAGCTGATGTCGGTTATTGATCCGCAAAGTAATCGACCAAGATTTTACGCCACTTACGCGACTCGCGAATTTTCAGCAGCGCGCGGTTTATCTCTTCTTCGTACGAATTGTTTTCCGTAATGATGAAACCATAGTTTTGCTTTTCTAGCTGATAAGGCAACACCTCCAAGTCATCAAATTGTCCCGTCATTCTGCCGTTACCGATCATATATTTGAGCACTACATCGTCGGCAACAATGGCTTCAACTTCGCCGTCCTCTAAAGCTGCCAAAAGCCTTGGCATATCCACATAACTCTTATGTCGGATACCAAAGCTTGTGAGCATCAAAGAAGAAGTCGTCGCGACTTTTGCCCCTACTTCAACATCCGCAAGATCATTAACGCCTTTAATATTTGAAGAGCCTTGGCTGAGCGTAAGCTTACTGGCTAACACGGCGGTAATACTGGCGATGAAAAGCATACTCAACACACCAATGAACACCGTGGCAATTCGTCCGGTTAAGCTCTTAAACTCAAAGTAATTGAATGGTCCTCTAGTGATGAACAGCAAGCCCAGTATGAAGCTTTCTAACCAACGACCGGTGCGACTTTTCATCGAATAGAGTTTTTCATTCTCGCCGTGTTCCAATACGTAGAAAAAGGCGCCAATAACCCCTGAGATAAAAACGATGACACCAATGATCAGCCACAATGCGGGGTTCAAGAAAATGGCATGTAAGGTGTGAAGATAACCCTGCTTCTTCACCGCGATGGCAAGATGAGTTTCGTAAAATGAATGGGAAAAGTCAGCGAACAACTCGCGTTCTGGGGTGATTGAAATACAAGACACACCGATGTCGATTTTCTCCGTCTCAATCGCATTGAGTAACTCATCCAACCTATGATTCTCTACCGTAAACTCGACGTCCATTTCTTTTGCGATCTGTTCCCAAAGTTCAATACTCAAGCCATTCCACTCGCTCTCCATCGAACTAATAACAAAGGGCGGACACGGGTACACACCGACTTTAAGTGGAGCAGAGGAAGCAAAAGTACTGAAGAATAGAAAAAGAGAAACGATTGAAGTGACACTGTATCGGAATGTCGATTTGAAGAATTTGTGCATCAGCAGCCCTCCAGAAAAAGGCAGCGATGAATTGAATCGAGTGCGAAGGCTCGCCTAACGAACACACATTAATGTCCCCAGAAGTGGAGAGAGTTTATGATAAATTCAATACTGCCCTAGCTTTAACAGTTATAACTTTAACTATAGAGAACCCTATTTATTGTGCAAAGAATGGGCTCAACAAAGTACGAACTATAGGACAGCTCGACTCTACACTTTCAGAAAAGCAATATAGAATAAGTATTGTCACCGCCTTCTGGTTATTCTTTTCCTGTTCCCAACAATTAAAGGTAGTTCGCAATGAAAATCGTCGTAACAAGTGTTCCCGTTGAAGACCAAGACAAAGCACTGGATTTCTATACCAATATTCTGGGCTTTATCAAGAAGACAGAAGTCCCGCTCGGTGAACACAAATGGTTAACGGTTGTGTCCCCTCAAGAACAATCGGGTGTTGAACTGCTGCTTGAGCCAATGGCGTTCGAACCCGCTAAGCAATACCAAGATTCATTGAAAGAAGCTGGTATTCCTTGGACGTCATTTGCTGTTGATGACGTTAACGCGGAATACGAAAGATTGGTTGCTCTAGGGGTTGAGTTCTCAATTACGCCAAGAGAAGCAGGAAGCGTGATGATCGCCGTATTAGACGATACCTGTGGTAACTACATCCAGTTGATGCAACTGCTATAACGCTCTGCTCATTCAACCAACGGGTGCCGCCAAAGGTGTCACCTGTTGGTCGCTCTGCCTCTTTCGTACTGAACAAGTACTAATATAAATAAGTGTCCATCCAATAACGGGTTAACGTGCAATGTCATCACCCCCTAAAACATTCTATGAACAAGAGCTCGACCGTTTGGACAGTGAGATAGCACTTCCAGCCAAACATTACGTGCTCATCCGACAATCGAAGCGATTCATAGAAGCGTTCTATCCAGAAAAAATAGAGTTAGATGACCTAGCCAAAGCCGCATTTATGTCTCGGTTCCACTACATTCGTATATTCAAACAGGTATACGGCGTGACACCCAGGAACTACCTGAAAGACATGCGCATTTCCAAAGCTAAAGAACTCTTGAAGCAGGGCCATTCTGTCACCGATGTTTGCATGAGTGTCGGTTATGAAAGCTTGGCGACTTTTTCGACGACCTTTAATAAAAGCACAGGTTACTCACCCAGAGAGTATCAACGTTTGTATAGTGATAACCTGAAATAACGTTCGATTTGAATGCCCTGCCGAACTTCACCCCATACGCATTCCACCGACTCCAGACCTATCAACGTGTTACCTGACGCCTAATAGCTAAAACCTAAGACATAAACTGGCTTTGTGCCGATGAACACAGCTTTCCATTTTGAGTGATTCGGCTCTCTAAGAAGTGAATGTTGCGTCTGCTTTTGACCCATTGAGCGCGAATTTCTAACTCTTGACCAATGGCTATTGGATGATGAAAGCGTGACGTTAAACTCACAGTCATCGCATTGATACTATTTTGGAACAAGCAATGCAGCATCGCACTGTCGTGTAACGTGGTGACAATACCGCCCTGCATGATGCCATCGTAGCCCTCAGCTTTATCTGTTGGTACAATCTTAGCGAAAGCTTCATATTTAGCTAGAGCTTCATACTTAATTAAAGTCTCGCGCTCGCCAACAGCTTCAAAGCAAATGGGGCTGTCCGTGAAAAAGCCTTGGCTGCATACTTGGCAACGCCGATGGTTGTGAGGAATGAAAACCTTCATACTTATCCTTATTCCTTTTTACCCTTAGATTCCTAGAGATTGATATGGCTCGACCAAAAAAACATCGCCAGTTATGTACCCGTGCGGCTTACTCTTGTTTTAAGCCCAATGGTGTTCCTATGGATGAGCTTCAGAAAGAAGAACTGCTATTAGAAGAGTTAGAAGCCTTACGCTTGGCTGATCAAGAAGGATTGAGCCAGCTTGAAGCCGCAGAACAGATGCAGGTGTCTCGTCAAACATTCGGCAACATCATTAAGCGTGCACGAGCTAAGGTAGCCAAGTGCATCGTCAACGGCCACGCGTTATTGATTCAAGGCTCATAGTCCGAAGCTTTCACTTTGCTTGTCGAGAGACTCTTAATGGACATTAATGTGATGGCTCAGTAATCTGATACAACGTTCGGCTATGCTCTTCACACACATCCTTGCAATTGCATTCTCGCTCAATGTCTAACTGCGCGAGCCCTCCACAACTGCCTTTGATTGGCTTACGTGAAAAAATCACGCCTATCGCCATCAGAAAGACGATTCCAACAAAACCCAGTAGCGTGAGTAAGAAAGTCATTTACGAACACCTCGAATAACACTGAACCTATTCGACCGTGGCATGTTAATCGACGTTTCTTTCTTGTGTCCTTTGTCACCGCACGTTTTCTCGCGACACCCGCTATTTCGCGACTCGCGACCATAATCGAGGTCAGTGACTTCTTGCAGATTGCTGAAATCCAGCGAGGCAACTTCCGCCTTTCCTGTCGATGCAAAAACTCGAATATCGTTATTGAACAAGTGCGCTAGCATCTTCTTCCCTATGTGACGGACAACTACAGCCTTCACATCGTATGATTTAACGACAGACATCCATTGTTTCTTCTTATTGCACGGGCTGTCCGACTCAACCAAAGGAATAAGCTGCTTTATTTGTTGTCGCTCATCGACAATAGCTATCTGCGGAGAACGAGCAAAGTGGTTACCGACATGAAGGTCGCGACAAGGTACTGCGTATAACATGATAACTTCCTGTTATTGATGATTAGGAGTTCAGCATACGCCTCGTTATTGGCATATGCCAATAATTATCGTGTGGAAAATTAGATTTACTGTTTGTAGAGATCTTAACGATGAATAGGCAAAATCTAATAAAACATTGGATATCAATTGAATGCAGCGGTTAAACTCTGAACAATCACTAAGTATGGAAATCTGACACGCACACGAGGGAAATCACTATCTCATCAACGATTCTTTGGATGATAGGCACACTGATGTCATTCAGTTTGATGGCCATTGGAGCGCGAGAGCTCAGTGGTAACATCAGTACTTATCAAGTCTTGCTTGTGCGAAGTGTCATTGGTTTGTGCGTCGTATCATTTCTGATCTTTGCGTCTAAGCAAAAGGAACTGTTTCAAACACAGCGACTGCGCCTTCACAGCCTCCGTAATGTCTTTCACTTTGGTGGTCAGTTTGGTTGGTTCGTTGGGATTGGATTGCTTCCGCTATCTGAAGTGTTTGCACTCGAGTTCACTGTCCCACTTTGGACGGCATTACTGGCAAGTCTCTTTCTGGGTGAAAGCCTCACACTCAAGAAAATGATGCTATTGCATTAGGGTTGCTAGGTGTTGTCATCATTGTTCAACCGACACAAGACGTCATGAGTGTTGGCGCTATTATTGTGCTGTGCGCGGCGTTTTGTTACGCGGTCGCGCATACCTCAACCAAATCATTAGCCAGTACCGAGGCTCCGCTTACTATCTTGTTCTACATGTGCTTAATTCAACTGCCGATAGGTTTGGTTCTGTCTTGGCAAGTATGGAAAACACCCTCAGCATTAGAGTCCGCTTGGCTGTTGCTCGTCGCTCTATCGGCACTCTCCGCTCATTATTGTTTGACCAAAGCCATGAAGAACGCTGAAGTGACTCTGGTGATGATACTCGACTTCTTTAGGCTGCCTGTTATCGCAGTTGTAGGGATTCTCTTGTATGACGAACCGTTAACGTTGGCTTTAATCATTGGTGGTGTGGTGATGCTGATCGGTAACTTACTCGTTACCTACAAGAGTCGTCGTCGGCCTTCGTAGCCAATAAAAACCATAACAGGCACCCCGTTCACTAAAGCGTAAGAGTGAACGTGCTCCCCACACCCAACTCAGATTTCACAACTAAGGTGCCTTCAAGGTTATCAACCATAGCAAGCGCTAGAGACAAACCAAGACCATACCCCTCAACGTTGCTGCGGCTGCTGTCGACTCGATAAAGCCGCTCAAAAATCAGGTCCTGATACTTCTGTTCAATGCCAACACCAGTGTCTTGGATACTTATAGCAACCTTGCCCTCTGCATTTTGCTCCGCTTTGACGGTCACTCTTCCTCCGGGCTCGGTGTACTTAATCGCATTATCAACAAGATTAACCAAGACCTGAGTCAACTTGTCTGGGTCTGACTGAATCACAAGACCATCAGCGCTCTCAACTACCAGCTCGATTTGTTTATCTTCTGCGACATCTTCATACCAACTCACCACGTTGCCAATCACATCCGATACCGGTGTCGATACTTTCTGTGGTATGCGTTTACCAGTCAGTTCGTCGTTCAACTTCATCAAGGCAGTTAGCATATTACTTGCCTGCATAGCGTGTTCAGAACAGTCAGCCAATGCATCTTTCATTGCTTGCTCATCGGCGTTGTTCAGTAGTGCGGTTTGAGACGCCAAAGTAATACGCGACAAAGGAGTTCGAATATCATGAGCAATCGCATCCACCGTCGTATTCAAGGTTGTCGTTACATGCTGAAGCTTTGCAACTGCGGTGTGAACACTGGAACTGATCACGTTAAGTCCTTGCGGTATTTCAGATTCGGATTCTGTCTTAGTGTCAGTGCTAGGAAACTCTAACTGCCCTTTTTTAAGCTTATCGAGCAGGTCACCAAAGGTAATGAGCGGTGACATCGCACTCTGGATAATGTTACGAGTAAATACCGCAGTCACCGCCACAAGTGCAAGCAACGCATACAAGGTCATTAGCCATTGATTGTAGGCAATAAAGTCTCTTGCTCGGTTATCCAAAACCAACCAGAAATCATGCTGCTCTCCTTCAATAGATAACGACATATAGGGACTAAAGATGAAGCTTTCCAACCATGAGCGATTCTCATCAATTTGGTAGCTGGAAAAAGGTTGTTCTATTGATAGGTTTTGAGCACCAGCGATGAATACTCCCTCAGATGAAACGCCCTTCTCAACCTTATAAGCCGCAATGTTGTTTTCGAGTAGCCGATGAGGATTGGCTTCTAAAACATGGACCAATCGCTCACTCGAATCGTAAGTTAAAATGCGCTGATACTCGGTCGACATAGACGTAAGGATTTTCTTCTCGGTTTGATAGAGATCGAAAAAGAAAATAGCCCCGACGATCAACTCCACCAACAGTAAGCAGAGCAGCAAGGTCGACATAAAGCGAACCAACAAATGCCTCTGCGTTTTGGCAAGCGCCTGTTCAACACTACGACTTGAGGACATAGCCAACACCTCGAAGTGTGTGAATCAATGGCTTAGAAAAACCCTTATCGACTTTGCTGCGAAGACGGCACACCAGTACATCGACCACATTGGTTTGTGGATCAAATTGATGCCCCCAAACATGCTCAAGGATCGCCGTTTTCGACATAACAGCCTCTGGATTTTCGAGCAGCAACTTCATCAGCATAAACTCGCGCTGGTTGATGGTGATCGTTTGTTGATCTCTTTGTAGCGTGTGTTTAAGAAGGTCTAGACTCAGCGAATCGTAATGCAGTTCTAATGCTTGAGGTGTAGGCTGTTTGCCTCGGCGCACCAAGGTTTGGCAACGAGCAAGCAGCTCAGGAAATGCAAAAGGCTTCACTAGATAATCATCAGCGCCCGACTGTAATCCTTGTACTCGCTCTTCCACTGAATGCTTAGCACTTAATATGATGACGGGCATCGCGTAGCCCTGCCCTCTGAGTTCAGCCAACACTTCAAATCCGTCTTTCTTGGGCAACATGATATCGAGAATGATCACGTCGTATTCTTCGGTTATGGCCTCATGCAATCCATCAACACCATCTGCTGAGTGAGTCACCGTTATCCCTTCTTGCTGAAAACCATTCACCAAAAATCTCGCGATATGAATGTCATCTTCAATCAATAGTATTTTCATTAACGTCCGTTTATCTGTTAGCCGTGGTCTGAATACACTCTATCAATATCCTTTCTCGAATATAACCAACATTGCAACTTTGTAATGTTCTAGAAAGCCAGTCGTAATCATGCGTTCGTTAGTATGAACCTGTTGATTAAAAGTGGCTTGTTCATACCAAACAAGTCCCTAGAACCAAAATCCAATATTTTGAAAACAAATGCTTTAACGGAGTAAACATGAAAACGACAAAACTTACTGTACTAGCAGCAACTCTTAGTTTCCTTAGCCTTTCTCACAATGCAATGGCGGCAGAGACACAATCGGTCTCTTTCACTCAAATCTCATCAGAAGCAGCATTCAAGCTTGCCCATGAAGCCGTCAATCAATGTGAAGCCGATGGCTACAAGGTTTCTGCGACTGTTGTTGATTTGTCGGGCAATGTGATTGCTCAACTGCGTTCTGATGGCGCTGGCATCCACACACTTGATAGCTCACGCAAAAAAGCGTTCACCGTGGCAAGCATGAAGCAGCCGTCAGGTAACTTGATGAAGCTCATCGCCGACAAACCTATCATGCAACCCTTACAGAATATGGACGACAACTTGTTGTTCCTAGCAGGTGGCGTTCCAGTACAACTGAACAATGCCATGATTGGTGCGATTGGTGTGGGTGGTGCTCCGGGTGGTCATTTAGATGTCGCATGTGCTGAAAAAGCGATTAAGAAGTTCTTCTAAAATCCGTTTACCAAAAACACTGACTGATCTAGAAAAGCGGCCTAGTACCCTCCTTGCCCAATCAAAAAATGCCTCGCTCTTGCGAGGCATTTTTTTGTTCAAACGACTAAGAACCACCCTCTTAATCTTAAACTTCAAATAACCACATATACTAGGGGGTAGTATTTTATACTGGAGGGGAGTATAGTTTTTTTGAACGATATATCTCGTATCCCCTAGCAACCCTATTAGCAAAGTAGAGTTTCCAGATGAAAGACGTTAAGGGTGTGTTCCGCAACCTAGAGAAAATGCTACGAAACGCGAATTGGTTTGAAGATGGTTGGGAAATCCATAACCGTGGTGAGTACCTTCAACTCTATAAAGAGAACTGGTTTAACCAAAGCCAAGGCGGCATTCACTTTGAGACGTTTATCGAAGGCCCTCAAATCAAACAGAAAGCCTTTCCTATTTGCATGCACGCAGAAGAAGATTGCCCCGCTCAAGCTGAATTTATACGTCAGTTTAAAGAGTTAGAAAAAAGCCGCATTGAAAGTTGGAAGGGATACAAAACCCAAGACAACAGTTACGGCATTTGCCAACGAACGTTACCGTTAAACTTCAAAAATCTTGAACAGCGTTTGTTTGAAGAATTCAACCGATTACGTACTCTTGAAGCAAGTGTCGACAAAGTTCTAGACAGACTCTAACTAAGACTGACTTTAAATAGGACAGACTCTAAATGAAAAAACAAAAAAGCCCATGTATTGATATGTGCGACTTTTCAAACAGTAAGGGATGGTGTTTAGGCTGCGCTCGAACCCGAGAAGAGTGTAAGGCTTGGAAAACGATGAAGCCTTACGCCATCAATACTCTTAAGAAAGAACTGCAGAAAAGAAAGTCACAAATGAAAGCAGATTAACCGAGCCGATTATTTGATGTAAGAGTCGA